>NZ_CP007597.1:3026754-3326754 GCF_000661955.1 Stenotrophomonas rhizophila
CCCTTGGAGGTGAAATAAAGGAGGAGGTGGCGGCCGCAGGCCGACGCCGGAGGACATTCGCCGGAAAGGGCATGGGGGCCCAGCGCCCGACCCGCCGACGGCCGCGTCTGGAAAGCGCCAAGGCACGTTTCTGCCTGCCCCTCAGATGGGCGAAGAACCTTTTTTTTGCGTGGGCGCCCGTGCGTTGGTTGCGTAGCCACCCGAGTCGTTGGTTGCGTAGCCACCCATGGGGTGGCTCTACCCGGTTGCGTCGCGTTGTCACGCAATGACGGGGCGCCCGCGCGCGTATGCTGGGCGCCCCTGGCCCGTGGATGTTCCGATGCGTATCGCCCTGTCGTTGTTGCTGGCTGCCCTGTGCGGCACCGCCCTGCCCGCCCGCGCGCAGGACTGCCACGATGCGCAGGCGGCGGCGCAACAGGCGTACCTGGAGCGGGCAGGCAATGTGCTGCCGGACCGCGCCGGCTACACCCGGGACACCACGGGCAGCGTCTGCCGGCGCTGGCCGGCCCGCCCCGGGCTGACCCTGCTGGCCACGCCGGTCTGGCGCGATGGCGGCGA
Source organism: Stenotrophomonas rhizophila (assembly GCF_000661955.1). Lineage (NCBI taxonomy): Bacteria > Pseudomonadati > Pseudomonadota > Gammaproteobacteria > Lysobacterales > Lysobacteraceae > Stenotrophomonas > Stenotrophomonas rhizophila. The sequence goes on from NZ_CP007597.1 coordinate 3,027,313, forward strand.
CCACGACTCCCGCGATGGCGACGTAGAGGTGATGGTGATCGACTCCGACACCCTGGCACCGCGCGCCTGGACGGTGCTGGCGGGCGCGCTGGACAGCGACGCGGTGTTCTTCGACGGCATGCGCCTGGATACCGCGCGCTACCAGCTGGCCGCCGACACGCTGGCATTCGGGCTGCGCCTGCAGCGACGCAATGGCTCCGGCCCCAACCCGTTCAGCGAGGAACAGCTGCGGCTGCTGGCGATGCAGGGCACCGGCCTGCGCGAACTCAGCCCGCCGCTGGTGACGCGTCGTTACCAGGCCGAATGGGACACGCGCTGTGCGGGCGAGTCCATCGATGTGACACGCACGCTCTCGGTGGGCCGGCAACCGTCGCATGGCTTGGCCGAGCTGATCGTCAGCGAGCGCCGGGTGACCAGCCGCAGCTGGATGGACGGCGAGACGTGCCGCGACCAGGACACGCCGGTGGATAGCGAACGCCACGTGCTGCGCCATGACGGGCAGCAGTATGCGGTGCCGGAGGCGCTGCGGCCGCTGTAACGGGGCAGCCCGCCCGCGCTTCGTCGATGCTCAGCGTGCCGGGGCGGTGTGTCGGCGTGATACGGCGCGCTGGACCAGCATGCTGAGGCTGATCAGACCAATGCCAAGCAGCTCGCGCGGCCCCAGCCGTTCGGAAAAAAACGCGGCGGCGAACAGAGCGCCCAGGATCGGCACGAACAAGGTGAACCACGACGCGCGCAATGACCCCAGCCCGCGAATGGCGTAATACCAGAGCCAGAACACCAGGGCGCCGTTGAGCAGCCCCGCATACAGGATGCCGACCCCGTCCGACGGCGTCGGCACGGGCAAGGGGTGATCGAAGGCCACCACGGCCACCAGCAGCATCGGCAGGCTGGCGAGGAGGGCGATCAGCATCTGCACGGTGACGGCGGTGAACGGCTGCAGGCCCGGCCCGACCCTGCCCGACAAGCACGTCCCCACTGCCCACACCACCGCATTGCACAGCACCAGAACGGCGCCCGCCCCCATGCTGGCATCGCCACTGTAGACCCCCACACCCGCTAACGCAGCGGCAGGCGCGACCAGTGTCAGCCAGGACCATGATCGGCGCGCGACAGCCTCGATCAGGCTGGCGAACGCCGGCATCGTGTACATCATCGCCAGCACGCTGGACGCCGGAAAGTAGGCCAATGCCAGCATGTTGAGCGAAGCGACCACGCTGCCGGTCAAGGTCACGGCCCACAACAGGTAGCGGCGCTGCAGCGGCGCCATCTTGCGCAGATCGACCAGACTGCGGCGCACGAACGGCAGCAACGGCAGTACCCCGATCGCCATGCTGTAACAGCGGAACAGCCACGGCCCGAGGTGGTCGATGGCCTCTTTGGCGAACGAGAAACTGGTGCTCCAGATGATGACGACAACCAGCGCTGAGGCGAGGCTGCGGTGATCAGTTGATGTGCCGCTCATTCGGCAGGCACCGCATCGTAACGGGCAATGGCCGCCATGCGTGCCTGCGGCGGCGAAACCGACACCATCGAAACAAGATGCGGTGTCGAGCGCTTGCTGGTGTAAAAGACCAGCATCTGGAAAGCAGTCGGTACGAGGCATGCTCTTGCGGTGTGACACTCTCCGTCCAAGATGACCGTGAGCCCCCCGTGATTCGGGTCCCAGCCGCGCGTCAGATTCACTGCGACGCCAAAGCTCTGCCCCGGATCGCGGTGAGTAGATATGAAGTGCCCTCTGCCGAATCGACTTATATAAAACTGGACGATCCTTGTCGGCCTCCTTGCGGTGACGTTGCACAACACGTTTGACATGGCCGTTGAACCCAACAGCCGTTTCATCGAGTGGAATTCGTAGACGCCTGCATTGGCAATACTGTCGTTCAACCTCTCGAATGAGAACGAGAATCTACCCTCTTTCAGATCTTCCTCGGCCATGCGCTGATGTCGAGCTATCTCACTCAGTCGATCATGTGGAAACTCGAACTCTCCTTCGCGATTCCTGATGATGTGTGACCACGCGCCTTCCGGGATTCGCCCAAGGTTGCCTGCAGCCTCCTGCACATCCGGGAGATATGCCGCCAGATCGAAGTATGCAAACCCGTCGCGCACGAAGCAGCCCCGAATTTCATCCAGCGTACTCAAAGACAACCTCCTCCCGGACTTCGTAAGACTGCAATGACAAATGGAATCGACGCCCGACCAATCTGCACCTGTCGTGTCGAGTGATCAGCTTTACCACCTGATCTGCCGCCAGCCCAGCCATCACCGCCAATGAAGGAGCGCTCTGCCAAGCATTGACGAGCCGATTTCCGTTGCAGAAATCGTTTCGCATACGCGCCTCTTGAAACGACCTGATGAGCGGGTCGGCGCTATAGAAGGCGCCCTTGGCCCCCTCCCGAACTGACTCATAGGAGGCGTGCTGCCCGTCGTTGGGAAAAATCGGCCCTACTGATATGTCGAGCGGATCCCCTCCCAGTTCGATGACAGGAATGCTCCGCGCATGGGCCAGCCTGTGGACCTCGCGATCGACCGTTTTTGCTCGGTAGTACCCCAGGCTTGCCCAAGCGAGCACAACCAGATCAACGCCCTCAAGAAGCTGCTCAAGCCGGTCCGTCTGCTCGGTTGCAAACTCTGCCACTGGCTCTACGCATACGTTGGGATTGTGTCGCGCCAGGCTATCGACGGCCGCAGCCACTTTCTTCCGACCGACATCGGACGATTCGTACAGAATCTGTCTATTCAGATTCGAAACCTCGACATCATCACCGTCGACGATTCGTAGCACCCCGACTCCCAGCCTTGCGAGGTTCAAGCAACACCATGTGCCCCACCCCCCCATCCCCAGGACAAGAACGCGTGCGCCCTTCAAGCGCTCCTGGTAGATCGAGCCGTGCGATACGCATTCCTCATCGATGAGAGAAAACTGAAGAATCTGGCGGTCGTATCGCTCCATCTCTTCCACGCTGAGCGTAGCGGAGACTCTCCCCCCCTCTTCCAGTAAACCGAACCCAGCCAGCGCCTCGATGAAGCTCTCGATCTCACTATCCTGTGCACCCAGCTCTTGTGCCGAGGCTGCTTTGATGATTCGCGGCAACGTGTGCTGTCCGTCGAGCAAGGAGAGTACGCCGGTTGCCCATGGCGGCGGTTGGTGAAGGATCTTCGCCTTCCCAGGGATCTCTCCGATACAGATATCACCGTCTTCGGAGACCATGACGTGATGAGAGCGCTTCAACAGCGGCTTGGCGTAACGCATTGCGTACCTCACTCAGCATGGAAGGAGGCGGGCATGCAGCCCGCCCCCTTTTCGACCTTCAGGCAAGATGAATGCGCTCACCGTCTCGGTACATCGCATCCTCTTCGCTGATCGCGGAGATGCGTTCGTTGAGATCGACAAATACAAGACTGGACATGTTCAATCCTTCCGCTTCGTCACGCGCCGACATCGACGCCATTCGAAGCTACGTTTCATCGCGACAACTTTCGGAGGTCTCGGTCAAGCAACTGGAGATGCACAGCAATTTCGGATATTTCCTAGTAACCCCTTTGCGAGCATCCGTTTCTGCGCGGAGGCAATCTCACGTCTGGCCGGCGGAGCACACGTACGTGATGGCCCGAGCGGCCGCAGTCCAGCGCGTGCAGGGCATGGCCGACCCTCACCCGTGACACATGTCACGGTGCGGTCATATGACAGACGCTGCGCTGTCATCGAACCGTTATGGAATGAGCACCGGGCGGGACACCCCGCACCGTCATCCATCCCAGGAGCCACCCCGTGATCCACGCCTTCAAGTCGCGCGCCGCCGTTGCCGTCCTCGCCGCGTCGTCCGTGTTCGCCGCCAATGCCGCCGATGTGACCGGCGCGGGCGCCTCGTTCATCTACCCGGTCATGTCCAAGTGGTCGGCCGACTACAACACCGCGACCGGCAAGAAGGTCAATTACCAGTCGATCGGTTCCGGTGGCGGTATCGCCCAGATCAAGGCGGCCACGGTGGACTTCGGTTCGTCCGATGCGCCGCTGAAGCCGGAAGAGCTGGCTGCGGCCGGTCTGGCCCAGTTCCCGTCGGTGATCGGCGGCGTGGTGCCGGTGATCAACGTGGCCGGTATCGCACCGGGCGCACTGAAGCTCGACGGCCCGACGCTGGCCAACATTTTCCTGGGCAAGATCAAGACCTGGAACGACCCGGCGATTGCGGCGCTGAACCCCGGCGTGAAGCTGTCCGACGGCAAGATCACGGTTGTGCACCGTTCGGATGGTTCGGGCACGACGTTCAACTTCGTCAACTACCTGTCCAAGGTCAACCCGGAGTGGAAGAGCAAGGTCGGCGAAGGCACCTCGGTGCAGTGGCCGGTTGGCATCGGCGGCAAGGGCAATGAAGGCGTTGCTGCGTACGTGAAGCAGATCAAGGGCGGCATCGGCTACGTGGAGCTGTCCTACGCGCTGCAGAACAAGATGTCGTACGCGGCGATGAAGAACGCGTCGGGCAAGGTGGTGCTGCCGAGCGATACGTCGTTCGCCGCGGCCGCCGCCAGCGCTGACTGGGCGAGTTCGAAGGACTTCTATCTGGTGATGACGAACGCGCCGGGCGCGGACGCCTGGCCGATCACGGCGACGAACTTCATTCTGGTGCGCAAGCAGCCGAAGAACGTGGCCAACGCGAAGGCTACCCAGGAGTTCTTCCGCTGGATCTACAAGAGCGGTGATGCGCAGGCCAAGCAGCTGGACTATGTGCCGCTGCCGGACACGCTGGTGAAGCAGATCGAGACCTACTGGTCGCAGAATCTGAAGTACTGATCGGCAACAACGAGGCAATGGCGGCGGCAGGTCCTCTCTCCCCCTGCCGCCGCCGGGCGCGGATCGAAAGATCCGCGCCTTTTCTTTTTTGTGGGGTTTGTTTTTTTTAGAAGCTTAAAAGCCCAGAGCTGGAGCTGGAGCCATTGCCAGAGCCTGGCGACGTGCGGGGTCGGTTCTGCTGGCTGGGCTGGTGGGGGTGGGCAGCCGGGGCACGCTGCAAGTACGTCCTTGTAAGCTCCGCCATCGCATCCATGCGATGGAGGGCCCCGGCTACCCACCCCCACCAGCCCCCGACAGTTTCCTGGCCCGTCAGCAAAAGCGCCTGCGCAATGAAGCGGCAATGCGGTTGGATCTGATCTGAGTTGCCTTGGTCTGGTGTCTGGGATTTGGGATTTGGGATTTGGGTGCTCGGATGCTGGGGTGAAGGTTGAGGGTCTTGTCTTTGGCTTATCCATGGCCTCCGGCCAACTGTCTGGGGCGGGGGTGTGGGGGTTCGCGGGGCCGTTGGGCCGCATGGGCCCGACGCATGCGTCGGGCGGGTTGGGCAGGACGCCCAACCCAGGTCTTGCCGTGTACGCAGGATTGCGTACGCGAGCAAGCGGCTCACGAGCCTCCATGGATGGATTTACGGCGTGCCCCGTGAACCCCCACGCCCCCGCCCAATCAGGCGCAAGCGGCAATATCGCCTTTGACTTCCAGCACTTGAGACTTGAGCTAAATCCCCGCCCCACGGGCGTTTCCCGTGCACCCGGTCACACCGTCATACGGCTGTAACAAAAACATCATTTCATAGCAGCGTCGCCGGAGAGACCGGCCCCTATCCCGCTACGGAGTGACCGATGAAACTGCACACGGCTGGCTTGACCGCCCTTTCCCTGGCCATCGCGCTGGGTCTTTCCGCCTGCAAGCCGGGCGCCGAAGGCCAGGCTGCCGCGCCGGCTACCGACGCTCCCGCGGCTGCGCCCGCTGCCGGTGATCGCCTGACCGCTGAAATTTCCGGCGCCGGCGCGTCCTTCATCTTCCCGCTGGTGTCCAAGTGGTCGGCTGACTACAACAACGCCACCGGCGCCAAGATCAACTACCAGTCCATCGGCTCCGGCGGCGGCATCGCGCAGATCAAGGCCGGCACCGTCGACTTCGGTTCTTCCGACAAGCCGCTGAGCAGCGAAGAACTGGCCCAGGCCGGTCTTGGCCAGTTCCCGTCGGCGATCGGCGGCGTGGTGCCGGTGGTCAACATCGACGGCCTGGAAGCAGGCAAGCTGCGCCTCAGCGGCGCGCTGCTGGCCGACATCTTCCTGGGCAAGGTCAAGACCTGGAACGACCCGGCCATCGTGGCCGCCAACCCGGGCGTCAAGCTGCCCGACGGCAAGATCACCCTGGTCCACCGCTCCGACGGCTCGGGCACCACCTTCAACTTCTCCAACTACCTGTCCAAGGTCAGCCCGGACTGGAAGAGCAAGGTCGGCGAAGGCACCTCGGTGCAGTGGCCGGACGGCGTGGGTGGCAAGGGCAACGAAGGCGTGGCCTCGTACGTGAAGCAGATCAAGGGCTCCATCGGCTACGTCGAACTGGCCTACGCGCTGCAGAACAGCATGCCGTATGCCTCGATGCAGAATGCCGCCGGCAACTGGGTACAGCCGAGCGCCGAAACCTTCGCGGCTGCCGCCGCCAGCGCCGACTGGGCCAGCGCCAAGGACTTCAACCTGGTCATCACCAACGCCCCGGGCGACCAGGCGTGGCCGATCACCGCCACCAATTTCATGCTGATGCACAAGCAGCCCAAGGATGCCAAGCGCAGCAAGGAAACCCTGGCGTTCTTCAAGTGGGCCTTCGAAAACGGCCAGAAGCAGGCCAACGAACTGCATTACGTGCCGCTGCCGGCCGAGCTGGTGACGCAGATCGAAGGGTACTGGGCGGCTGAATTCAAGTGATCCAGACCGGACCCGCGCGTTGCGCGGGTCCGGAGTGTGGCGCCATGACACCGTTCTGCCAGGCATGGCCTGGCACTACCCCACCTAATTTTGGGCCCCCGCCTTTCCCATGAATGCCATCGCCCAGCCTGTTCCCGCACCGTCCACCCGCGACCTGCGTGACGCCCGCAATGACAAACTGTTCCGGTGGGTCCTGATCGCCACCGTCATCCTGGTGCTGGTGGCCCTGGCCTGCGCCGCACTCTCGATGCTGTGGGGCGGCCGCCATGCCCTGCAGGAGCAGGGCCTGAGCTTCTTCTATTCGTCCGAATGGAATCCGGTCGAAAACAAATTCGGCGCCCTCGCGCCCATCTACGGCACCCTGGTCACCGCGTTGATCGCGATGGTCATCGCCGTGCCGGTGAGCTTCGGCATCGCCTTCTTCCTCACCGAAGTGGCGCCGCGCTGGCTGCGTGGCCCGGTCGGTACCGCCATCGAACTGCTGGCCGGCATCCCCTCGATCATCTACGGCATGTGGGGCCTGTTTGTGCTGGTGCCGGTGATGACCGAGTACGTCACCCCGTTCCTCAACGACCACCTGGGCACCTTGCCGATCATCGGCCCGCTGTTCCAGGGCCCGCCGCTGGGCATCGGCGTGCTTACCGCCGGCTTCGTGCTGGCCATCATGGTCATTCCCTTCATCTCCTCGGTGATGCGCGAAGTGTTCCTCACCGTGCCGACCCGCCTGAAGGAATCGGCGTACGCGCTGGGCTCCACCAAGTGGGAAGTCAGCTGGGACATCGTGCTGCCCTACACCCGCTCGGCGGTCATCGGCGGCATCTTCCTGGGCCTGGGCCGCGCGCTCGGCGAAACCATGGCGGTGGCCTTCGTGATCGGCAACAGCGTGCGCCTGTCGCCGTCGCTGCTGGAACCGGGCACCACCATTGCCGCGCTGATCGCCAACGACTTCGGTGAAGCCACCGAAACCTATCGCTCGGCGCTCCTGCTGCTCGGCTTCGTGCTGTTCATCGTCACCTTCGTGGTGCTGGCAATCGCCCGCCTGATGCTGATGCGTCTGTCCCGCAAGGAGGGCAACTGATGTCCACCGTCGCCAAGAGCTCTTCCCAGCCGCTGTACCTGCGCCGCCGCATCGTCAATGTGGTCGCGCTGCTGATGTCCTGCCTGACCGCGCTGTTCGGCCTGTTCTTCCTGGGCTGGATCCTGTGGACGCTGGCCTCCAAGGGCCTGGCGGGCATCAACCTGGACCTGTTCACCAAGATGACCCCACCGCCGATGCAGGAAGGCGGCCTGGCCAATGCGTTCTTCGGCAGCGCGGTGATGTGCGGCCTGGCCATTGCCATCGGCACGCCGCTGGGCGTCCTGGCCGGCACCTGGCTGGCCGAGTACGGCAACTTCCGCAAGGCCGGCACCGTGGTCCGTTTCGTCAACGACATCCTGCTGTCGGCACCGTCGATCGTGCTGGGCCTGTTTGTCTACACGCTGTACGTGATGCAGACCGGCGGGCAGTTCTCCGCTTTCGCCGGTGCGCTGTCGCTGGCCTTCATCGTGCTGCCGGTGGTGGTGCGCACCACCGATGAGATGCTGCGCCTGGTGCCCTCGCAGATGCGCGAAGCGGCGCTGTCGCTGGGCATCCCGCAATGGAAGGTGACTGTGCAGGTGCTGTACCGCAGCGCCGCCGCCGGCATCGTCACCGGCATCCTGCTGGCGCTGGCCCGCATCTCCGGTGAAACCGCGCCGCTGCTGTTCACCGCCTTCGGCAACCAGTACTGGAACAGCAACGTGTTCCAGCCGATGGCCTCGGTCCCGGTGGTGATGAACCAGTTCGCCGGCAGCCCGTATGAATCCTGGCAGGTGCTGGCCTGGGCCGGCGCGCTGGTGCTGACCGTGTTCGTGCTGCTGGTCAGCCTCTCTGCGCGCGGCATCCTGCTGCGCAACCGTATCTCCCATGACTGACCTTTCCGCGGATATCGCCATGAACGATCTTTCCAACGCCGTGCCGATGCAGCGCATCGTGGTCCCGGCCTCGCATGAAAACCTGCAGACCCCGGCGCCGATCAAGCTGGCCGCGCGTGGACTGGACTTCTACTACGACAAGTTCCATGCGCTGAAGAACATCGAGCTGGAGATCCCCGAAAAGCGCGTCACCGCCCTGATCGGTCCGTCCGGCTGCGGCAAGTCCACGCTGCTGCGCATCTTCAACCGCATCTACGCGCTGTACCCCAAAATGGAGGCGCGCGGTGAGGTGCTGCTGGACGGCGAGAATATCCTGGCGCCGAAGTACCCGATGAACCGCCTGCGCAGCAAGGTGGGCATGGTGTTCCAGAAGCCGGTGCCGTTCCCGATGACCATCTTCGAGAACGTGGCCTACGGCATCCGCCACCACGAGAAGCTGTCCAAGGCCGACATGGCCGTGCGCGTCGAGCAGGCGCTGCGCCAGGGTGCGCTGTGGGACGAGGTGAAGGACAAGCTCAACCAGAGCGCGCTGGGCCTGTCCGGTGGCCAGCAGCAGCGTCTGTGCATTGCCCGTGCCGTGGCCCTGCGCCCGGACGTGCTGCTGCTGGACGAGCCGACCTCGGCGCTGGACCCGATCTCCACCAGCCGCATCGAGCAGCTGGTGGAAGAGCTCAAGCACGATTACACGATCGTGATCGTGACCCACAACATGCAGCAGGCCGCGCGCGTGTCGGACTACACCGCCTTCATGTACCTGGGCGACCTGATCGAACACGACCGCACCGAAGTGATCTTCTCGCAGCCCAACAAGCAGCAGACAGAAGACTACATCACCGGCCGTTTCGGCTGATCCCGGCCACGAACCTTTGGATGACACCCGCATGAGCATTCCCAACGACCATATCGTCAAGAGTTACGACGAAGAGCAGCAGCGGCTGGTGGCCGAGATCGTGCGCATGGGCGAGATGGCGGTCGCACAGCTCGAGGCGTCGATGGACGTGATCGAGAAGCGCGACGAGAACGCCGCCCAGCGCATCATCGCCAACGACGAGGCGATTGACGGCCTGGAGCAGCAGATCAGCCACGACGTGATGCGTCTTGCACTGCGCGGACCGATGGCGCGCGACCTGCGCGAGATCCTGGCGGGCCTGCGCATTCCGGCCGATATCGAGCGCATCGGTGATTACGCCGCGAACGTGGCGAAGCGTTCGATCGCCCTGAGCAAGGTACCGCCGCTGCCGCAGATCCAGGGCCTGCGTTCGCTGGGCCGGCTGGCAGCGCAGCAGGTACGACGCGCGATCGAGGCCTACCGCGACAACGACGCGGCCGCCGCGCTGGCACTGCGCGACGACGACGCACGGCTGGACGCACAGTACACCGCACTGTTCCGCGAGCTGCTCACGTACATGATGGAAGACCCGCGCAACATCACGCCGTGCACGCACCTGTTGTTCATGGCCAAGAACCTGGAACGCGTGGGCGACCACGCCACCAACATCGCCGAGAACGTCTGGTTCCTGGTACACGGCGAGCAGGTCCTGCCCCCCCGCGAAAAGCGCGACGAAACCAGCAGCACCGATCACGTCTGAACTGCCGAACTATAGAAAAGCAAAAGCCGTTGCCTTCGGGTGGCGGCTTTTTTTCGTTTCGGGCTTCCATGTCGCCCAAGAATGGAGCTCAACAGCTGCAGTCTTCTCGTTGACCTGAGTTGGGCGGGGGTGTGCGGGTTCGCAGGACACGCCGCAAGTACGTCCGTGTAGGCTCCGTCGCCGCATCCATGCGGCTCAGGGTCCCGCGAACCCACACACCCCCACCCTAGACAGTTAGCTGGCAGCCATAGCAAAGCAGAGCACTGCAAAGCTGCAACGGCACGGATCTAAATGCTCTGCTTCTTCGTTGCGATCCGACTCACTGTCATAGGTGGGTACGGGTGGGTTGGCGGGACCGTTGGGCGCCATGGATGGCGCCCACGAGCCTCCAAGGATGGATTCACGGCGTGTCCCGCCAGCCCACCCGTACCCGCCAAGCCAGGCACGCCCGCACCAACAGCTGTTGCAGTTGCAGTTGCAGTTGCTCCAGCTCTGGCTTTTCGCTTCTAAAAAGAAAAACAACCACCCCCACACTTCACGAAACGTTGAATCCTGTGTGAGGATTCGTTGAGCCGGGCCGGCCCACCATGGCCACACCTGCTGCCCCCACGCAGCCATCCCGGGCCCCGGCCCATACCAAGGAGCACCACCCGATGAGCAATCCCACCCGTTCGCTGTCCCTGCTGGCCGCCACCGCGCTCGTCGCCGGCCTCGGCGTCACCGCGTCGGCGTCTGCGCTGAGCATGACCGACCTGGCCCAGGGCTACCTCGTTGCCGGGCAGGCCGCGACCAAGGCCGCCGAAGGCAAATGTGGTGAAGGCAAGTGTGGCGCCCATGGCGACAAGGCCGGCACCAAGGCCGCTGACAAAACGGCCACCGCAACCGGCGCCAAGGCCGCCGAAGGCAAGTGTGGCGAAGGCAAGTGCGGCGCCGACAAGGGCAAGGGCACCGGCGCCAAGACCAAGGCCGCCGGCGACAAGAAGGCCGCGGAAGGCAAGTGCGGCGAAGGCAAGTGCGGTGCCAAGCACTGACCGCATCGCCCCGGGCATGCACCGGTCGCCGCTGCCTGCGGCGGCGACCGGGCTGGGCCTGCGCCGCGCACTGCTGCAGACCCTGCGTGATGCCCCGGCCGGCGACCTCGACTTCCTCGAATGCGCCCCGGAAAACTGGATCGGCGTGGGCGGCCCTGCCGGGGAGGCCCTGGCCGACCTCGCCCAGCGCTACCCCCTGAGCTGCCACGGCCTGTCCCTGTCGCTCGGCAGCACCGCGCCGCTGGATACCCAACTCCTTGAACAGGTGGGCCGGTTCCTCGACCAGCACCGGGTACCGCTGTACAGCGAACACCTGAGCTACTGCAGCGACGATGGCCACCTCTACGACCTGCTGCCCATCCCCTTCACCGATGAAGCCGTGCACCACACCGCCGCGCGCATCGCCCGCGTGCAGGATGTCCTGGGCCGCCGCATCGCGGTGGAAAACGTCTCCTACTACCTCGCCCCCGAACCGGCCATGGACGAACTGGCCTTCACCAACGCCGTGCTGGCCGAAGCCGATTGCGACCTGCTGCTGGACGTCAACAACGTCTACGTCAACGCCTGCAACCACGGCTACGACGCCGACGCGTTCATCGCCGGGCTGCCCGCCGAGCGCATCGTCTGCCTGCACGTGGCCGGGCACCTGGACGAGGCCGAGGACCTCAAGATCGACACCCACGGCAGCGCCGTGATCGATCCGGTCTGGAACCTGCTGGCCCGCACCTACGCGCGCATCGGTGCACGCCCCACCCTGCTCGAACGCGATTTCAACTTCCCGCCCTACCCCGAACTGCGCGACGAACTGCGCACCATCCGCCAGCTGATGGCCGCATACGCCGGAGCCACCCGTGACTGACGCGCCGGCCCGCCTGCACGCCCAGCAGCGGGCACTCACCACCCACCTGCGCGACCCGGCACAGGTAGCCTCGCCCGCCGGATTGGACGCACGGCGCGTGGCGGTTTACCGGCGGCTGGTGTTCAACAACCTGCTGGGCCTGCTGGGCACCGGCTTCCCGGTCTGCGTGCAGCTGCTGGGTGATTCCGAGTGGACCGTGCTGGTAAGGCGCTTCGTGGCCGAGCACCGTGCGCAGACCCCGCTGTTCACCGAGCTGGCCGCCGAGTTCGTGCAGTGGCTGCAGGCCCAGCCGATGCTGCCGCACCCGGCGCTGGCCGAACTGGCCCACTACGAGTGGGTGGAAACCGCGTTGTACCAGCTTGATGCCCAACCACTGCCGGCCACGCCCGGGCTGGACCCGATGCATGCCCCCTTGCAGCGTTCGCCGTTGGCGTGGCCGCTGCTGTACCACTGGCCGGTGCACCGGCTGGGCAGCGACGACGCGCCCGGCGCGCCTGGCGACGCCCCCACCGGGCTGCTGGTGCGGCGTGACCCGGATGGGCAGGTGCGTTTTGCGTCCATCAGCCCGATGGCCGCGCAGTTGCTGGAACAGATCGGCCAACAGCCCGGCCATGCCGGCACGTGGCACCTGCAGCAGCTTGCACGGGCCCACGGCCTGGCCGCCGATGCACTGCTCGCCCCCGGAGCAGCATTGCTGCGCCAGTTCCACGGCAGCGGCGTTGTCGGCCCGGCCCCGCCCGCTTCCTGATCCCCCACCAAGGATTCCGTTGATGAAGACACCGTACCTGGCCGCCCTGCGCGGCCGGCTGGACCCGCTCGGCCCGTGGATTGCCCCGCTTGGCCTGCGCCTGCTGATGGCCTGGGAGTATTTCGAATCCGGCCGCGAGAAACTGCACGGCAGCAACTGGTTCGGCGACCTGCCGCAGGCATTTCCGTTTCCCTTCGACCAGATACCGGCCAGCGTCAACTGGCAGCTGGCCACGTGGTTCGAGCTGGTGGGCGCGGCCTGCCTGCTGGTCGGCCTGGGCACGCGCATGGCCGCCAGCAGCCTGCTGGTGCTGACCGTGGTGGCCACCGCCGCCGTGCATTGGCCCATGCACTGGGACGGGCTGGGCGAGCTGGCGATGGGCTATGCCATCACCGACCAGGGCTTTGGCAACTTCAAGCTGCCCGTGCTGTTCATGGCCATGCTGCTGCCGCTGGCCCTGCAGGGGGCTGGCCCGTTGAGCCTGGACCGGCTGCTGCAGCGCTGCCTGGCACGCTCGCCTGCGCTGGCCTGAGCGCGGGGGGCGTACAGCCCCCCTCTGCTAGAATCGCCGCATGACAGATGCCGCCTCGCCCCACACCGCCGCTCCGGCGCCTGCTGCCCCGGCAGTGAACCTGGCCATGTCCCAGCGCTTCCGCGGCTTCCTGCCGGTCGTGATCGACGTGGAGACCGGCGGCTTCGATTGCAACCGCAATGCGCTGCTCGAAATCGCCGCCGTGCCGATCGAAATGGACGAAAACGGGCTGCTGTACCCCGGCCAGACCGCCAGCGCCCACGTGATCCCGGCCGAAGGTTTGGAGATCGACCCGAAGTCGCTGGAAATCACCGGCATCATCCTCGACCACCCGTTCCGCCTGGCCAAGTCCGAGAAGGATGCACTGGACCACATCTTCGCGCCGGTACGTGCGGCGGTGAAGAAGTACGGCTGCCAGCGCGCGATCCTGGTCGGGCACAACGCGCACTTCGACCTGGGTTTCGTCAACGCCGCGGTGAACCGGGTGGGCCACAAGCGCAACCCGTTCCACCCCTTCAGCGTGTTCGACACAGTGACCATGGCCGGCATCGCCTATGGCCAGACCGTCCTCGCCCGCGCCGCCGCTGCCGCCGGGCTGGGCTGGGACGCCGACGAAGCGCACAGCGCGGTGTACGACACCGAGCAGACCGCCAAGCTGTTCTGCACCATCGCCAACGCCTGGCCGCGGTAACCCGGTACGCCCCCCGAAGGTAGAGCCGACCGTTGGTCGGCTGCACCCGATGTGCCGCTTCGCCTGGTAGAGCCGACCGTTGGTCGGCTGCCGTTCGCGCCAACCGCCTGCATGCCACGCACCACGAACAGCCGACCAACGGTCGGCTCTACCCGATCGCGGTGCGGTCGCGGCCTTCGCTCTTGGCCCGGTACAGCGCGCGGTCGGCGCGCTGGTAGAGCAGCATCGGGGTGCGGTCGGCGGCGTCCAGTTCCACCAGTCCCGCGCTGAAGGTCACCTTCAGGCCCGGCACGCCGGCCCAGTCCGGGTGGTCATGGAACAGCCCGCGCAGGCGCGCGCACACCTGCGCCGCTTCGGCCAGGCGAGTGTCGTTGAGCAGCAGCGTGAACTCCTCGCCGCCGGTCCGCGCGGGCATGTCCGAATCGCGGCAGGCCGAGGCGATCACGCGCGCCACTTCCACCAGCACCACATCACCCACGCTGTGGCTGTGCTGGTCGTTGACCTCCTTGAAGTGGTCGATGTCCAGCACCACCAGGCACAGCGGGTGGCCGCTGCGCTGGGACCGGGCGAAGTCGCGCGCCAGTGCCTCATCGAAGGCGCGCCGGTTGGGCAGACCGGTCAACGCATCCTCGCGTGCCTGCCGGCCGAACTGCTCGGCCTGCACCGCCAGCCGGTCGGCCAGTTCGGTCTTTTCCTGGTTCAACGCCTGCAGGTTCACCGTCTGCGCCTGCAGGTCGCGGGTGGCTTCATCCACCATCCGCGCCAGGCGCACGTTGCTGGCCTTGTAGCGATGGATCAGATACAGGTACAACGCGATCAGACCGCCCAACAGCAGCAGCGCGGCCACCACCTGCACACTGCGGCGCTGCCACAGGAACGGTTCAACGGTGAATTCCCACACCGCCTCGCTGTCGCCCCAGCTGCCACCGGGATGCGCGGCGGACACATGCAGGGTGTAGTCGCCCGGCGGCAGGCCGATGAACTCCACGCTGCGCTGCTGGCCGCGCTCGATCCAGCCCTTGTCCAGGCCGGCCAAGCGGGTGCGGTAGCGGATCCGCTCGGACATCAGGTAGCTCAGGCCCACATAGCTCACGCTGAGCCGGCGTCCACCGGGGATGCTGTTGTGGTTCTCGCCCTGCCAGTGCAGCGGCTTGCCATCGACCTGTACGCTTTCGATCACCGCCGGCGGGGCCAGCCGCTCGCGGAAGCGCTGCAGGCGCAGTGGGTCGACCATGCTCAGGCCGCCCGCGGTAACCACCCAGAACGTGCCGTCCTGGCGCAGGAGGGCCGATGGGCCGGAACTGCCGTTGGCCTGCGAATTGGCCATGCCGTCGATCTCGTTGTAATGCTCCACCTCGACCCGCGGTGCGCGGCCATCGGCTACCTCGTTGAGCATCGCCATGTCGGTGCGCAGCACGCCGCGGTTGCTGCTGATCCAGACGTTGCCGATGCGGTCGGGCACCAGCTGGAACACGGTGTCCACCGGCATGCCCTGCTCCAGCCCGACCCGTGCCAGGCGGCCGTCCTGCCAGCGGTACAGGCCGCGGTCGCTGCTGACCCACATCGCATCGCCCACCTGCTGGAAGCCGAACACGCTGCGACCGCCGCCCAGCGGGGCCAGGTCGATGCTCTGCACGCGGTTGCCGCGCAGCACGCGGATGCCCTCGATGGTGCCGATCCACAAGGCGCCGTCGGCGTCGTGGGCCAGGGCGGTAATCAGGCCGCCCGGCATGCCCGGCGCACGCGGCACTTCCACGCCGTGGTCATCGATGCGCACCACGCCCTTCTGGGTGCCGGCCCAGACCACGCCGGCGCGGTCCACGCTGATGGCGCGGATGTTGCCGCCGGGCAGGCCATCGGCGGTGCCGTAGTTGCGCAGGGTGCGGCCCTGGGCATCCAGCCGGAACACCCCGTCGCCGAACGTGCCGACCCACAGATCATTCTCGTGGTCCTGGGCCAGGCTGAGCACCGAGGGGGTCTTGCCGCCGCTGTTGCGCAACGCCACCGGCGAGAAACGGCCCTGTGCATCGCGCCGGTCCAGACCGCTGGCACTGCCGATCCACAGCTGCCGCTGCTGGTCCTCCAGCACCGTGCGGATGTAGTCGCCGCTGAGCCCGTCGCGCTCGGTGAAGCTGCTGAACAAGGTTTCGCGCAGCCGGTACAGGCCGCCGTTGGCGCCCACCCAGATGCTGCCTTCGGCGTCCTCGCGCAGGCTCACCACGCGCCCGCCGGGCAGCGACAGCCCGGTGGGCAGGCGCTCCAGGCCATGCCGCGACAGCCGCAGCAGGCCCTGGTTCTCGGTGCCCAGCCACAGGTCGCCATGGCGATCCTGCAGCATCGCGGTGATGTGCATCACCCCGGGCAGGCGGTGCTGCAGCTGCGGCACGCCATCCTGCATGCGGTAGATGCGTTCGCCGGCCACGATCCAGACCACGCCGTCCGGCCCGCGGTAGGGCCACACCAGGCCGTGCCCGAGCCCGAAACGCTCGGGCGCACGGCGCAGCACGCCGTCGGTGTCGCGCACCACCAGCCCGTCCAGGGTGCCCACCCAGACCCGGTCCTGCGCGTCCACCACCAGTTTGGTGAAGCTCATGGCCATCGGCACACCGGCCGGCGGTTTCTGGTACTCGATGCGACCGTCCGGGGCGAGGCTGCCGATGCCCTGCCCTTCGTAAAGCAGCCACAGGCGGCCGTGGCTGTCCATCTGCATGGCCTGGATCAGCACCTGCGGCGTACCGGGCTGGTGTTCGTAGACCTGCCAGCGCCCGTCGCTGCCGCGCCGGGTCACGTTGCCGCGTGAATCACTGATCCACAGCCCACCGCTGCGGTCCACCAGCAACGCGCCCACGCCGTTGTCGCGCAGGCCCGGCCGGGTGCTGCGGTCGAAGACAGTGAAATCCAGGCCGTTGTAGCGCACCAGCCCTTCCCAGGTGGCGAACCAGAGGTGGCCTTCGGGGGTCTGGGCGATGTCGCGCAGCGAGTTGTGCGGCAGGCCATTGCGCGAGGTCCACACGTCGATGGCGTAGTCGCGCAGCGGCGGTGGCCCGTCCTGCGCCCCCACCGTGGACGGCAGCGCGCACAGCAGGCACAACCACACCAGGGCAGTGCCAAGACACCGGGCAAACTGTCGATGTACCGGCCGCCACCGGCTCCCGCGCCCCCCTGGGTTCATCCGTGGGAACCGGCCGGGAAACAGCCTGGGCGCCGCGCGGCAAGCGGCGATGCACCAATGGGGCAACCGACGAAGAAAGGCACGCTCATGCGGGATAACGCGGGGGGAGTTGCCCATAGTAGGCAAAACCGCGCGTGTGTGTGGCGAGAATGCTCAGCCCGGGCGCCAGGTCCCCACGCGCAACGTGGCCGGCCATTCCACCACCGCCTCCAGCCCACCCTGCGGATGGTTGCGCAACAGCAACCGCGCCCCGTCTTTTTCGGCCAGGGCACGCGCGATGGTCAGGCCCAGCCCGGCGCCACCGGTCTCGCGCGAGCGCGAGGTTTCCAGCCGCACGAACGGATCAAACACCGCCTCCAGCTCTTCTTCCGGCAGGCCGGGGCCGCTGTCACGGATCCGCACGACCACCCGCTCGGCATCCTGCTCCACGCTGACCCGTGCCGAGTGCCCATAGGTGACCGCGTTGTCGACCAGGTTGGAAAACAACCGGTGCATCGCCAACGGGCGCAGCATCAGCACCGCCCCGCTGGGGTGTTCGAAGCGCACGTCGGCACCGGCTTCGCCGGCGTCTTCCACGATGCTCTCCAGCAGCGAGTCCAGGTCAAGGGCCGCGCGTTGCTCGGCGCTTTCGGCACTGCGCGCCAGTTCCAGGCCTTCGCGGATCAGCGCCTGCATCGCGGCGAGGTCGCCCACCAGGCGCTCGCGCAGCGCTTCATCGGCGACATTCTCCAGCCGCAGGCGCAGCCGGGTAACCGGGGTCTGCAGGTCATGGGTGATTGCCGCCAGCATCTGGGTGCGCTCGCCAAGGTGGCGCTGCAGCCGCTTCTGCATGGCATTGAACGCTTCTGCGGCGCGGCGCACTTCCAGCGGTCCGGTCACCGGCATCGGCGCGCCCTGCAGGTCATCGCCCAGTGCCGCGGCGGCCGCGGCCAGGCGTTGCAGCGGCGCGCTGGCCATGCGCGCCACGATATAGGCCAGCACCGCGATGGCCAGCACCAGCAGGGTCAGAAACAGCGGGTCCACGGCCAGGATGCCGTTGTGGGCCACCGCCGGCGAGTCCAGCGCCAGCTGCAGCGGCGTGCCGTCGCTCAGGCGCAGCGACACCATGCGGCAGCGGGGCGGAATGAAGGCCGGGTCGCGCTCGCGCGGCGGGCCGTTGCGCGGCTTCTTCGGGTGCGGCAGCTCCGGCAACGTGGGCAGGCAGGAACGGAACCAGGTGAAGGCCACCTGGCTGCTCGACACCGGCCCGGGGCGATCGTCCAGCACTTCCATCAAGGCCGCGTCCGGGCGCCCTACCCGGGCACCGGGCGGCAGTCGCCGCACGCTGGGGCCACCGCTGTCGAGCAGGCGCTCACGCAGCTCGGGGTTGCCATCGAGCAGGTTCACGTAGCCCTGCAGCCGGTCGGCGATGCGGTTGAGGTTCTGCCGCTCGAACTCCTGCTGGCGCTTGGAACTGGCCAGCATCGTCGCGCCGATCGCGGCCACGCTCATGCCCAGCAGCAGGATCACGAACAGGCGCCCCACCATGGAGGCGAAGAACCGGCGCAGGCGATTCATTCCAGCGTCACTGCCGTGGCCAGCACATACCCTTCGTTGCGCACGGTCTTGATCAATCCGTCGCTGCCGCCATCGTCGGCCAGCTTGTTGCGCAGCCGGCTCACCTGCAGGTCGATCGCGCGGTCCTGCGATTCATAGGTGCGGCCGCTGCTGAGCGCCACCAGCTGCTCGCGCGACAACACCTTGTTGGCGTGCCCGACAAACACCCGCAGCAGCCGGAACTCCGCGCCGGACAGCACCACCACACGGCCATCGGGATCGAGCAGGTGGCGATGCTCCAGGTCGAAGATCCAGTGCGAGAACCGGGCACGGCGAATGGCCAGCGGCTCCAGGTTGGCCGGCAGCGCTTCGGTACGGCGCAGCACGTTGCGGATGCGCGCCAGCAGTTCGCGGGGCTCGAAGGGCTTGCCCAGGTAGTCGTCGGCACCCATCTCAAGGCCCAGCACGCGGTCGATCGGCTCGCTGCGCGCGGTGAGCATGATCACCGGCGTGTTGGAGCGCGCACGCAGGTCGCGGCACAGGGTAAGACCGTCTTCGCGCGGCAGGTTGAGGTCGAGCACGATCAGGTCCACGTGCTCGCGCTCGAGTACCTGGCGCATGCCATGGCCATCGCCGGCGGTGCTCACCTGGTAGCCGGCACGGCCCAGTTGTTCGGCCAGCAGCTGGCGGATGTCGTTGTCGTCGTCGACGATCAGCAGTCGATGCATCGGGTTGGGAGTCTCCATGCGGCCATGATCCCCTGTCGGGAGCTGAACCGCATCCAGTGGTTTACGTACACGTGTTTCAAGGGCCGCCACAGACACACAACGACACACACCGGCCCCGGTCTGGTTACGCCGCGACACATGGCGAGTGTTGAGCCTTCGCCGAGCGGTCTTCACAATGCTGACAACGCCGCACGCCGGCCTGCCGAGTAGACGATCATCGTGAAGCCCCGCCTGCCCACCACCCGTCGCGGCCGTGTGCTGCTGTTGATCATCGTGATTGCCGTGCTGGGTGCGATTGTCGCATGGACCCTGCGCAAGCCGGCCGCACCGGCCCTGGCCACCACGCCGGTCAGCCGCGGGGACATCGAACAGACCGTGGAAGCCACCGGGGTGATCGACGCCTACAAGCTGGTCAGCGTCGGCGCGCAGGCCTCGGGCCAGATCAAGTCGCTGAAGGTGCAGCTGGGCGATAGCGTCAAGCAGGGCGACCTGATTGCCGAGATCGACGCCACCACCCAGCAGAACCAGGTGCTCAACGCGCAGGCCACGCTGGACCAGGTCAAGGCCCAGCGCTCGGTGCAGCAGGCCAGCCTGCGTGAAGCAGAACTGGAATTCGCCCGCCAGCAGCAGATGCTCGCCGCCGAGGCCACCTCGCGCGCCGAGTACGACGCCGCCGATGCCAAGCTGAAAACCGCGCGTGCCCAGATCCAGTCCTACGACGCGCAGATCAAGGGCCGCGAAACCGAACTGGGCACCGCCCGCGCCAACCTGGCCTATACCCGCATCATCGCGCCGATGGACGGCACCGTGGTCGCGGTGGTGGCCGAGGAAGGCCGCACCGTCAACGCCAACCAGACCGCACCGACCATCGTGATGCTGGCGCGGCTGGACCTGGTCACGGTCAATGCCGAGGTGTCGGAGGCGGACGTGGTGAAGATCAAGGCCGGCATGCCGGTGTACTTCACCACGCTGGGCGAGCCGGACCGCAAGTACCACGCCACCCTGCGCCAGGTGAACCCGGCGCCGTCGTCGATCGCCAACGACAGTTCGTCCAGTTCCAGTTCGTCCAGCTCCAGCGCCAGCAGCGCGGTGTACTACAACGCACTGTTCGACGTGGAAAACCCCGACGGCACGCTGCGCATCGACATGACCGCGCAGGTGTCGGTGATGCTCAAGCAGGCCAAGGGCGTGCTGACCATTCCGGCCGTGGCCCTGGGCCCGAAGACCCGCGATGGCCAGTACATGGTGCGCGTGGCCGATGCCGACGGCATGCCCACGCCGCGCAAGGTCAAGATCGGCATCAACAACGGCGCCACGGCCGAAGTGCTGTCCGGGCTGAAGGAAGGCGAGAAAGTGGTGGTGGGTGAAGGTGGCGCTGCCGCCGGCGGCAGCGGCAGTGGTGGCCGCGGCGGTGCGCAGGTGCGGATCGGTGGCCCGGGCATGGGCGGACCGCGTCGATGACCCCGGCTTCCACCGGCACGCCGCTGCTGCGGCTGCGCGACCTGCGCCGCGAATTTCCCGCGGGCGATGACACCATCGCGGTGCTGCGCGACGTCAACCTGGACATCGCCGCCGGCGAGATCGTCGCCATCGTCGGCCAGTCCGGCTCGGGCAAGTCCACGCTGATGAACATCCTCGGCTGCCTGGATCGCCCTACCCGTGGCAGCTACCAGGTGGCCGGCCGCGAGACCGGCAGCATGGAACCGGACGAACTGGCCGAGCTGCGCCGCGAGCATTTCGGCTTCATTTTCCAGCGCTACCACCTGCTCGGTGATCTGGACGCACGCGGCAACGTGGCCGTGCCGGCGGTGTATGCGGGCAGCCCGGGGCCGGTGCGTACCGCGCGTGCCGAGCAGCTGCTGCAGCGGCTCGGGCTGGGCGACCGCATGAACCACAAGCCCGGCCAGCTCTCCGGCGGCCAGCAGCAGCGCGTGTCCATTGCGCGGGCACTGATGAACGGCGGCGAGGTGATCCTCGCCGATGAGCCGACCGGCGCACTGGACACCAAATCCGGCGAAGAAGTGATGGGCATCCTCGGCGAGCTGCATGCCGAGGGGCACACCATCATCATCGTCACCCACGACATGAGCGTGGCCGAACACGCCCAGCGCATCATCGAGATCCGCGACGGCGAGATCATCGCCGACCGTCTCAATCCGAATGCGCCGCGCTACCGCGCGCAGCGCCAGCCGACCGTGGCCGCCGGCAAGGGCCACAGCTGGCGGGCCGCGCGCGATCGTTTCACCGAAGCCTTCCGCATGGCCCTGCTGGCGATGAATGCCCACCGCCTGCGTACCTTCCTGACCATGCTCGGCATCATCATCGGCATCGCCTCGGTGGTCTCGGTGGTGGCAATGGGCAATGGCTCGCAGCAGCAGATCCTGCAGAACATCAGCGCGCTGGGCACCAACACCATCGACGTCTATCCCGGACGCGGTTTCGGCGACATGCGCTCGGCGCGGGTGCAGACCCTCAAGGCCAGCGATGCCGATGCGCTGGCGCGGCAGAGCTACATCGACAGTGCCACGCCCAGCGTGTCGTCCTCGGTAACCGCGCGCTACCGCAACCAGTCGGCCACCGCGCAGGTCAGCGGCGTGGGCGAGCAGTTCTTCCGGGTCAAGGGCGTCACCCTGATCGCCGGCAGCTTCTTCGACACCGATGCGGTACGCAGCCTGGCCCAGGTGGCGATCATCGATGAGAACACCCGCACCCAGTTCTTCCCCAACGGCGAAGACCCGGTGGGCCAGGTGATCCTGCTGGGCAACGTGCCGGTCCGCGTGGTCGGCGTGGCCCAGCGGCAGAGCTTCGGCTTTGGTGGCAGTACCAGCTTGAGCGTGTGGGTGCCCTACACCACGGTGATGTCGCGCATGCTGGGCCAGAGCCATGTCTCCAGCATCACCGTGCGCGTGGATGACGCCACCCCGATGGATGCCGCGCAATCGGCGATTTCCAAGCTGCTGATCATGCGGCATGGCACCGAGGACTTCTTCCTCAGCAACAGCGCCGAGATCCGCCAGACCATCGAGCAGACCACCCGCACGATGACGCTGCTGATCAGTGCGATCGCCGCGATCGCGCTGCTGGTGGGTGGCATCGGCGTGATGAACATCATGCTGGTGTCGGTGACCGAGCGCACCCGCGAGATCGGTGTGCGCATGGCGGTCGGCGCGCGGCAGAGCGACATCCGCCAGCAGTTCCTGATCGAGGCGGTGCTGGTCTGTCTGCTCGGTGGCCTGCTTGGCGTCGGTCTGTCACTGGTGGTCGGCTGGCTGTTCGGCAAATTCGCGCCGGACTTCCAGATGCTGTTCTCGACCGCATCCATCGTGGCCGCGTTTGCCTGCTCCAGCCTGATCGGCGTGGCGTTCGGTTTCCTTCCGGCGCGCAATGCCGCCCAACTTGATCCCGTGGAGGCGCTGGCGCGCGAATGAAGATTTCTCCTGCCCTGTTGCACCCTGCTTCGCTGCGTCCGTTGGCCCTGGCCTGCGTGACCGCGCTGGCTTTGTCGGCCTGTGTCAGCACCGGCCGCTACCCGATCGATGCACCGGCGGTCCCGGCCAGCTACGGCCGTGGCGATGCCGCCTTGAACACCCCCACCGAGGCGGTCACCGAACAGCCGCATGCGGCGACCGCCGATGTCCGCAGCGATGCCTGGTGGACCCAGTTTGGTGACCCCGGCCTGGACCGCGTAATTGATCGCGCCCTAGCCGCCAACACAGACCTGGCCTCTGCCGGGCTGGCCGTGCAGCGCGCGCGCCTGCAGGCCGGGCTGGCCGACAACGCGCTGTGGCCGCAGCCCTCGGGCAGTGTCAGCAGCAGCGGTAACCGCCCGATCGACCAGCGCGCGGACTGGAACCGCGGCAGCTCGGCCGGCGTATCCCTGCAATGGGAGATCGACCTGTGGGGGCGCCTGCGCACCCAGCGCGACATCGCCCAGTGGGAAGCCCAGGCCAGCCAGGAAGACCTGCAGAACACCGCCCTGCTGGTGATCAGCGACGTGGCCACGCAGTACTGGACGCTGGCGTTCCTCAACCAGTCCATTGCCGCCGGCCAGGCCAACCTGGAACGGCTGCAGCGCACCCGCGAGCTGGTCCAGGCCCGCTTTGATGCCGGTGCGGTGTCGCGGTTGGAAGTGCGCCAGGCTGCCCAGAGCCTGGAAGCCCAGCGCGCCGCGCAGAGTGCACTGGAGCAGCAGCGCGTTGCCGCCCGCAATGCGTTGACGGTGCTGCTGGATGGGCAGCCGCTGGCACTGGCCGATGAACCGCAGCAACTGGCCCGTGTGGGCAGCCCGGTGGTCGCCGAAGGCCTGCCAGCCGACCTGCTCGGCCGGCGCCCGGACCTGCGCGCGGCCGAACTGCGCCTGCGCAACAGCCTGAAGACCATCAAGGTGACCGCCACCCAGTACTACCCGGCGCTCAGCCTGACCGGCAGCGTTGGTACCGGCGCCACCTCGCTGTCGGACGTGCTGAAGAACCCGGTGGCCACTTTGGGCGCGGGGCTGTCGCTGCCGTTCCTCAATGTGCGCCAGGCCCAGTTGAACACCCGGCTGGCCGGTACCGATTACCAGATCGCCGCCAACGGCTTCCGCCGCACGCTGTACACCGCGCTGTCGGAGGTGGACAACGCCCTGTCGGCACGCACGCAGTTCGCCACGCAGGTGGCGGCCTCACAAGCGTCCTACGACGAAGCCGTCGCGATCGAACGGATGTACGAGGTGCGCTACCGGGTAGGCGCCACCGACCTGCGCACCTGGCTGGAAGCGCAGCAGACCCGGCGCGATGCCGAACTGTCGCTGGCCTCGGTGAGGCAGCGGCAGTTGATCAACGACGTAACGTTGTTCAAGGCATTGGGTGGCAGCGCAGGGTAACCCACCGATTCGGGATCGCGATGACACAGAAGCACGCGGTGACCCCACCGCGTAGAGCCGACCGTTGGTCGGCTTTCGTACGCCGCATAGAGCAGCCGACCAACGGTCGGCTCTACCCCCTCGCGCGGGTGGGTTACAGGCCGCGCTGGCGGACGGCCTCGAACAGGCTCACGCCGGTGGCGACGGAGACGTTGAGGCTTTCGATGTCGCCCGGCATCGGGATCTTGACCAGGCCATCGCAGTTTTCGCGGGTCAAACGACGCAGGCCGTCGGCTTCACCGCCCAGCACCAGCGCCACGTTGCCCTTCAGGTCGATGGAGTACAGCGACGCGGTGGCTTCACCGGCCAGGCCGTAGATCCAGACGCCCAGCTTCTGCAGGTCCTTCAGGCAGCGCGACAGGTTGGTCACCGCCACCACCGGAATGCGGTCGGCCGCACCGGCCGAGGTCTTGCGCACGGTCGCGTTGACCGTGGCCGACTTGTCCTTGGGAATGATCACTGCGGTGGCACCGGCGGCCGCCGCGCTGCGCAGGCAGGCGCCCAGGTTGTGCGGGTCCTGCACCTCGTCGAGGATCAGCAGCAGGGCCTTGCCCTCGGCCGCCTCGACCAGGCCTTCCAGTTCGTTCTCACCGTAGGTGCGTGCCGCCTGGTAGCGCGCGGCCACGCCCTGGTGGCGTACCGAGCCGCCCACGCCGTCGAGCGCCTGGGTGTTGACCTTGCGCACGTCGATGCCCTTGCGGCGCGCGTTCTCTTCAATCTCCACCAGCCGCGGATTCTTCGCGCTGGCTTCGATCAGCACCTCGCGGACGTTCTCGGCATCGTTCTCGATCGAAGAGGCGACAGCGTTGACGCCGACGATCCACTGGCTTTGCTTGCTCATTGCGGGGGCACGACCGGTACAGGGGGTGGTAATGGTAGAGCATCAAGGCCCCGCTTGCCCCGCCGGGCGTTCACGCCGGGGGGCCGACCCCGGGGTGCGGCACCTTCAGGGGGTGTCGTGGTCGGGGTGCTGATGGCTGACCAGGCCCTGCAGCAGGGCCATCTCGGGGTCATCCTGGTCACGGATCACGCGCAGCGACGCCAGGGTGTCCACGAACAGCAGCTTGGCCTCGGTGCCGTACTGCACGGTGGGCGGCAGGCGCGCGGGTTCGTCGAAGGTACCGGCAGCAATGGCCATGCCGTCGGGCGCTTCGTAGGTGAGCGGGGTGCCGCAGTCGGGGCAGAAGCCGCGCTGGACCAGGTTTGAAGAGGCAAAGCGGCGTGGCTCGCCCCGGGTCCAGGTGAAGTCGACGGTGCGCACGGAGACCAAGGGGGCGTAATAGGCACCGAAGGCTTTCTGGCACATCCGGCAATGGCAGATCGAACTGTCGGTGAGTTCGCCGCGGACGTGGAAGCGGATGGCGCCGCACTGGCAGCCGCCGCTGTATTCGGGGAGGTCGGACATGGGCGCGCTCCGAATCGGGAATGCGGGGCCGATCAACGCGTACCGACCAACGGTCGGTACCCACCGGGTGACGGTCGGCACCTACCGGGTAACGGTCGGCACCCCCGTTTTGGTGTGGCCGCACCGGCAGGGCGGCCGCGGCGTACCGGCCGGTGGCCGGTACGCCCGTCTTTCAGTACTTCTGCTTCTTGCGCTTGGCCGGCTGGCCGCGCGGCGGCAGTTCGGCCACCTCGTCGCCCTGCTCTTCGACCAGGCGGAAGTCGATCTTGCGCTCTTCCATGCTGGCCTTGAGCACCAGAATCCGCACGCGGTCGCCCAGGCGGTAGGCCTTGCCACGGCGTTCGCCGCTGAGCGTCTTGCGGGTGGCGTCAAACTGGTAATAGTCGTGCGGCAGCTGGGTCACGTGCACCAGGCCGTTGACCTTGGATTCGTCCAGTTCCACGAACAGGCCGAAGCTGGTCACGCCGCTGATCACGCCCTCGAACTGGCCGCCCACGTGCTTTTCCATCCACGCGGCGCGGTAGCGTTCGTCCACTTCGCGCTCGGCCTCGTCGGCCCGGCGCTCGCGTTCGGAGCACTGCAGCGCCAGCGCGGCCATCTCACGCGGCGAGTAGGTGTACTTCTCTGCCGGTGCGCCGCTGAGCGCATGCTTGATCGCACGGTGCACCAGCAGATCGGGATAGCGGCGGATCGGCGAGGTGAAATGCGCGTACGCATCCAGCGACAGACCGAAGTGACCCTGGTTGTCCGGCGAATACACCGCCAGGCTCTGGCTGCGCAGCAGCACCGATTCCAGCAGGGCCGCGTCGGGGCGCTCGCGCACCTTCTTGAGCAGCTTGGTGTAATCGCCCGGCTGCACCTTCGACCACGGCGGCAGGCTCAGCTTGAATTCCTTCAGGAACTCCAGCAGGTCGTCGTACTTGGCTTCCGGCGGCTTGGCGTGGTCGCGGAACGGCGCCGGCACCTGCTTGTGCAGCAGGTAGCGCGCGGCCTGCACGTTGGCGGCGATCATGCATTCTTCGATCAGCTTGTGCGCGTCGTTGCGCACCAGCATGCCGGCCTGGGTCACTTCGCCGGTGTTGTCCAGCACGAAGCGCACTTCTGACGATTCAAACTCGATCGCGCCGCGCTTGGTACGGGCCTTGGCCAGCACCTTGTACAGCTGGTGCAGGCGCTCGACCTGCGGCAGCACCGCAGCGATCTCCTTGCGCACCGCCGGGTCGTTTTCACCGACCGCCTGCCAGACCTGGTTGTAGGTCAGGCGGGCATGCGAATTCATCACCGCTTCGTAGAAGCGCGAATGGATCACCTCACCGTCGCGGTTCACCTGCATGTCGCAGACGAAGCACATGCGGTCGACCTTGGGCATCAGCGAGCAGATACCGTTGGACAGGGTCTCGGGCAGCATCGGCACCACGAAACCCGGGAAATACACCGAGGTGGCGCGCTTCTGCGCTTCGTCATCCAGCGGCGTGCCAGGGCGGACGTAGTTGGACACGTCGGCGATGGCCACCACCAGGCGGAAGCCTTCGGCATTCGGTTCGCAGAACACCGCGTCATCGAAGTCCTTGGCGTCCTCACCGTCGATGGTCACCAGCGGCGTGCTGCGCAGGTCCACGCGGTTGCCCAGCATGGCCGGCTCGACCACCAGCGGTACTGAAGCGGCCTCGTTGAGCACCTCCTGCGGGAACTCGAACGGCAGTTCATGGCCGTGGATGGCGGTTTCCACGATCAGCGAGGCGGTCAGCTTGTCGCCGAGCACCGCGATGATGCGGCCGATCGGCGGGCGGCGGGTATCCGGGGCCTGGGTCAGCTCGCAGACCACCAGCTGGCCGTCGCGGGCCTCGCCGGTCTGGTCCGGCGGGATCTGGACGTTGCGCTGCACGCGCTTGTCGTCGGGCACCACGTAATTGATGCCGAACTCGACGCTGAAGCGGCCGATCAGGCGGGTCATGCCGCGCTCGAGCACGCGGGCGATGCTGCCCTCGCGGCGGCCGCGGCGATCGATACCGGTCACGTTGGCCAGCACGCGGTCGCCGTGCATGACCTTGCGCATTTCATACGGCGGCAGGAACAGGTCGTCCCCGCCCTCCACCGGACGCAGGAAGCCGAAGCCTTCCGGGTTGGCGATGACCACGCCGGTGATCAGGTTGGTGGCCTGCACCGGGGCGAAACCGCCGCGGCGGTTCTGCACCAGCTGGCCATCGCGCACCATCGCGCCCAGGCGCTTGCCCAGCGCGTCGGCGCGGTCAGGTTCGGTCAGGCCCAGGTGGATGCCGATTTCCTCGGCGGTCTGCGGGCCATCACAGCGGTCAAGCAGCTGCAGGATGGCTTCGCGGCTGGCGATCGGCTGCGCATAGCGCTCTGCCTCACGCTCGGCATGGGGATCGATCACATTCATGTCGGTAGCAGTGGGATGCGGGCGGCGACGGGTCGGGATCGGCGCGCCGGCATCCGGCTTGGGGCCGGACCGCTTGCCACCGCGCGACGGCGCTGGGGTGTTCATTGATTCGGGCATCCACGGTGGCAGCTTGCCGGCCTTCTTGGCGGCAGCGCGGGGCTTGCCCGACGGACCGGCAGCCTGCTTGGGCGCCGGGGACTTGGGGGCTTTCGCGCCCTGGGTCGGTTTCTTTGGTTTCATTGGCCTCCATGGTAACCGCTGACAGTGTGCAGAACCGGTCATGGGCGCGGCATATGCAGGTTTGTGAAGAAATTTAACAAAACCGTTGACAAGCCCCGGCGGCATCTTCACAATTCGCCTCCTGAGTCGCCCAGGTGGCGGAATTGGTAGACGCACTAGCTTCAGGTGCTAGCGGGGGCAACTTCGTGGAGGTTCGAGTCCTCTCCTGGGCACCATGACTCAGACAATGATCAAACCCGCGCAAGCGGGTTTTTTCGTTTCCGGGGTTTGCTCGTCACAGACGGGGCGTGTCAGGCATCCGGATCGTAGTAGCGGCGCGCCAGCCCCGCCCGCCCGGGAAAGTGCTTGAACCACGGCCGGGCCGCGTCGATCACTGCGGCCACCGCCGTGTGCGCCATCAGCCGCTCCACATAGGCAGACAGTGCCGCGTGCGCATCCGGCACCGGCACGTAGGCCACCGCATAGAACAGCGCCGGTGCCGCAGCGCAATCGGCCAGGGTGAACGCCTCGCCCGCCAACCAGCGTCGCCCGTCCACCTGCCGGTCCAACAGCGCATAGCTGTTCAGCAGCGTCGCGCGGGCGGCGGCGGTCGCCGCGCCACCGGCGTCGCTGGCGGGCTGCAGCAAGGCGGCGGTGAGCGCCTGCATCGGCGTCATCACATACAGGTCGCAGACCCGGTCCCAGAACCGCACCTCCAGCGCCTGCGCCGGATCCTGCGGAATGAGCCACGGCCCGTCGGCGGCATGATGGCGCTGCAGGTGCTCGATGATGATGCTGGTTTCGCCGATGGGCCTGCCCTGCTCGACCAGCAGCGGCATTTTGCCCAGCGGCCACAGCGCCCGGAACGCCGCGCGCTCGGCCGGGTCGCCGAGGTTCAACAGCCGCGCGTCCAGCGCCACGTCCAGGACGTGGGCGGCGATGAGCACCTTCTGGCAGCAGGAAGACAGCGGATGGAAGTGCAGGATCGGGGTTTCCATGGGAACGCCTTGCTGCCGGGTGGGATGAGTATTTTCAGCGTCCCCCGCCCGGGTCAAGCCGCGCCGCGCCACCGGCCGATGCACTCTGTGCGGATATGCCGGCAGGATGCATTGACAGCCCTGTCATGCTTCCGCATAATTCGCCTCCTGAGTCGCCCAGGTGGCGGAATTGGTAGACGCACTAGCTTCAGGTGCTAGCGGGGGCAACTTCGTGGAGGTTCGAGTCCTCTCCTGGGCACCACGACTCGGTAAATGATCAAACCCGCGCAAGCGGGTTTTTTCGTTTCTGCGGTGCGATGTTCTGCGTGTCGCATGCACGCTGCGTCCGACATGCAGGGCGATGATCCAGCAGTGCGCGACGAGCGAAATTTTCCGCGACATGCTGTTGACACATTCGTGGTTCTCCCGCAGAATTCTCCTCCTGAGTCGCCCAGGTGGCGGAATTGGTAGACGCACTAGCTTCAGGTGCTAGCGGGGGCAACTTCGTGGAGGTTCGAGTCCTCTCCTGGGCACCATGACTCAGACAATGATCAAACCCGCGCAAGCGGGTTTTTTCATGTCTGGGGTTTTTTTGGGGGGGGTTCTTTTTTTTTAGAAGCGAAAGCCAGAGCCAGAGCTGGAGCCAGAGCGTTGGTTCTGCGCCTGCGACGGGTTGGGCGGGGGCGTGTGGGTTCGCGGGACACGCCGTGAATCCATCCCTGGAGGCTCGTGAGCGCCATCCATGGCGCCCAACGGTCCCGCGAACCCACACACCCCCGCCCCAGACAGTGGGCCGGTGCCCATGGAACAACAACGCAACGCCGCGGTAGAGCCGACCGTTGGTCGGCTGCTCTGCCTCTCGGCTTCACAGCCTCTCGGCTGTTGAGCTGTTGAGCTGTTGAGCTGTTGAGCTGTTGGGCTGTTGGGTTGTTGGGCTGTGGGCTCTTCGCCACGCACCGACTCACTTTCAAGGGCGGGTACGGGTGGGTTGGCGGGACCGTAGAGCGCCATGGATGGCGCGAACGAGCCTACAGGGACGTACTTGCGGCGTGTCCCGACAATCCACCCGTACCCGACCAAGCCAAGAGACATACAGACGATGCGCTGTTGCTCTGCTGTTGCTCTGCTCTGCACGTGCTCTTCCCAGCCAACATGAAAAAAAACCCCGCCTTTCGACGGGGTTTTTTCGTTTCAGATCAGACGCGGATCAATGCCCGCCGGCCGATGCTGCACCCGCCCCTGCACCGAACGGCGGCTTGGCCAGCCACAGGAAGGCGATGATCGCCAGGAAGATCCAGCCCAGCAGGAAGAAGATGTCGTTGAAGCCCATCTGCGATGCCTGGTGGTTGATCATGTTGTTCAGCGCTGCCGCCCCGTGTTGCAGGTTGCCCTGCCCCATCGCCGCTACCTGATCCTGCATGCCCGGCTGATATGCCGAAATGTGCTCGGTCAGATCCGCGTGGTGCACCTGCGTCCGGCGTGCCCACAGCCACGTCGTCAACGATGCCGCGAAACTGCCGCCCAGCGTACGCAGGAACGTTGCCAGCCCCGACCCCGCCGCGATCTCGCGGCCGTCCAGGTCCGACAGCAGAATCTGCAGCACCGGCATGAAGAACAGTGCCACGCCAATGCCCATGATCAACTGCACGCCTGCCACGTGGGCATAGTCCACCTGCAGGTTGAAGTCCGAACGCATGAAACTGGTGAAGGACAGGAACACGAACGCGAACGACGCGATCATGCGCATGTCGAACCGCGAGGCGTACTTGCCCACGAACGGCGTCATGATCACCGGCAGAATGCCGATCGGCGCCGTCGCCAGGCCCGCCCAGATCGCCGTGTAGCCCATGTCGCGCTGCAACCACTGTGGAATCAGCAGCGACACACTGAAGAACGCCGCATACGCCACCACCATCGCCAGCGTGCCGGCGCGGAAATTGCGGTGCCGGAACAGCTTCAGGTCGACGATCGGGTCCTTGTCGGTCAGCTCCCAGATCAGGAACACCGCCAGCGCCACCACCGCCACGCAGGCCAGCACCACGATCTTGGTCGAGGCGAACCAGTCCTCGTCGTTGCCCAGGTCGAGCACCAGCTGCAGCGCGCCCACGCCGATCACCAGGGTGATCAGGCCGACGTAATCCATCTTCGGCTTTTCGGTCTGCTCCGGCCGGCCCTTCAACTGGCTGCCTACCACCATCGCCGCAAAGATGCCCAACGGCACGTTGATCAGGAAGATCCATTCCCAACTGTAGTTGTCGGTGATCCAGCCGCCCAGGATCGGGCCGCAGATCGGCGCCACCACCGTGATCATCGCCAGCAGCGCCAGCGCCTGCCCGCGTTTCTCGCGTGGGTAGATCGAGACCAGCAACGACTGCGTGATCGGGTACATCGGACCGGCCACGAAGCCCTGCAGCGCGCGCGACAGCACCAGCATGCCCATGCTCTGGGCCAGGCCACACAGCAGCGAGGTGATCACGAACGCCAGCGTCGCCCAGACGAACAGCTTGCGTTCGCCGAAGCGGCGGCTGAGCCAACCGGTCAGGGGCAGCGCGATCGCGGTGCTCACCGCGAACGAGGTGATCACCCAGGTGGCCTGCTGCGAACTGGCACCGAGGTTACCGGCGATGGTGGGCAGCGACACATTGGCAATAGTGGTGTCGAGCACCTGCATGAACGAGGCCATCGCCAGGCCCACGGTGCACAGGGCCACGCTCGGTGGCAGGAAGCCGGCGGCCGCACTGGGCGCCGCCGGTGCGCCCGGATTGCCGGGCGCGGCTGGAGCTTGGGCGGACATGGTGACCTCAGCTCGCCTTGGCCTGCTGCGGCAGGTTGCGCTGGATGATGGCGTGGATCGCATCATCGGCGCTGTGCAGCTGCTTGGCGTAGACGTCGGTGTCGAACACCTGGCCCTTGGCGGCCTGGGTCGGCAGCACCGTGCCCTTCTGGTCGCGCAGGCTCACTTCGGCCTTGATCGACAGACCGATGCGCAACGGGTGTTCGGCCAGCTGCTTGGCGTCGATGGCGATGCGCACCGGCACGCGCTGCACGATCTTGATCCAGTTGCCGCTGGCGTTCTGCGCCGGCAGCAGCGAGAACGCCGAACCGGTGCCCAGGCCCAGGCTGTCGATGCGGCCCTTGTAGGTCACATCACCACCGTACAGGTCCGAGCGCAGCTCCACTTCCTGGCCCAGGCGCATGTGGCGCAGCTGGGTTTCCTTGAAGTTGGCTTCCACCCACATCTGTTCGGTCGGCACCACGGCCATCAGGGCGTTGCCCGGCTGCACGCGCTGGCCAACCTGCACCGAACGACGGGCAACATAGCCGGCCACCGGCGCGACGATACCGGCGCGGGCATTGTTGAGGTACGCCTGGCGCAGCTGCGCGGCGGCGGCCTGCACGTCCGGCTGGGTGGCGATCACGGTGTCATCGACCAACGCGTTGTTGCGCTCGAAGGTCTCGCGCGACCCAGCCACGGCCGCTTCGGCGGCAGCCAGCTCGTCACGCGCGTGGGCCAGTTCTTCGTTGGAGATCGCACCGCTGGCGGCCAGGCCCTTGCGGCGGTTGAAGTCGTCGCGGACGCGCTTCAGGGTCACCTGGCGGGCATTCAAGTCCGCCTGGGCGCCTTCCACGCTGCGGTACAGGCCGCGGGTCTGGCGCACGGTCTTGGCCAGGTTGGCTTCGGCCTGCTGCAGCGCCACTTCGGTGTCGGCCGGGTCCAGCTGCACCAGCAGCTGGCCACGCTCCACGCGCATGCCGTCATCGGCGTTGATCGCCACCACGGTACCGCTCACCAACGGGGTGATCTGGACCTGGTTGCCCTGCACGTAGGCGTCGTCGGTGTCTTCGAACCAGCGGCCGAACATGAAGTACCACAGCGCCAGCGCCGCCAGCAGCAGCAGCACGATGACCAACAGGCCGCGCAGCAGCTTGCCGCGACGGGACGGAGCTGCCGGGGCGGCAGCGGGAGCGGATGTCTGGCTCATGGGATGTGTCTCAGGAATGCGTGGAATCAGGGGCGGTGGCGAGCGTGGCGGTGTCGCCGGACGGGGTGAACCCACCGCCCAGCGACTGGCTCAGCCGCACCGAAACAAGGATCTGCCGGGACTGCAGTTCGGCCAGCCGCTGCTGGGACACCAGCAACTGCTCTTCGACCACCAGAACCTCCAGGTAGCTGCCGATGCCGGCGCGGTAGCGCTGCTCGGCCAGGTCATGCGCTGCGCGGGCGGTGTCCACCGCCTGCTGCTGCGCGGCGGCCTGGCTGGCCAGCGAGCGCACCGCGTTGACCTGGTCGGCCACATCGCGCAAAGCGTTCACCACCGACTGGTTGTAGTCGGCCACGGCCAGGTCGTACTGGGCGTCGGTCTTGTCCAGGTTGGCGCGCAGGCGGCCGCCATCGAAGATCGGCAGGCTCAGCGCCGGGCCGAGGAAGGCGAAGGTGGAGCCGCTCTTGAGCAGCTGGTCCACTTCACTGGACACCACCCCGCCCAGCGCGGTCAGGTTGAGGCTGGGATAGAACTGGGCCTTCGCGGCATGGATCTCGCGGTGGGCCGCTTCCACGCGCCAGCGCGCGGCCACGATGTCCGGGCGGCGGCCCAGCAGCGCGCTCGGCAACACGCCGGGCAGCTGCAGGGCCAGCGGATTGAGCACCTGCGGGCGCTCGATCTGCAGGCCGCGGTCCGGGCCCTGCCCGACCAGCGCGGCCAGCGCGGTGCGGGCCTCGTCGATCTGCTGCTGGGCGGCCTGTTGCTGCTGCTGCGCGGCCGGAATGCGCGCTTCGGCCTGGCGGGTCTGCAGGTCGCTGTCGATCCCGGCGCGGCGGCGCTGGGCGGTCAGGTCCAGGGTCTTCTGCGAGCGCGCCAGCTCTTCGCTGGCCACGTCGTGCAGTTTGTAGGCGTAGCCCAACTGCGCATACGCCTCGGCAATGGCCGCCGACAGGTTCAGGCGTGCGGCCTGCGCGTCCACTTCGGCGGCATGGCCACTGTCCACGGCCGCTTCCCAGGCGGCGCGCTTGCCGCCCCACAGGTCGATGCCGTAGCTGAAGCTGAGGTAGGCCTGGCCGCTGCCGGCATAGCTGCCACCGAGCTCATCGCCGACCATCGATTCGGGCAGGCGCACGCCGGTGTAGCCACCGGAGGCGGACACGCTGGGCAGGCGCTCGGCGTGGGCGGTACCGATCCGGGCGCGGGCCTGGCGAAGGCGCGCATCGGCCGCGTCCAGGCCGGGGTTGCGCTGCAGGCCTTCGGCGATCAGGGCGTCCAGTTGCGGGTCGCCCAGTGCGCGCCACCAGTCGGCGGCCGGCCAGCCGGGTTGGCTCAGGCCAGCGGCAGACAGGGTGCGCTGGGTCTGCAGGCTGTCGGCATCCAGCAGCGTGGCCTGCGGCTGCAGGCCGCGGCTGCTGGCACAGGCGGCCAGCGCCAGCGCAAGCACCGATACCAGCACCGGGCGCAGCGGACGCAGCGAAGAAGTGCGATCAAGGGAGGAGGTCATGGCGTAATCAACGAGTCACGTACACGGGTCATGAGGGAAAGCAGCTGGGCGCGCTCGTCGGTGGACAGGTCGCGCATGGCGTCATCGATGGTCTGGTCGCCGCGCTGCTTCAGCCGGGCCCACAACTGGCGGCCTTCATCGGTCAGTACGATCTGCAACGCCCGCCGGTCCTGGGCATGCGGCTCGCGCCGCACGCAGCCCATGGCTTCCAGCTTGTCCAGCAGGCGGGTCACCGCGCTGGGCACCTGGTCCAGGGCCTGGGCCAACTCGTTGGCGGTACACGGGGCCTTGGCCGCGAGCACCTTCAATCCGAGGTAGTGGGTGAAACCAATGCCAAGGTTTTCCTCGGCCATCGACGTGTCGAGCTGACGGACAAGGCCGTCGCGCACCTGGCGCAACAGCAGCCCGAAGCTGGGAGGAGTGGTTTCAGGGCAGATCATCATGGGGCGGCACTTTACTTCCAGAAAATATATTTCTCAATGGAAATATTCAATCTGGAACCAAATGCTGTGTTGCAACAACCGGAACAATGCGGGGATGGCTACCTTAATGGCCGCTTCAGCTGGCCGGGTATTACAATTTGGACAATGGATAACACATTCAGGCCAGACCCGGCTTCAGCCGCCACCCAGATGATCCGCAACGAGGTGCTCGACTGGTTCGAGCGCGACGACGGGCTGGGCGTGCTGGGCTTCCAGGTCGACAGCCCGCGCGGGCTGGAACGCGAGATCGATTGGCACCAGCACCACCGCGCCCAGCTGATCTGCGTGGAGGCCGGCCTGCTCAACACCCGCACCCGCCACGGCAACTGGTCGCTGCCGCCCGGCTGTGCCGGCTGGATGCCGCCCGGCGAGCCGCACACGGTGGACATCTCCGGCCCATTGCGCGGCTGGGGCCTGATCATCAGCCCGGCGCTGGCCCACGACCTGCCGAGCGAACCTTGCGTGGTCGCCATCTCCGACCTGCTGCAGGCCCTGGCCATGCGGGTGACCCGCTGGACGCCCGCTGCGGCGGCCGACCTGCGCCAGCAGCACATGATCGAGGTGCTGCTGGACGAAATCCGCAACGCGCCGCGCCAGCGCATGCACCTGCCGATGCCACAGGACCGGCGCCTGCTGCGGATCGCCTCGCAGCTGATCGCCGACCCGGCCGACGGCCGCAGCCTGGAACAGTGGGCGCAGTGGGCCGGGTTGTCACCGCGCACCCTCACCCGCCACTTCCGCGACGAAACCACGCTCAGCTTCGCCCAGTGGCGCCAGCAGGCCCGCCTGGCCGACGGCCTGCGCCGCTTGTCCGACGGCCACAGCGTGTCCGATATCGCCCACGAACTGGGCTTCAGCAGCCCCAGCGCGTTCGTTACCGTGTTCCGCCGGCACTTCGGCTGCCCGCCCGGGCGCTACCTGGCGCGCAGCGGCCAGCCCCTGAATCCAACACGCGGCTTGGCATCCCCGGCCGCATCCGGATAATCGACCGCCTGCGAGGGCGACAGCCGTCGCCGTCCCTTGCCACAGGTAACAATCCCGCATGACCGATCTTGCCCGCCCCGCCTTCCACGGCTTTGAACAGCTGCCCCTGCGCGAGTACGCCGAACGGGCGTACCTGGACTATTCGATGTACGTGGTGCTCGATCGCGCACTGCCGTTCATCGGCGACGGCCTGAAGCCGGTGCAGCGCCGCATCATCTATTCGATGAGCGAGCTGGGCCTGAATGCCGCCTCCAAGCCGAAGAAGTCCGCGCGTACCGTGGGTGATGTGATCGGTAAGTACCACCCGCATGGCGACAGCGCGTGCTACGAAGCCCTGGTGCTGATGGCCCAGCCGTTCTCCTACCGCTACCCGCTGATCGAAGGCCAGGGCAACTTCGGTTCCACCGACGATCCCAAGTCGTTCGCGGCGATGCGTTACACCGAATCCAAGCTGACCCCGATCGCCGAGGTGCTGCTGGGCGAAATCAACCAGGGCACCACCGACTGGACCCCGAACTTCGACGGCACCCTGGAAGAGCCGACCTGGATGCCGGCGCGCCTGCCGCACCTGCTGCTCAACGGCACCACCGGCATCGCCGTGGGCATGGCCACCGACGTGCCGCCGCACAACCTCAACGAGATCGTCAGCGCGCTGCTGCACCTGCTGGACGACCCGGACGCGACCGTTGCCGACCTGTGCGAGCACGTAAAGGGCCCGGACTACCCCAGCTTCGCCGAGATCATCACCGCCCCGGCCGACCTGCGGAACATGTACGAAACCGGCTACGGCAGCGTGCGTGCGCGCGCGACGTACTTCAAGGAATCGACCAACATCGTCATCAACGCGCTGCCCTTCCAGGTATCGCCGTCGAAGGTGATCGAGCAGATCGCCGCGCAGATGCGCGCCAAGAAGCTGCCGTGGCTGGAAGACATCCGCGACGAGTCCGACCATGCCAACCCGGTGCGGGTGGTGCTGGTGCCGCGCTCCAACCGCGTCGATGCCGACCAGCTGATGGGCCACCTGTTCGCCACCACCGACCTGGAGCGCAGCTACCGGGTCAACCTCAACGTGATCGGCCTGGACGGGCGTCCGCAGGTGAAGAACCTGAAGATGCTGCTCAGCGAATGGCTGCAGTTCCGCGCCACCACCGTCACCCGCCGCCTCACCCACCGCCTGCAGAAAGTCGAGCGCCGCCTGCACCTGTTGGACGGCTTGCTGGTGGCCTTCCTCAACCTGGATGAAGTGATCCGCATCATCCGCACCGAGGACGAGGCCAAGCCGGCGCTGATCGCGCGCTTCAGCCTGAGCGAGGAACAGGCCGAGTACATCCTGGACACCCGCCTGAAGCAGCTGGCCCGCCTGGAAGAGATGAAGATCCGCGGCGAGCAGGACGAGCTGGCCAAGGAGCGCGACAAGATCCTGGCCATCCTGGACAGCAAGGCCAAGCTGAAGAAGCTGATCCGCGACGAACTGACCGCCGATGCCAAGAAGTTCGGCGACGACCGTCGCTCGCCGCTGGTGCAGCGCGGTGCGGCCCAGGCCATCGACGAAACCGAGCTGGTGCCGAGCGAGCCGATGACCGTGGTGCTGTCGGAGAAGGGTTGGATCCGCGCGGCCAAGGGCCACGACATGGACCCGTCCACGCTGTCTTACCGCGACGGCGATGCCCTGCTCGGCTCGGTGCGGGCGCGCAGTACCCAGCAGGTGGCGTTCCTGGACAGCGAGGGCCGTGCGTACTCCACGCTGATCCACACCCTGCCCTCGGCCCGTGGCAACGGCGAACCGCTGACCGGCCGCTTCTCGCCAGCCGCCGGCAGCCAGTTCCTGACCCTGGCCAGCGGGGAAAACAACACCCGCTTCGTGCTGGCCTCCACCCACGGCTACGGCTTCGTGACCCGCTTCGAGAACCTGACCGGGCGCAACAAGGCCGGCAAGGCGATGCTCAACCTGACCTCCGGCTCCAAGGTGCTGACCCCGGCCGTGGTGGCCAACCCGGAAACCGATCGCATCGTGGCGGTGACCAGCTCGGGCAA
This sequence comes from Stenotrophomonas rhizophila, assembly GCF_000661955.1. Classification (NCBI taxonomy): domain Bacteria; kingdom Pseudomonadati; phylum Pseudomonadota; class Gammaproteobacteria; order Lysobacterales; family Lysobacteraceae; genus Stenotrophomonas; species Stenotrophomonas rhizophila. The sequence continues at coordinate 3,065,770 of NZ_CP007597.1, forward strand.
CCTGCTGGCGATCGCCGCCGGCGACCTGCCGGAACTGGACAAGGGCAAGGGCAACAAGATCATCGACATCCCCAAGGCCAAGCTCGCTACCGAGCGCGTGGTCGCCGTGGTATCGGTGGGCCCGGGCAACACCCTGCTGGTACGCAGCGGCACGCGCACCATGAACCTGTCCTTCAAGGACCTGGAAACCTACCTGGGCACGCGCGCCACGCGTGGCCACCTACTGCCGCGTGGCTGGCAGAAGGTGGAAGGGCTGGCGGTGGAATAACCGAAAGCAAACAGCGCAGATGAAAAAACGGCCGGGGAAACCCGGCCGTTTGCGTTCCCACACGGCCCCACCGCGCGTAGAGCCGACCGTTGGTCGGCTGCACGATCCCCGTAGAGCCGGGCTCTGCCCGGCTGCACTTGCCGCGCGTTGCACGATCCCCGCAGAGCCGGGCTCTGCCCGGCTGCATCCGCCGCACGTTGCGCGGTTGCCGGGCAGAGCCCGGCACTACGCATTGCTGGCGAACGTGTCCGGAAAAGGAAAAAGCCGGGAAATCCCCGGCTTTTTCGTTCGTCGCTGGCTGGCGGATGCTGGCGGGCGGACGATGGCTTCTGCAGCGTGCTGGCGAAGGCTGGCTGGCGTGCAGAAGCGGAACAAAGGCACCGGTAGTGCCGGCCGCTGGCCGGCTCGACGCGATGCCCGAAGGCAGGTCAGTGCGCAGGCGTACCCTTCGCATCCATCTTGCTGGTCTGGTACAGCGCCAGCCCGATCCGCTTGATCAGGCCCAGCTGCTGTTCCAGCCACCAGGCATGGTCTTCTTCGGTGTCCTTCAACTGCACCAGCAGCATGTCGCGGCTCACGAAGTCCTGGTGCTGCTCGCACAGCTTCATGCCGGCGGCCAGGTTGTTGCGCACGCTGTATTCGGTGTCCAGGTCCTTCTGCAGCATCTCCTCCACGGTCACGCCCGGCTCGAAGCCATGCGGACGCATGTCCGGGGTGCCACCGAGGAACAGGATCCGGCGCAGCAGCGCATCGGCGTGCTGGGTCTCTTCTTCCATCTCGTGGTTGAGGCGCTCGTACAGCGCCATCAGGCCCTGGTCTTCGTAGCGGCGCGAATGGATGAAGTACTGGTCACGCGCAGCCAGTTCGCCGCGCAGCAGTTCCTTCAGGCACGCGATGACGTCCGGATTGCCTTTCATGTGGGGGTGCTCCTGATGAATCAATGCGCGCATGGTGCCCCATCCAGAATTCCAATGATCTAATCGGAATCAGTTGCAGTTGCGCTTGCAGCGGCCTCCACGTGGCGTTCACAGCCCCTACAATCCAACGCATACCACCATCGGGGGATGCTGCATGCGTCGTTGGCTTACGCGGTTGCTGTGGGTGTCGCTGTTGCTCGGCGCCGTGCTCATCGCCACCCTGTGGTGGCTGCTGCGCGGCAGCCTGGCGCACCTGGACGGCGCGCTGCCGGTGGATGGCCTGCAGGCACCGGCCAGCATCAGCCGCGATGCGCGCGGGGTGGTCACCATCGACGCGGCCAGCCAGGCCGATGCGATGCGGGCGCTGGGGCTGGTGCATGCGCAGGAACGCTACTTCGAGATGGACCTGATGCGGCGCAGCGCCGCCGGGGAGCTGGCCGAGCTGTTTGGCCCGGCCGCCGTGCCGGTCGACCAGCGCATGCGCGTGCATCGCCTGCGCGCCCGCACCCACGCCCACCTGGCCGCGGCCGTCGGCACCGACCCCCTGCCCCTGCAGGCCTACGTGGCCGGGGTCAACCAGGGCCTGACCGACCTGCGCGTACGCCCCTGGCCCTACCTGCTGCTGCGCCAGCGGCCCACGCCCTGGCTGGCCGAGGACAGCGTGCTGACCGGGCTGGCGATGTACGCCGACCTGCAGGACCCCACCAACCAGACCGAACTGGCCATGGCGCGCATACGCGCGGTGGTGCCGCCCGCGCTGTACGCCCTGCTCAGCCACGACGGCAGCGAGTGGGATGCACCGCTGTTCGGCGCGCCACGCGGCAATGCGGTGCTGCCGGGACCGGACGCGGTGAATCTGCGCGCGCCCGCTACCGCGCGCTCGGCCAGCGCCGCCGGACACGCCGACCCGGATGTGCATGGCAGCAACAACTTCGCCGTGGCCGGTGCACTGACCGCCGATGGCCGCGCGATCCTGGCCGATGACATGCACCTGGGGCTGCGTGCACCGGCCCTGTGGTTCCGGGTGCGGCTGCGCTACCCCGACGCCCAGGCGCCGGGCGGCACGGTCGACGTGAGCGGCTTCTCGCTGCCCGGGCTGCCCGCGATCGTGGTGGGCAGCAATGGCCACGTGGCATGGGGCTTCACCAACAGCTACATCGACAACGCCGATTACGTCCCCGTGCCCGCACACGCGCCCGGCACCCTCGACGGCATCACCACCCACACCGAGCGCATCCGTGTGGCCGGCCAGCCGGACACCATGCTGCGCGTGCGCGAGACGGCCTGGGGCCCGATCCTGCACGAGCGTCCCGACGGCAGTGGCGAGGCGCTGCGCTGGACCGCACAGCTGCCCGGCGCGGTGCGCTTGGACTTCGCCGACATGGCGCGGGCGGCCAACCTGGACGACGCGCTGCAGATCGCCGACCGCGCCGGCATCCCGACCCAGAACCTGCTGCTGGCCGACCGCCAGGGCCGCATCGCCTGGCGACTGATCGGCGCCCGCCCGGACCGCAGCGCGGACTGCCCGCCGGCCGGCGCGGCCACGCCGGTGGCCGCGCACTGCGCGCCCTGGCCGATCCGCAGCGACGCCTCGCCGGCGCTGATCGATCCGGCCAACCACCGTTTATGGACTGCCAACGGCCGCGTGCTCGATGGCAGCGCGCTGGCGGTGGCGGGCAACGGCGGCTATGACCTGGGCGCGCGTGGGCAGCAGATCCGCGATGGCCTGTTGGCGAAGGAACGCTTCGACGAACGCGACCTGCTGGCCATCCAGCTCGACGATCGCGCCGTGTACCTGCAGCGCTGGTGGACGCTGCTGCGGCAGGTGGTCGAACACAGCGACGACCCGGCGCTGCAGCGACTGGAGCGGGCCAGCCGGCACTGGGACGGGCGCGCCGCCGCCGATTCGGTGAGCTACCGGATGACGCGCGGCTTCCGCGGCATGGTGCTGGACAGCGTATCGGCGGGCCTGCTGGCACCGGCGAAGCAGCGCCTGGGCGATGCCTACCTGGAGCCGCGCCTGGCGCAGATCGAAGGCGTGCTGTGGCCGCTGGTCAACGAACGCCCCGCGCACCTGCTGCCGCCGCCGTATGCCAGTTGGGACGCGCTGCTGGCAGACGCCGCCCGGCGCCTGGAGGCCGACCTGGCCGCGCAGGGGCCCAACCTCGCCGAGCGCAGCTGGGGCGAGCGCAACACCGCGGCGATCTGCCACCCGGTCAGCCGCGCCCTGCCCGCCTTCGCCCGGTCATGGCTGTGCATGCCGGCCGACCGCCTGCCAGGCGACCGCGACATGCCCCGCGTGCAAGGCCCGGCGTTTGGCGCGTCCCAGCGCATGGTGGTGTCGCCCGGGCATGAAGCCGACGGCATCATCCACATGCCCGGCGGCCAGAGCGGGCACCCCCTGTCACCGTTCTGGGGGGCCGGGCACGAGGACTGGGTCAACGGCACGCCGACACCATTCCTGCCCGGTGCGACGGTGCATACGCTCCGGTTGGTGCCGACGCGGGAATGACGGGGTGACGGACGGTGACGGAGCAGCCGACCAACGGTCGGCTCTACCGCGATGTGGGGTCCAACCCCCACCCGGACGTACCGAAGGTGGGTCGGTACGCCAGACCGGTACGTAACGACCGTGGGTCGGTACACCGCACCCGAGCCTGCCGACGGTCGGCCGATACGCCCCACCGGTAGGTACCGACCGTTGGTCGGTACACCGCCGAATTCAACGTCGGCAACGTTCGATCAGGCTCAACAACGGCCCGGTCATCGCCGTGGTCACCAGCGCCATGATCACCAGCACGGCGAACAGGCGGTCGCCCAGGAAGCCCAACTCGTAGCCCAGGTTCAGCACGATCAGCTCCATCAGGCCGCGGGTGTTCATCAACGCGCCCAGCTTCCACGCCTCGTGGTTGCCCATGCCGGCGCTGCGCGCCGCGCTCCACGTACCGAACAGCTTGCCCACCGTGGCCACGGCGATCACCACCACGCACAACAGCAGGTCGCTGGCCTGCAGGGCGTCGGCGCGCATGCGCAGGCCGGTCATGGCAAAGAACAACGGCAGCAGCAGCGTGACCGCGAACGGTTCGACCCGGGTGGCCACGGTATGCCGCAGGGTGGCGTTGCCCGACACCGCCACGCCAGCGGCGAACGCGCCAAACAGCGCATGGATGCCCAGCATTTCGGTGACCAGTGCGCAGCCCAGGGCCATCAGCAGCATCACCAGCAGCCAACGGCCTTCCTGCCCGGCTGCAATCACCCGCCGCGAGAACCACGGCCGCACCAGGCCCAGCATCACCCCGACAAACACCACCACGCAGACCAGGTTGAGCGCGGCCGGCACCCAGCCCTGCGCCTGCGCGGCCGCCACGATCAGCGCCAGCAGGCACCACGCGGTGGCATCGCCGAGCGCGGCGCAGGCGATGGCGGTCTGGCCCAGCGGTGTGCTGGTCATGCCACGGTCGGCCAGGATGCGCAGCAGCACCGGGAACGCGGTGATGCTCAATGAAATGCCCACGAACAAGGCGAACCCGGTAAACCCGATCCCGCGAGGCGCGTGCGCCGCGTACAGCCAGATCGCCAAGGCCACGCCCAGCACGAACGGCACTGCGATACCGGCATGGCTGACCACGAACGCAAATCGGCGGCGACCGCGCAATCCGCCCAGGTCCAGTTCGGCACCGGCCACCAGCAGGAACATCAGCACGCCCAACTGGCTCAGCAGCCCCAGCGAGCCCAACGACGCGGCCGGGAACAGCGCGCCGTGCACCTGGGGCAACAGCGCCCCCAGCACCAGCGGGCCCATCATCAGCCCGGCGGCCATCTCACCGATCACGCCCGGTTGGCCGAAGCGCCGGAACAGCCAGCCGGCGCCCTTGGCCACCAGCAGCAGCACCAGCAGCTGCATCAGGAACAGGCCCAGCGGGGCATGCAGGTGCGCGGCCCAGTCGGCGCCCAGCGACGATTGCGCCCGTTCCACCTGCACCGCCACGGTGGGGCCGGCATATCGCGCCAGGCCCAGGCCCACCAGCAACGGCAGCGCCACCCAGCCCAGGTAACGCCACGCCAGCCCGCTACGGCGCATGCCGCCGGTGGTATCTGCTTCCATTCCCGATCCCCATCGATTGAGGGAGCGATTCTACGGGCTGGCGGTATTCCCGCCAGCCCTGCCACATGCGATCAGGCCAGGGCCTGCTCGTGCACGCCGGCCACCGCGCGCCCGGACGGATCGGCCATGCTGGCGAAGCTGGCGTCCCAGGCGATCGCCGCCGGCGAGGAGCACGCGATCGACTTGCCGCCCGGCACGGTTTCCGCCGCCGCCTGGGTCGGGAAGTACTGCTCGAACACGTGGCGGTAGTAGTACGCCTCCTTGGTCTGCGGCGGGTTGTGCACGAAGCGCTTGTCGGCCGCGGCCATCACCCGGTCGCTGATCTGCGCCTCGGCATGCGCCTTCAGCCCGTCGATCCAGCCATAGCCGACCCCATCGCTGAACTGCTCCTTCTGCCGCCAGAGGATCGACTCGGGCAGGTACCCTTCGAACGCTTCGCGCAGCACGGCTTTTTCGATCCGGCGGGCGCCCTGCGGCCCCTGCCCGACCATCTTGTGCTTTGCATCGATGCGCATCGCCACGTCGAGGAACTCACGGTCCAGGAACGGCACGCGCGGCTCCACGCCCCAGGCCATCATCGACTTGTTGGCGCGCAGGCAATCGTAGTTGTTGAGTGCATCCAGCTTGCGCACCAGCTCTTCGTGGAACTCGCGTGCGTTGGGCGCCTTGTGGAAGTACAGGTAGCCGCCGAAGATCTCGTCGCTGCCCTCGCCGGACAGCACCATCTTCACCCCCATCGCCTTGATCCGCCGCGCCAGCAGGAACATCGGCGTGGAGGCGCGAATGGTGGTGACGTCGTAGGTTTCCACGTGGCGGATCACCTCCGGCAGCGCGTCAAGGCCTTCTTCGAAGGTGTACTCGAAGCCGTGGTGCACGGTGCCCAGCGCCTCGGCGGCGATGGCTGCGGCGGCCAGGTCGGGCGAGCCCTTCAGGCCGATGGCGAACGAATGCAGCCGCGGCCACCACGCTTCGCTCTGGTCGCCATCCTCGATGCGGTGCCGTGCGTAGCGCGCGGCGACCGCTGCCACCAGCGAGGAATCCAGCCCGCCGGACAACAGCACGCCGTACGGCACGTCGGTCATCAACTGGCGGTGCACCGCACGCTCGAAGGCTTCGCGCAGTTCCACCCGGTCGGCCTCCACCCCTTCCACCGCGTCGTAGTCACGCCACGGCCGCACGTAGTAGCGGGTGAGCGTATCGGTGGCGCTGTCGTACCAGTGGCCCGGCGGGAACTGCGCGGCATCGGCGCAGATGTCCACCAGCGACTTCAGTTCCGAGGCGACCACCAGGCGACCGTCCTTGTCGTGGCCCCAGTACAGCGGCACCACGCCGATCGGATCACGCGCGATCAGCACGCGCTGCTGGTCGCGGTCCCACAGCGCGAAGGCGAAGATGCCGTTGAGGCGGTTGAGGACGGAGGCCGGGCTGTCTTCGCGGTACAACGCGTTGATGACTTCGCAGTCCGAGCCGGTCTGGAACGCGTAGGGCTGGGCCAGTTCGGCCTTCAGTTCGGTGTGGTTGTAGATCTCGCCGTTGACGGCCAGGGCCAAGCCGCCGTCCTGCGACAGCAGCGGCTGCGAGCCACCGGCGGGATCGACGATCGCCAGGCGTTCGTGGACCAGGATGGCGCCGGCATCGACGTACACCCCGCTCCAGTCCGGGCCGCGATGGCGCTGGCGCTGGGACAGGTCCAGCGCATGGCGGCGCAGAGCGGGAAGGTCGTCGCCAGCCTGCAGGCCGAAAATACCGAAGATCGAACACATGGGAACAGCTCCTGATGATGGGGGATTACACGTGGTGCATGCGTTCGAGCGGCCATAAAAAAACCCGCATCGGTCGATGCGGGTTTTCTGGAGTCCGGGCGTGTTGCTTGTACTAGCCCTGGTCGCAGTCCCGCATCGGCCGCGCACGATTATTCGCGCGCAGATTGCTGCGGTTGGTATTGGTGACGGCGGTGGCCAGGAACGAGGGCATGGATCGACCGTAACCGGGTTTTGGCGGCCGTGCAACTGTTGCGATGGCAACCATGCGGCCGCCGGCACCGCAGGGGTACAGCCGACCGGGGCGATAATCACGCCCCCCTCTGCACGACCCGGCTGGAATGACCCTTCGCATCGGACGCACCGCCCCCCGCGTGGGCGGCATCGCCCTCACCCTTGCCCTGGCCGCCTGCGCCAGCGCGCCGTCACGCACCCCCGCTGCGCTGGTCCAGGCGGTGGAGGCCAAGGCCGTCGACGGCCGCTTCGACAGCGCCTGGGAGGCGGCCCGCACCTATGAACGGTTCAACGACCCACGTGCAGTGGGCTGGTACGAGCGCGCCGCCAAAGCCACGCCGTGGACGTTCCACAATCCCCAGGCCGAAGAGGCGCTGGGCCGGATCTGGACCGACGGCCAGCTGCTGCACGGCGACGGCCCGCACGTGGTCCAGGGCGCCGCGCTGCGCCCCTCGCCGCGCCGGGCCGAGCGCTGGTACCGCGCCGCCGCCGAGCACGGCAACCCGATGGCCATGCTGATGCTGGCCCGGTTCCATCGCGAGCGTGGCGAAGCCGCCAGCGCTTTGCGCTGGGACCTGCGCGCGACGATCTACAACCACATGCCCTCCGAATCGTCGCGGCTGCCGCAGGCCATCGCGCCGCAGGACGACGCACTGCACCCGCTCGTGCTGGACATCCAGAAACGCGCCCGGCGCGGCGACGCCGACGCCCAAGTGGACCTGGGCACGCTGTATGAAACCGGGATGGGCGGCCTGCCCCGCGATGGCAACCAGGCGCTGCGCTGGTACCGCCAGGCAGGCGACCAGGGCAATGTCTACGGGCAGTACTTCAGCGGTCTGCTGCTCGGCCGTGGCCGCGCCGGCGTGACCCGCGACCTGGACGCCGCCGCCGGCTGGTTTGCCAGGGCCGAGGCGCAGCGGTTCTACCTGGCCGGCGAATCGTACTGGCGCGAGCGGATCAAACCGCCCTTCTGGACCTTCGATTGACGCCCCCGGTGATCGGCTGCCCGCCCACCCCGGTAGAGCCGACCGTTGGTCGGCTACCTACCCACCCGACCCGGGTAGAGCCGACCGTTGGTCGGCTACACGTCCACCCAACCCGGTAGAGCCGACCGTTGGTCGGCTGCACGTCCAACCAACCCGGTAGAGCCGACCGTTGGTCGGCTGCACGTGCCAGCGTCAACGGCAGCCGACCAACGGTCGGCTCTACCCCGGATTGAACGTCGGATATCGCATCGGATCGAATATCGGATTGAACGACTTCCTGCGCGCGGGAAAGCTTTGTACACACTCCGCACCCACCTTCAAGACTCCCGCCCACGCCACACATCACCCAGAATGGCCGCATGACCACCGCCATTTTCCGCGACGACACCATCACCCGCGCGCGCATGCAGACGATCATCGCCGCGCATCCGCGTGCCGCCGTCTTCGAGGGCTGCAACTTCGACCAGGGCGACTTTTCGCGACTGGACATGGACGGCTTCCAGTTCAACCAGTGCTCGGTGGCCGGTGCGAACTGGCTGGCCGCGTCGCTGGAAGAAAGCCAGTGGCTGAAGTGCCGGGGCGGGCAGTGCGACTTCAGTTCGGCGCTGCTCAGCGATGCGCGCTTCTCGCATTGTGATCTGAACAACAGTCACTGGCGCCGCGCCACCCTGTCCTCGGTGCAGTTCCACGACTGCAAGCTCACCGGCGTGCACCTGCAGGAAGTGACCGGCTGGGCACTGGAATTCCGCGATTGCCTGCTGGTCAGTGCCGACCTGCGCGGCCTTTCGTTCCGCAAGGCAGACCTGCAGGGCATGGATTTTTCCGATGCGGAGCTGTCCGGCTTTGATTTCCGCGATGCGGTATTCAGCGGCGGCAGCCTGCGCAACGCACAGACCCGGCTGACCCGGTTCGAGGGCGCCGACCTGCGCGGCACCGACATCAGCGGGCTCAACGTGATGGACGCCAAGCTGTTCAAGAAGGCGGTGATTTCGCAGCAGCAGGCGGCCGCCGCGCTGGCCGCGTTCGGGTTGATCGTGGCGTAAGGGCGAACCGACCAACGGTCGGTTCCTACCTGACCCGGTCGTTCGTCAGTGACGCGGTAGGCGCCGACCGTTGGTCGGCGCAGCACGTAAACCCGGTAGTGCCGGCCGCTGGCCGGCTCTCGTGATTGCCAGACGAAAAGGAGAGCCGGCCAGCGGCCGGCACTAATCGAGCGGCGGTTGATTCAACCCGATGGCGTCAGGCGAGCAAACGCTCTATCAACCGCTGGTACAACGCCGGCAGCGCCTCCAGATCCGCGACCCGCACGTTCTCGTCCACCTGGTGGATGCTGGCATTCACCGGCCCCACTTCGATGCATTGCGCGCCCAGCGGTGCGATGAAGCGCGCGTCGGAGGTGCCGCCGCCGGTGCTTTCTTCCGGCGGTGCGCCGGCGAATTCGCCCAGCACCTCACGCGCCACGCGGCGCAGGGTGCCTTCCGGGGTGTAGAACGGCTCGCCGCTGCGATGCCACTTCAGCGTGTAGTCCAGGCCATGCGCATCCAGCAGCGCGCCGGTGGCCTGCTCCAGCGTCGGCGCGTTCCAGTGCGGGTTGTAGCGCAGGTTGAACAGCACCTGCAGCTCGCCCGGAATCACATTGTTGGCCCCGGTACCGGCATGGATGTTGGACACCTGCAGGCTGGTCGGCGGGAAACTCTCGAAGCCATCGTCCCAGTGCCGTGCGGTGAGCTCGGCCAGTGCTGCAGCGGCCAGATGGATCGGATTGCGCGCCTTGTCCGGATACGCCACATGGCCCTGCACACCCTTCACCGTCAGCGTCGCTGACAGGCTGCCGCGGCGGCCCACACGCAGCAGGTCGCCCAGCACCGCGGTGGAGGACGGCTCACCGGTGATGCACCAGTCGATGGCCTGGCCGCGTTCGCGGAAGATGTCGGCCACGCGACGCACGCCGTCGATGGCATCGCCTTCCTCGTCGCTGGTCAGCAGCACGGCCAACGTGCCGGGATGCTCGGGATGGGCAGCCACGAACTGCTCGGCGGCCACCACGAACGCGGCCACGCTGCCTTTCATGTCCGCCGCACCGCGCCCGTACAGCACGCCATCACGGATCTGCGGATCGAACGGATCGCTGGTCCAGGCCTCGACCGGGCCGGTCGGCACCACGTCGGTATGCCCGAGCAGCACCAGCACCGGCGCGCCTTGGCCATGGGTGGCCCACAGGTTGTCGACCTCGCCCAGGCGCAGGTGTTCGCAGTGGAAGCCGGCAGCCGCCAGCCGCGCGGCCAGCAACGGCTGGCACCCGGCGTCGTCGGGGGTGACCGACCGCCGTGCGATCAGGTCGCAGGTCAGCGCAAGCACATCGCTCACGCGCCCACCCCGAAACGCTGCTTGAAGCCGTTGTCGGTGAAGCCCTGGGTCATCACGCCATCGGCGGTGACCACCACCGGGCGCTTGATCAACTGCGGGTGCTCCCGCAACAGCAGCTTCCACTCGGCATCGGACGCGGCCGCCTTGCGGTTGTCCGGCAACTGCCGCCAGGTGGTCGACGATTTGTTGACCAGGGCAGCGAAGCCGCCCGCCTGCCCGGCCCAGTCGACCAGCGTTTCCGGTGTCGGCTTCGCTTCGCGGTAGTCGACAAACGCATACGGCACCGCGAAACGATCCAGCCACTTGGTGGCCTTCTTGCAGGTGTCGCAGTTCTTCAACCCATACACGGTGGTGGTCATGGCAGGACTCAGTCCGCCAGACCGCGCAGCAGGTCGTTGACGCTGGTCTTGCTGCGGGTCTTGGCGTCCACCTGCTTGACAATCACCGCGCAGTACAGCGAGTGCGAGCCGTCCTTGGACGGCAGCTGGCCGGACACCACCACGCTGTACGGCGGCACCGAGCCGTAGCTGATTTCGCCGGTGGCACGGTTGTACACGCGCGTGCTCTGGCCCAGGAACACGCCCATGCCGATCACGCTGTGGTGGCCGACCACGAAGCCTTCCACCACTTCCGAACGGGCGCCGATGAAGCAATGGTCTTCGATGATGGTCGGGCTGGCCTGCAGCGGCTCGAGCACGCCACCGATGCCGGCGCCGCCGGACAGGTGGCAATGCTTGCCGATCTGCGCGCACGAACCCACCGTGGCCCAGGTGTCCACCATGGTGCCTTCGCCGACGTAGGCGCCGATGTTGGTGAAGCTCGGCATCAGCACCACGTCCTTGCCGAAATACGTCCCGCGACGGGCAATCGCACCGGGCACCACGCGCACGCCGGCGCGGCGGAACTTGGCCTCGTCGAAACCGGCAAAGCGCGATTCCACCTTGTCCCAGAACGGTGCGGGACGCGCGTCGACCACGGCCATGTCGTTGACGCGGAAGTACAGCAGCACCGCCTTCTTCAGCCACTCGTTGACCTTCCAGCCGCCGTGGCCATCGGGCTCGGCCACGCGGAACTCACCGGTTTCCAGGCCGTCGATGACGCGCCCGACCAGCGGCTTGGTCGAGCCTTCCAGCTCATGCAGGGTCAGCGTGGCACGGCGCTCGAAGGCGCTCTCGATGCCGAACTTCAGCTCTTCCACGCCCGGCGTGGCCGGCTTGCGCAGCGACTTGCGGGCAATGGTGGCATCGCGGCTGGCGCTGCGCTTGGCCGCGCTCTCGGCCGGGGTGGCGGTCTTGCTGGCCGGGGCCTTCTTCGCAGCGGGCTTCTTCACCGCCGGCACCTTGGCGGCGGCAACGGGCTTCTTCACGGCGGCCGGTGCGGCAGCGGTCTTCTTGGCTGCCGCGGTCTTGGCGGCAGTCTTCTTGGCGGGCTTGGTGGCCATCAGTGGGGGTCTCCGGCGTTTCGATCGGGGTCCAGGCACGCGAGCATCGCGTCGTGCAGCTGCTGCCTGGCAGATTCGGTAAGGGGGTGGTCGTGCTCATCGCTGATCACGAACATGTCTTCGGCGCGCTCGCCGAAGGTGGCGATGCGCGCGTCGTGCACGCGCAGTCGCTGGTTGCGCAGCACGAACGCCACGTCGGCCAGCAGGCCGGGGCGATCAGGGGCGATCAGGCTGAAACGGGTGCCGGGGCTGCCATCGCTGCCGTCGCGGAACTCGATGCGCGGCGCGAAACGGAAATGCCGCAGCTGGCGCGGGATCACCCGCCGCGAAGGTCGCAGGCGGGTCAGGTCGCCGGCCAGCGCATCGCGCAGCGCGGCTTCCAGGCGTGGCGCGTCACCGTCGGCGAAGCTGTCGGCCGGGGTCACTTCGAAGGTATCGAAAATGGTGTCGACCGGGCCGTCCAGCACGCGCGCACGGTGAATGCCGTAGCCCTTGCGGTCCAGTGTCATCACGATCGCGGCGAACAGGCCATCGCGGTCCGGCGACTGCACGAACACTTCCAGTGCGTGGTCGTCCGGGGTGATCCGGCGCACCTTGACCAACGTCTGGCCAGGCTTCACCGGCACGAGTGCGGCGGCCTGCCAGGCCAGCTGCTCCGGGCGCAGGCGGATGAAACTTTCGTCGGGCATCACCGCGAACTGGCGATCGATGGTGGCGTCGTCGTAGCCGCGCTCGCGCACCAGCGCACGCACCGAATCCCGCGCTTCGGCGACGCGCTCGGCGGCCGGCATCTGGTTTTCCAGGCCGTCGCGCAGCGCGCGCCGTGCGGCGAAATACAGGTCCGCCAGCAGCCGGTCCTTCCACGCATTCCACAGCTTGGGGCTGGTGCCGGCGATGTCGGCACAGGTCAGCAGGTACAGGTAGTCCAGGCGGTCGCGGCTGCCCACCAGCGTGGCGAAACGGTGGATCACCTCCGGGTCGGAGATGTCCTGCTTCTGCGCGGTCACCGACATGCGCAGGTGCTGTTCCACCAGCCATGCCACCAGTTCGGTGTCCGACGTGCTCAGCGCATGCGCCTGGCAGAACGCGCGCGCATCCACCGCGCCCAGTTCGGAGTGGTCGCCACCGCGGCCCTTGGCGATGTCATGGAACAGCCCAGCGAGCAGCAGCAGTTCGGGCTTGCGCAGGCGCGGCCACACTTCGTGGGCGATCGAGAAACGGTCGTCGGCGCGGCTGCTGGCGAACAGGCCGATGTTCCGCAGCACCATCAGCGTGTGCTGGTCCACGGTGTATACATGGAACAGGTCGAACTGCATGCGCCCGGACACCTGCGCGAAGGCTGGTACCCACTGGCCCAGCACGCCCAGCCGCGCCATCCGTGCCAGCGTATCGACCGCGCGCGGGCTGCGCAGCAGCGCCATGAACTGTTCGCGCGCCGCGACGCTGGCATCGGTGTAGGCCGGCAGCTCCGGCAGCGCTTCGGCCAGCGCACGCGCGGTGAGCGAATGCAGGCCGCGCACATCGGGGTTGTAGGCCCAGCTGGAGAACAGCGCGAACACTTGTTCGATGTCGCCCTGCGGCCAGCGCGCGTCGTTGGCGGCCAGGTAGCCGCGGCGCAGCGAGAAGCCCACGCTGACCGGCTCGGGCACCGCTTCGCCGTCGAACTGTTCCTCGAAGCGCTGCAGCAGCCGGTCGCTGATCCGCCGCACCACGCTGGCGCTGCGGTAGAAGCCCTGCATCATCTTTTCCACGGCCAGGCTTTCAAGGTCATCCTCGAAGCCCAATCGCGCGGCCAGGGTTTTCTGGTAGTCGAAGCGCAGGCGTTCTTCGGGGCGGTTGGCCACCAGATGCAGGCCGAAGCGCAGCCGCGCCAGCGCGCAGCGTTCGCGCTTCAGCGCGGCCGCTTCGTCGGCGCCCAGATGGCCCAACCCGACCAGCGCTTCAAGGTCGCGCACGCCGAACGCACGCAGGGCCATCCAGCCCAGCGTATTGAGATCACGCAGCCCACCCGGGCCGTCCTTGATGTCCGGTTCCAGGTTGTCGGCGGTGTCGCCGAAGCGCTGGTGGCGGGCAAGCAGCTCTTCGCGCTTGGCCAGGAAGAATTCGCGCGGCGGCCACAGGCCGTCGGTGTTGACTGCCGCCTTCAGCGCGAGGCGTGCCGCCTCGTCGGCCAGCAGCGGCCGCGACTCGATCAGCGCGGTCATCACGGTTTGATCCGCACTGGCCTCGATGCATTCGGCCGCCGAGCGCACCGCGTGGCTGACCGGCAGCCCGCAGTCCCAGAGCAGCGCGAACAGCCGCGCCAGGCTGGGTTCGTGCTGGCGCTGGTGACCGGGCTCGCCGAAGACCAGCAGGTCGATGTCCGAGCGCGGGAACAGTTCGCCGCGTCCGTAACCGCCCACGGCAAACAGCGCCAGGCCGCTACCGGCCGGCAGGCAACGCTGCCAGGCCAGCCGGATCAGGTGGTCGGCCGCACGCGCGCGCAACGCCAGCAGGCGCTCGATGTTGTCGCCCTGGTCGAAGCGGCGGTACAGCCGCGCGTCGGTCTGCTGCAGCGATTGCCGCGCCAGCGCCGACCATTCCAGGTCGGTGACGGACGCTGCCGGCGCGTCCAGCATCGGGCTCGCCGGCAACATGCTCAGACCTGCGATTCGCCGGGCGAGAGGGTCAGCACGTCCACGCCGGTCTCGGTGACCGCGATCATGTGCTCCCACTGTGCCGACAACTTGCGGTCCTTGGTCACCACGGTCCAGCCATCGGGCAGCACCTTGTTGTAGCGGGTGCCCTCGTTGATCATCGGTTCGATGGTGAAGGTCATGCCCGGCTGCAGCACCAGACCCTGGCCCGGGCGGCCGTAATGCACCACCTGCGGCTCATCGTGGTAGACCTTGCCGATGCCGTGGCCGCAGTACTCGCGCACCACGCTGAAACGCTCGCCTTCGGCCAGGCTCTGGATGGCATGGCCGATGTCGCCCAGGGTGGCGCCCGGCTTGACCGCACGGATGCCGGCCCACATGGCCTGGTAGGTGGTGTCGACCAGACGCTTGGCCATCGTCGACGGCGTACCGGCGTAGTACATGCGGCTGGTGTCGCCGTGCCAGCCGTCCTTGATCACGGTGACATCGATGTTGACGATGTCGCCGTCCTTGAGGACCTTGGCTTCGCTGGGAATGCCGTGGCAGATCACGTTGTTGACCGACGTGCAGACCGTCTTGGGGAAGCCACGGTAGCCGACGTTGGCCGGCGTGGCCTTCTGCACGTTGATGATGTGGTCGTGGCAGATGCGGTCCAGCTCTTCGGTCGTCACGCCGGGCTTTACATACGGGGTGACGATGTCGAGCACCTCGCTGGCCAGGCGGCCGGCGATGCGCATCAGTTCGATTTCCTGGGGGGTTTTCAGATTCACGCTCATGGCGCCCATTATCGCCGATCCGGGACCAATCTGAACGGGATCGGGTGGAACGCTGACAGCCGGGATTGGGGCTGGGCCTTGGTCAGATAGCTGAACCAGCGTGATCTGCATCGCAAAACGCGCCCCCATGCCGAAAACGGCCATCGATTTCCCCGGATCTCACGGCTCCCATACAGGGCCGAACCTATAACCGGGACAAGACCGCAGTAGAAGTCCGGCAGCATCGTGTTGTTCAGCAAGGACCGTCGTCCAAGGAGCATGCCCATGCGATTTCTCCGCACTACCGTACTCAGCCTGGCCGTCGCCAGCCTGGCCGCGCCCGCCCTGGCGGCCGATACCACCACCTTCAACGTCAAGATCATCATCACCAAGGCGTGCACGATCACCGCCGCGGCCGCCACCGACGTGGACTTCGGTTCGGCCCTGTCCACCGCCACCACTCCGTCGAACGCGCAGGGCACGATCACCGCCCAGTGCTCGGCGCTGACCCCGTATACGGTTGCCCTCAACGCAGGCGCCAATGCCGGCACGGCCAATGACGTGACCACCCGGCGCATGAAGAACACCGACGTCAGCGTGACCGCCAACAACTTCGTCGGCTACCAGCTGTACCGCGATGCCGCGCATACCGACGTGTGGGGCACCACCACCGGCACCAACACCGCCGCCGGCATCGGCACCGGCCTGGCACAGACGCTCAACGTCTACGGCCAGATCGCCAACCCCAGCGTCAACAACGCCGCTGCGGGCAACTACCAGGACACCATCACCGCCACCATCACCTACTGAGGGTCCGCCATGCCGATTTCCGCAGGGCGACGCCCGTGGCGGTTCGGGTACGCGGCCCTTGGCTGGCTGTGGCTGCTGATGGGGAGCGCCACCGCCGCGAGCCTGCAGGTCGCCCCTACTTCGTTGCAGCTCACGCCGCGCCAGAACGCCGACGCGCTGTGGCTCACCAACAGCGGCACCGCACCAGTCCAGGTGCAGGTGAGGGTGTTCGAATGGCGCCAGGACGGCGGCCAGGACCAGCTTCTGCCCACCACCGAGCTGCAGGTGAGCCCACCCATGCAGGCGCTGGCCGCCGGCCAGCAGCAGCTGATCCGGGTGGTGCGCAGCGACCCCGCCCCGCCCGCCGCCCAACGCGCCTACCGGGTGGTGGTGGATGAACTGCCCAGCGCGGTGCCACAGGGCACCGGCATGCAGTTCGTGCTGCGTTATTCCATGCCGGTGTTCATCCAGCCCGCGGGCGAGGCCCCGCTCAAACACGCGCTGCAGGCCCGCCTGCTGCGGCTTGATGACGGGCGGCCGGCCCTGGAGGTACACAACAGCGGCAACAGCTATGCGCAACTGGCCGATATCGGCCTGGGCAGTGCGGATCGGCCGCAGATCGTGCACCCCGGCCTGCTCGGCTATGTCCTGGGCGGACAGACCATGCGCTGGCCGCTGGATGTTCCGGCGGCCCGCCTGGCAGGCGCCACGTTCTCGGCGAAGATCAATGGCGAGTCGGCCCAGACGCCGCTGCCCGTCGCGCCTGCGGCTCGCTGAGGCCTGCATGCGGATGCTGCTCACCGCGACGCTGGCACCGTGCGCGGCGATGGCGGCCGACGCGGACATCGGGGTGTCCGGCGAAGCCCTGCTTCCGCCCCCGACGCCACTGACCGCCGGGCAGACACTGTACCTGGAGGTGACCCTCAACCAGGCACCGCGCGGCCTGCTGCCCTTCACCGAGCTGCAGGGCCGGCTGATGGCCTCGCCCGCGACCCTGCGCCAGCTCGGCTTTTCGGCACGGGGCGAGGAACCGGTCGCGCTGGACCTGCTCAGCGGCGTAGTGGTGCGCTACGACGCGAGCCTGCAGACGCTGGCCCTGGACGTGCCGCTGGAGCAGCTGTCGTTGCCGACCACACGGCTGGAGCGCCCGGCCGAAACCGCACCGACAGCGGCGGCATCGCCCGGCGCGCTGCTCAACTACGACGTGTACGGCAGCCACACCGAAGGCGGCGGCAACCTCGCCCTGACCACCGAACTGCGCCTGTTCGGGCTGGGTCGCGGCGTGTTCGAATCCAGTGCACTGCTGCGCACCTACCAGGATCCGGAAGACCGCCAGTGGCGGGGTGAAAGCGTGCGCCTGGATACCGCGTGGCGGCTGGATTTCCCCGATTCGGCCGTCACCCTCACGGTGGGCGACTTCTACAGCGGCTTCGTCGACTGGAGCCGCCCGGTGCGCATGGGCGGCGTGCAGATCGGGCGCAACTACGGCCTGCAACCCTATCGCGTACTGACCCCCACCCCCACCTTCCTCGGCGAGGCGGTGGTGCCCTCCAATGTGGAGCTGTATGTGGACGGCCTGCGCCAGTACAACGGCGAGGTCCCGGTCGGGCCGTTCCAGCTGGCCGCGCAACCCGGCATCAGCGGCATCGGCAACGCCCAGGTGGTCATCACCGACGCGTTCGGCCGCATGCAGACCCTGGACTTCGCGTTCTACGGCGCCCAGCAACTGCTGGCCAAGGGGTTGTCGGACTGGTCGGCCGGCGTGGGCCGGATGCGCCGCGACTACGGCATCCGCTCGTTCGGCTACGAAGCGCCGGTGATCGGCAGCGCGACCTGGCGCTACGGCGCCAGCGACAGCTTCACCGCCGAGACGCACCTGGAAGGCGGCGGCGGGGTGCTCAATGGCGGGGCCGGTGGCTGGTGGCTGCTTGGCGGCGCCGGCGTGCTCAACGCCGCCTACGCGCACAGCCGCCTGGACGGTCTGCAGGGCGGCCAGTATTCGCTGGGGTACAGCTGGAACAACCGGCGCTTCAACCTCAACCTGCTCACCCGGCGCACCCATGGCGACTACCGCGACCTGGGCGCGCTGCAGAACACGCTGCCGCCGGACATCAGCGAACAGGCCACCGTGGGCCTCAACCTGGCACGCGCCGGCTCGCTCAGCGCCAGCTACCTGCGGCTGCGCTATCCCGACGGCGATGACAACCGCTACGCCAGCCTGTTCTGGTCGCGCAGCTTCGGCGAGCGCTGGTCGGCCTACCTGTCGTTCAACCAGAACCTGTCCGACAGCGACGACCGCAGCGCCTACCTGTCGGTGTCGGCCGCGCTCGGCCGCACCCGCCAGAGCAGCGTGTCGGCGCAGCGCAACGGCGAGCGCGTGACCTACGTGGCCGACGTCTCCCAACCGGTGCCAGGCGATGGCAGCCAGGGCGGATACGGCTGGCGCGTGCAGGCGCGCGGTGGCGATGACGGCGCCGGCGGGCTGGCCGAACTGGGCTGGCTCAACCAGGTAGGCCGCTACGCGCTGGGCTATTCACGGCAGGGCGATTTCGACTACGGCTATGCCAACGCCAGCGGCAGCCTGGTGTGGATGGGCGGGCATCTGTTTGCCGCGCGCGAAGTAACCGATGCGTTCGCGCTGGTCTCCACCGATGGCCACCCCGGCATTCCGGTGCGGCTGGAAAACCGCCTGATCGGCAGTACCGACCGTAACGGCCTGCTGCTGGTGACCTCGCTGCTGTCCTGGCAGCGCAACCGGCTCTCGATCGACACCCTGGACCTGCCCGCGGACATGCGCGCCGACCGCGTGGATGCCTGGGTCACTCCGCGCCAGAGCGCCGGGCTGGGCGTGAACTTCGGCCTGCGCCGCACCCTGGCCTGGAGCGTGGTGCTGCAGGATGCCGCCGGCCTGCCGCTGCCGGTGGGCAGCACCGTGCTGCTGCCCGGCGGGCGTACCGCCACGGTGGGCTACGACGGCGAGACCTACCTGGAAGACGTGGCCTTGCCGGCCGACCTGCAGGTACAACTGCCGGACGGCCGCTGCAGCGTACGGCTGGCCCCGGCCGTGGCCCCCACCTCGCCCGGCACCACGCGGATCGGCCCGCTGCGCTGCCTGCCGGTGCCCGCGCGATGAACGCCGTGCGGTTGATCGCCGTGCTGCTGGTACTGGCGCTGGCCTGCCATATCGCCCCGGCGCGTGCGGCTACCACCTGCACGGCCACCGCGCCGACCGCACTGGCGTTCGGCACCATCACCAACGGTGCAGCCACCGCGACCAACGCCGTGACCAGCTTCACCATCACCTGCACCACCGCCGCACTGAGCGTCCTCGGCAGCGCCAGCGTGCGCGCCTGCCTGAAGATCGGCACCGGCAGTACCGGCAGCACCCTGCTGCCCACCCGCAGCATGACCAACGCCAGCGCCGACCCGATGGCCTTCCAGCTGTACACCAATGCGGGGCGCACCACGGTGTGGGGCACGGTACCCGCCGGGACCCCGCCCGCTGCGGTGGTCACGCTCAGCTACGCCGTACCCCTGCTCACCGGCGGCAGCGGCGCCCAGACCATCACCGTGTACGGGCAGGTGCCGGCCGCGCAGGTGCTGTCGGCCGGCAGCTTCGCCAGCACGTTCACCGCCGCCAACGTCAGCCTGGAATACGCGTACAACGAGAGCGTCATCGGTACCGCGCAGCCGCCGGCGCTGTGCACCACGGCCAGTGGCGTCAGCGGCCACAAGACCGCCGACAGCGCCTTCCCGTTCACCGTCAGCGCCAACGTGCTGCCCCAGTGCAGCACCTACGTCACCACGGACATGGATTTCGGCAGCAATGCCGGGGCGATCACTGCCAACCGGGACCGCACCTCCACCATCGGCCTGACCTGCATCAACCGCACCGCCTACAGCATCGGCCTGGACAACGGGCAGAGTGCGCAGGGCACCACCCGGCGCATGCGCTTCACCGCACCGGACAGCAGCGTCTACTACATTCCCTACGAGCTGTACCGCGACCCGGCACGCTCGCAGCGCTGGGGCAACACCCTCAACACCGACACCCAGTCCGGCACCGGCAACGGCGCGGCGCAGACGCTGACGGTGTACGGCCGGGCCCCGCCTACCACTGGCGCGATACCTGCGCAGGGCAGCTATAACGACGTGATAACCGTCACCATCACTTATTGAACTAGTCCACACATCGACTCAAGCGGGTGCGATCCCGGCCGTTAACGGTCGCATCCCCCGCCGTGCGATGTTCGATGCCCCCGCGATCGCCTTCCGTCGTCCTGGCCAGCCTGCTGGCGCTCTGTGCCGCCGCATCGCCCGCCACCGCCCGCCCCGCCGCGGGCGGCAGCGCCGGGCTGCGGATCGGGGTGCGGATCGCCGCGGACTGCAGCCGCCCCGGCACGTCCCACGAACCGGCCTGCCGACCCGCACAGCAGCGCAGCGACGGTCGCCAGCCGGTCCCCGCCCAGGTGACGGCCCTGAGCCCGGCGCCCGCGACATCGCGCCCCGGGCAGCCGGACGTGGTCACGGTCACTTACTGATGCGACCCGCCGCGGCACTCGTGCTCGGTGCGCTGGCGGCGCTGCCTGTGCACGCCCTGCAGATCAGCCCGGTCCGCGTGTCGGTACCGGCCGGCCCGGCCCATGCCGAGCTGTGGCTGGCCAACCCCGACGGCGCAGCCTGGTCTGGCCAGGCCCGGCTGTACCGCTGGGAACAGGCGGGCGACCAGGAACGGCTGGTGCCCGCCGCGGACCTGGCGGTGAGCCCGACCCGGCTGGAGATCGCGCCGGGCCAGCGCCAGCGGGTCCGCGTGGTCCGCCTCGGCGCCGTGCCCGACGCCGTCCAGCACGGCTACCGGCTGGTGATCAGCCCGGACCCGGGCGCCGGCGTTGCACGGTACTCACTGCCGGTGTTCGTGGAGCCCGACAGGCCGGGGGTGCCGCTGCCACGGGTGCGGGTCGGCACCGATGGCAACCCGTCGGCGCCGCGCCTGCGCCTCTATAATGACGGCGACGGCCATGCCCACCTGGAAGATCTCGTCTTCGTGGACGCCCACGGGCGTCGCCACCCGCTGATCGAGGGCCTGGCCGGCTATGTGCTGCCGCGCAGTGCCCGCAGCTGGGACCTGCCGCCGCGGCCGGATGGCTACGCCGGCGGCCAGTTCCGGGCCCGGCTCAACGATGCCGCCGACGCTCCGCTTGCTCCCGCGATTGCGCCTGCGCCCGGCACCGGGCTATAATCGACCGGATCCCTGCCGCCTTGGCGCGGGAATACGTCAACACCGGACGTCACCGGTGAATTCACACCTGCCGCCCATATCCGTGCCGGGGTGCTCCGCAAGGAGTTCGGTCACGGAAGCGACAGGGAAGCCAAACCCCGGAACCACCCGCCTCGCGGCGGACCGCCCTCTATTACCCGTGGCGGCCGGTTCCCTATCAGGAGTTACTGCAATGCCTCAGGTCACCATGCGTCAGATGCTGGAAGCCGGCGTCCACTTCGGCCACCAGACCCGTTACTGGAACCCCAAGATGGGCCAGTACATCTTCGGCGCCCGCGGCAAGATCCACATCATCAACCTGGAAAAGACCGTTCCGCTCTTCAATGACGCGATGAACTTCATTTCCAGCGTTGCGCAGAAGCGCGGCACCATCCTGTTCCTGGGCACCAAGCGCAGCGCCCGCGAGTCGATCCGTGAAGAAGCCGAGCGTTGCGGCATGCCCTTCATGAACCAGCGTTGGCTGGGCGGCACCCTGACCAACTTCCGTACCGTGAAGCAGTCGGTTGCCCGCCTGAAGGAACTGGAAGCCGGCGAAACCGACGGCAGCTTCGAGAAGCTGGTCAAGCACGAAGTGCTGGGCCTGCGTCGCGAGCGCGACAAGCTGGAAGCCTCGCTGGGCGGCATCAAGGACATGAACCGTCTGCCCGACGCGATCTTCGTCATCGATATCGGCCACGAAGACATCGCCATCAAGGAAGCCAAGAAGCTCGGCATCCCGGTGATCGCCGTGGTTGATACCAACTACAACCCGGAACTGGTCGACTACGCGATCCCGGGCAACGACGACGCCATCCGTGCCGTGCAGCTGTACGCCCGCGCCGCTGCCGACGCCGTGCTGGAAGGCAAGGCTGCTGCGCCGCACGCTGCCACCGTCCGCGAAGAAGAGTTCAGCGAAGCCGCTGCTGGCGAAGAAGCCAAGCCGGCCCGCCGCGCTCCGGCCAAGAAGGCTGCTGCCGCTCCGGCCGCTGAAGCTCCGGCTGCCGACGCTCCGGCGGCTGGCGAAGCCCAGGCCTGATCCAGGCCCACGGTGGGCGCCACGCGCCCACCGTTCCTGTCCGCTGCCGATGGCGCGACGACAGGACACTGTCACACGGGCCGGCCACCATGCCGGCCCAACCCCTTTCTTTCGTGAGGAAATCCCGTGGAAATCACTGCTTCCCTGGTCAAGGAACTGCGCGAGCGCACTGGCGCCGGCATGATGGAGTGCAAGAAGGCACTCGTCGAAAACGGCGGCAACATCGACGCCTCGGCCGAATGGCTGCGCAAGTCCGGCCTGGCCAAGGCCGACAAGAAGGCTGACCGCGTGGCTGCCGAAGGCATCATCGTGGCTGCACAGGACGGCAACAAGGCCGTGCTGGTGGAAGTCAACTCGGAAACCGACTTCGTCGCCAAGGACAGCAACTTCCTGGACTTCACCAAGGCTGTCGGCGCTACCGCGCTGAGCTCCGGTGCTGCCGACATCGACGCACTGAAGGCCGCCAAGCTGCCGACCGGTGAGACGATCGAAGAAGCCCGCGCCGCGGTGATTGCCAAGGTCGGCGAGAAGGTCGACGTGCGTCGCATCGTGCGTCTGGAATCGACCAACAACGTTGCTGCCTACGTGCACGGCGGCCGCATCGGCGTGCTGGTGGAACTGGCCGGCGGCGACGCCGAGCTGGCCCGTGGCCTGGCCATGCACGTGGCTGCGATGAACCCGCCGCACAACAAGGCGGCCGATGTGCCGGCCGAGTTCGTTGCGAAGGAAAAGGAAATCGAGCTGGCCAAGATGACCGACAAGGACAAGTCCAAGCCGGCCGACATCCTGGAAAAGATCATCAGCGGCAAGATCGCCAAGATCGTGAACGAAGTGACGCTGTACGGCCAGCCGTACGTGCTGGACACCAACCAGTCGGTCGAGCAGGTGCTGAAGGCTGCCGGCGCGGACGTGGTGGGCTTCAAGCGCCTGGCCGTTGGCGAAGGCATCGAGAAGGTGGTGGAAGACTACGCCGCCGAAGTGATGAAGCAGGCCGGTCTGGCCTGATCCACTACGCTGTCGCTTCGGTGATGGCGGGTTGATCTGCTTCTACGAAAAAACCCGGCTTCGGTCGGGTTTTTTTGTGGGTGGTTGTTTTTTTCGAAGCGTAAAGCGTAGGGCAAAAGCGCAGAGCTGGTTTCCTTGCTGTTTGCGGTTCCGTGCGGGCTGGCAGGCTTACCCCCTGCCGGGACACGCCGTGAACCCATCCCTGGGGGCTCGTGGGCGCCATCCATGGCGCCCAACGGTCCCGGCAGGGGGTAAGCCTGCCAGCCCCGACGTTGTGTCGCTAACGGATGGATGGGGAACAGCGGGGCTGTGTTTTTGCTGTTGATTGGGCTGGTTGGGCTGTCGGTGCGGTTGGTTGGATTTGATGGTTTGGATGGTTTTTGATTTGGGGTGGGTATTAGGTGGTTTGGAGCAGCCGACCAACGGTCGGCTCTACCCCCCAATCTCCCAATGAATTCACCACCCAATCTTCCTACCTATCCACCCACCCATCTACCTCCCCGACGGCCGGCCAACTGCCGGCCACTAACCAGCCACCAACCATCAGCAAACCGACACCCCACTGGCCGCCGGCTGCTGCCCTCCCAACCGCACCCGCACTCTGTCGGGGGTTGGTGCGGGTGGGTTGGCGGGACCGTTGGGCGCCATGGATGGCGCCCACGAGCCTCCAGGGATGGATTCACGGCGTGTCCCGCCAACCCACCCGCACCGACCCAGCCCACAGCACCGCGGCGCCGCAGTTGACGTTGCAGTTGCAGTTGCAGTTGACCTTGACGTCGCCGTAAAAAAGCCGCGCGCCAGCGCACAACCATCAACCCACCCTCACCCCTTGGACTGGAACGACACTTCCTCGTACGGCTGCACCACCACCCAGCCCTCGCCGGCAAACCGCATCTGCAGGCTCTCGCCCGACCCGCGCCCCACCAGCGTGCCCAACGAAATGTCCGCCACGATCTCCGGCACCAGCGACCCCGACCAGGCCACCGTCGCGTTCGGATCGGTGAACACCGGACCCGTCTGCGCGTTCACCGGCAGCGTCATCGGCTCGTAGTGCGACGTCATCGCCACGATCCCGTGCCCGCTCAACTGAATGTTGAACAGACCGCCCGACAGCATCCCCGCCACCTTCTTCATCATCGTGATCTTCGACGCGATCCCCGTCTCGAAGGCCAGCACATCATTGCCGTTCACGAAAATCGACTCCCCCGCCAGCCGCAGCAACGTCACCTGCTTGCCCGCGTCGGCCAGGTACACCCGCCCCTGGCCCTCCACCTTCATCAACTGCAGACCCTCCCCGGTCACCATCTTCTTCAGCAGCGTGCCCAGCCCCTGCTCCAGCAGCCCCTGCCGGGTGAACTTCACCCCGCCCTTGCGCGCCACCATCGAACCGGCCTTTGCCCAGACCATCCCATCCACCCGGACCTCCAGCATGTGCGGGCTTTCCAGCTCGAACGCATCCGCGCTGACATCCTTCTCCTGGGTGGTGGACAAAAACTCCTGCAACGTCTTTACGGCCATGTCGTGCGTCATCCATGCAAAGGGAGCACGAATGGTAGCGCCCCTCCCCCTCCGCCGGGGAATGTGTTACCAAGGGCGCGATGACCCCGCCCGCCGCGATCTGCCCGTTGGTTTTGCAGTACGTGGCGCATCGGCAAACGCAGTGCCGACGCCAACCGACCCGCCAACGCAAGTATCAACGCCAAAATCTGTGACGCACTCCATGTATTCTTGCCCCAACACACCATCAGTCATGCCATGCCTCCCGAGCTGACAGCCGCCCTGGCGCTCTGCCGCAACCTGCCCTCGCCGCCCGGTATTGCCCTGCGCATCATCGAACTGGCCCAGGACCCGGAAGCGGACATCACCACCGCCGCCGACATCATCGCCATCGACATGGCGCTGAGCGCGCGCATGCTGCGCATCGCCAACTCGCCGTTGTATGCCAGCCGCCGCCGCATCGAAAACCTCGGCCAGGCACTGACCATGCTCGGCTTGAATGCCACCGTCAGCCTCGCGCTCGGCTTCACCGTCACCCAGGGCCTCACCGCGCCCGGCGACGGCCAGGACCTGCGCGAACGTGCGTGGCGGCGCAGCATTCTCAGCGCCCTGGCCGCCAGCCTGCTGGGCCAGGCGCGCGGCCTGCGCAAGGCCGAAGAACTGATGCTGGCCGGCCTGCTGCAGGACCTCGGCATCCTGGTGCTGGCCCAGGCCCAGCCCGACACCTACCTGCCGCTGCTGCGCCAGGCCGCGGACAACGACGCGCTGGTGGCGCTTGAGCGCGAACACCTGCAGTGCACCCATGCCGACGTCGGCGCCCTGATGGCCGAGCAATGGGACCTGCCGCGCTACCTGGTGGACAGCATCGCCCGCAGCGAATCGCCTGCCGCGGCCGAAGACAACTTCCAGACCTGCGTGGCCCTGTCCGGTGCCGTCGCCGATATCTGGCTCAGCGCCGACGCCGACGCTGCGCGCGAGCACGCCCTGCACCTGGTCCACGAAACGCTGCAGCTGGACAGTGCCCAGTTCGACCAGGTGCTGGCCCGCATCAGCGACGCCCTGCCCGACATCAGCGCCCTGTTCGAGACGCCGTTGCTGTCGCCCTCGCGCGTGCAGCAGCTGATCGACCACGCCCAGGAACTGGCGACCCTGCGCAACCTGCGCGAAATGCAGGATGCCGCCCAGGCCCGCCAGCGCGCCGACGAGTTCGAAGCGCGTGCCAACCGGTTGGCCGAACAGGCCCACCGCGACGCACTGACCGGCGTGCTCAACCGGCGCCAGCTGGAGGCGGTGCTGGAACAGGAATTCCTGCGTGCCACCCGTCACGGCTGGCCCCTGTCGGTGGCGTTCATCGACCTGGATGACTTCAAGAAGATCAACGACGCCCACGGCCACCTGATGGGCGACCAGGTACTGCGCGTGTTCGCCGGCAAGCTGCAGGAGCAGCTGCGCACCAGCGATACCGTGGCCCGCTTCGGCGGCGAGGAATTCATCGCGCTGCTGCCCAACACCACCGAACTGGTTGCACTCGAGGTGGTCCGCCGGGTGCTGGCCAACATCGTCAATACGCCGATGGCCGAGGTGCCCGACGGCCCCCTGTTCGTGACCTTCTCGGCCGGCGTAGCCACCCAGGGCGGCTACGAGCGTTTCGCCGATGTTCAGGACCTGCTGAAGGCCGCCGACGACGTGCTCTACCGCTCCAAGAACCTGGGCCGCAACCGTGTCATCGCGCGCTCTCCGGGAACGGCGCCGGCGTGAACCGGACGCCCCTTCCCGCAGGGGACGGGCCCCGGGCCTGCGCCGCAGCGCAGCAAAATAAACGCACGGGCAGACCCGGCTTCCAGTAGAATTCCCGCGTTTTCCACGCATCCAGAGGTCACCATGTCCAGTCTTGCCTATCGCCGCATCCTGCTGAAAGTTTCCGGGGAGGCGCTGATGGGAGACGAGGACTACGGCATCGACCCCAAGGTCATCAACCGCCTGGCCCGTGAGGTCATCGAAGCCCAGCAGGCCGGCGCGGAAGTGGCCCTGGTCATCGGCGGCGGCAACATCTTCCGCGGCGCCGGCCTGGCGGCCGGCGGCATGGACCGCGTCACCGGCGACCAGATGGGCATGCTGGCCACCGTGATCAACGCGCTGGCCATGCAGGACGCGCTGGAAAAGCTCGGCGCCAAGGCGCGCGTGATGAGCGCCATCAAGATCAACGACGTGTGCGAGGACTACATCCGCCGCCGCGCCATCCGCCACCTGGAGAAGGGCCGGCTGGTGATCTTCGCGGCCGGCGTCGGCAGCCCGTTCTTCACCACCGATTCCGGCGCTGCCCTGCGCGCCATCGAGATCGGCGCGGACCTGCTGCTGAAGGCCACCAAGGTCGACGGCGTGTACGACAAGGACCCCAACAAGTACAGCGATGCGGTCCGCTTCGACAGCCTGACCTACGACGAAGTGATCCGCCGCGGCCTGGAAGTGATGGACACCGCCGCCTTCGCCCTGGCGCGCGACAGCGACCTGCCGCTGCGCGTGTTCGACATGGGCCAGCCGGGCGAACTGCTGAAGATCCTGCACGGCGACAACATCGGCACCCTGGTGCGCGGTCGCGACCAGGCTGCCTGAACGACGTAGTCATCCCGGCAGCCGGCCTGTAGCCGCGCCTGCCGGGTGCAGGTACCTGCGGGCGTCGGCCAACGGCCGGCCCCGATAAGGCGGGCTGCCCCCTTATTCGCCTATAATCGTCCGATTACCAGCTACATCCAGGATTCGGGCGATGCTCAACGATATCAAGCAGGACGCGCAGACGCGCATGGCCAAGAGCATCGATGCTCTGAAGCACACCCTGACCTCCATCCGCACCGGCCGCGCCTCGCCGGCGCTGCTGGACCGCATCACGGTCAAGGCTTACGGCACCGACACCCCGCTGAACCAGGTCGCCTCGATCAGCGTGTCCGAAGGCCATTCCCTGGTCATCACCCTGTTCGACAAGGGCATGATCAAGGACGTCGAGAAGGCGATCTACGCCTCCGACCTCGGCCTGACCCCGAACGTGGCCGGCACCGTGATCCGCCTCAACCTGCCGCCGCCGACCGAAGAGCGCCGCAAGGAGCTGGGCAAGCAGGTGCAGAAGGAAGGCGAAGGCGCCAAGATCGCCATCCGCAACATCCGCCAGGACGCCAACAAGGCCATCGCCACCCTGATCAAGGACAAGGCGATCAGCGAAGACGACAAGAAGCGCGGCGAAGACGACATCCAGAAGTTGACCGACAAGTCGATCAAGGACGTCGATAGTGTCGTGGCCGAAAAAGAAAAGGAACTGATGTCGGTCTGAGCCCCATGTCCCAGGCCCCGACCTCCAGCACCCCTGCGGCCATCCCGCGCCACGTTGCCATCATCATGGATGGCAACGGGCGGTGGGCGCAGAAGCGACGCCGCCCGCGCCTGATCGGCCATCGCGCCGGCGCGCGCGCGGTCAACCGCACCATCGATTTCTGCCTGGAACGCGGCATCGCCGCGTTGACCCTGTTTGCCTTCTCCAGTGAGAACTGGGGCCGGCCAACCGACGAGGTCGACGCGCTGATGAAACTGTTCCTCAATGCGCTCGACCGTGAAGTGGACGAGCTGCATCGGCGTGGCGTGCGCGTGCGTTTCATTGGCGAACGCGAGCGCTTCGGCGCCGGGCTGGTCAGCCGCATGCAGCTGGCCGAACAGCGCACCGCCGACAACCGCGCGATGACCCTGAACATCGCCGCCAGCTATGGCGGCCGCCAGGACATCGCCCGCGCGGCGCGCGAACTAGCCGCAGAGGTGGCCGCCGGCCGCCTGCTGCCCGAACAGATCGACGAAGCGATGCTGTCCAGCCGGGTCGCCCTGGCCGACCTGCCGCCACCGGACCTGTTCATCCGCACCGGCGGCGACACCCGCATCAGCAATTTCCTGCTGTGGCAGCTGGCGTATACCGAATTGTGGTTCACCGACGTGCTGTGGCCCGAGTTCGACGCCGCCGTCCTGCAGCAGGCGCTGGACGCCTATGCCGCCCGTGAACGCCGCTTCGGCCTGACCAGCGCCCAGATCGCCGCCCTGGCCACCGAGACGTCCACCCCATGACCAAGACCCGAGTCATCGCCGCGCTGATCATGGCGCCGGTCGCCATCGCGGCCATCCTGCTGCTGCCGACCCAATGGCTGGCCGCCGCTGCCGCCGCCGTGTTCCTGATCGGCCTGTGGGAATGGCTGAAGCTGGCCGACGTGGACGACACCCTCGCCCGCACCGTGCTGCTGGTGCTGAACCTGCTGCTGATGGTGCTGATGGTGTGGGCCGGCGACGGCTCGCTGGTGCTGTACCAGATCGCCGCGCTGGTCGGCATCGCCTGGTGGCTGATGGCGCTGCTGTGGCTGCGCTTCTTCACCTTCGGGGCCAGCCCGAGCAGCCCGGCGCGTGCGCTGAAGCTGCTGGCCGGCACCCTGGCCATCGTGCCGGCGTGGGCCTCGCTGGTGCTCATCCATGCCAGCGGCAGCAACGGCCACCTGTGGCTGCTGACGGCACTGGCCGTGGTCTGGGCGGCCGATTCGGGCGCCTACTTCGCCGGCCGCACCTTCGGCCGCACCAAGCTGGCCCCGCGGATCAGCCCCAACAAGACCTGGGAAGGTCTGGGCGGCGGCATGGTGGCCGGGCTGGCGGTCGCGCTGGGCTTTGGCTACATGGCCGGCATCGACAACGCCCACGTGCTGGGCCTGATCATCACCGCCGTGGTGACCGTGTTCGCCTCGGTGCTGGGTGACCTGTACGAGAGCCTGATCAAGCGCCACGCCGGCGCCAAGGACTCGGGCCACATCATTCCCGGCCACGGTGGCGTGCTGGATCGCATCGACGGCGTGCTTGCCGCCCTGCCCGTGTTCGCACTGGGCAAGGAAATCTTCGGATTCTGAACATGGTCAGCGTTACCGCTCCCCGCCGGGTCGCCGTGTTCGGCGCCACCGGCTCGATCGGCGCATCGGCGCTGGATGTGATCGCGCGTCATCCTGACCGCTACCGCGCCAGCGTGCTGGCGGCCGGGCGGCAGGTGGAGGCGCTGGTGGCGCTGTGCGTGCAGCATCGACCCGACCATGCCGTGATCGCCGACGACACCCTGTTCGCCGCGCTGCGTGACGGTCTGCGCGACGCCGGGCTGCCTACCCAGGCCCACGCCGGCGCAGCCGCGCTGGACCAGCTCGCCGCCAGTGCCGAATGCGACACCTTGGTCGCCGCCATCGTCGGCGCCGCCGGGCTGTCTTCGACCCTGGCCGCCGCCACGGCGGGCAAGCGCATCCTGCTGGCCAACAAGGAGTCGCTGGTGCTGGCCGGCGAGCTGTTGATGCGCCAGGCGGCCGCCGCCGGGGCCGAGATCATCCCGATCGACAGCGAACACAGCGCGATCTTCCAGTGCCTGCGCTCGCGCGATGCCAGCCTGGAGGGCGCCGGCGTCCGCCGGATCCTGCTGACCGCCTCGGGCGGCCCCTTCCGTGGGCGCAGCCGCGCCGAACTGGGCCAGGTCACCCCGGCGCAGGCCGTGGCGCACCCGAAGTGGTCGATGGGGCCGAAGATCTCGGTCGATTCGGCGACGTTGATGAACAAGGGCCTTGAAGTCATCGAGGCCCACCACCTGTTCGGCGTCCCGGGCGAGCGCATCGAGGTGCTGGTGCACCCGCAGAGCCTGGTGCATTCGCTGGTCGAATTCGTCGACGGCTCCACCCTGGCCCAGATGGGCCTGCCGGACATGCGCACCACCCTGGCCGTGGGCCTGGGCTGGCCGCAGCGGATCGAATCCGGGGTCGGCGGGCTGGACCTGCTGACCCAGGGACGGCTGGATTTCGAGGCGCCCGACACCGACGCCTTCCCCTGCCTGGGCCTGGCCTGGCAGGCCATGGCGGCCGGCGGTACCGCACCGGCGATCCTCAATGCCGCCAATGAAGTGGCTGTTTCAGCATTTCTTCAGGGAAAAGTCGCTTTCCTTGCCATTCCGGCGCTGGTGGCTAACGCTCTGTCAACACTGTCGGTCGAGTCCGCCGATACACTGGCGGTCCTGCTGGCTGCCGACCAGCGTGCCCGCCTGATCACCCAAGCCGCCATCGACCACGCCTGAATGCCCTTCCCGCCTCTCTCCAGTACTGTCCACCATGGGTGAATTCATCGGATCTGTCTGGTGGATGATCGTCAGCCTCGGCGTGCTGGTGACGTTCCATGAATTCGGCCACTACTGGGTGGCGCGCCGCTGTGGGGTGAAGGTACTGCGGTTCTCGGTCGGCTTCGGCCGCCCGCTGTGGATGCGGCGCAACCGCGCCGGCACCGAGTTCGCCATCGCGGCCATCCCGCTCGGCGGCTACGTGAAGATGCTCGACGAGCGCGAAGTCGAGGTGCACCCGCACGAGCGTGACCAGGCCTTCAACCACAAGAGCGTGTGGCAGCGCATCGCGATCGTGGCCGCCGGCCCGGCCGCCAACCTGCTGCTGTGCATCGCCCTGCTGTGGGCGATGTTCGTGCTGGGCAAGCAGGACTACTCCCCCACCATCGGCCGCACCAGCGGCATGGCCCAGGCCGCCGGGCTGCAGTCGGGCGACCGGCTGATCAGCGTGGACGCGCGCAGCGTGGTCACCGCCGGGCAGGCCAGCATGGCGCTGACCACCGCCGCCATGGACCGCCACGACGCCCGCCTGGAAGTGCTTGACGCGCAGGACCGGGTACAGACCCGTGTGCTGCCGCTGTCGCAGCTGCCGCAAGGCTTCGACGAGCGCCGCGTGCCGGTGCTGGCCGGGCTGACCTGGCAGTTCTGGCTGCAGCCGGCGCTGGTCGAAAAAGTCGTGCCCGACTCGGCCGCCCAGGGCGTGCTGCTGCCGGGCGACCTGATCGTGGCCGTGGACGGCCAGCGCATCGACGCCATCGACCAGGTGTTCACCGAAATCCACACCCTGGGCAAGCGCGGCGGCCCGGGCATGATCGAAGTGCTGCGCGGCGGCGAACGCCTGGCGCTGGAAATCACCCCGCGCCAAGGCAAGGACGGCCGTGGCCAGCCCACCTGGCAGATCGGGATCGGTTTTGCCCAGTCCAGCGCCCCGGCCTACGACGCCGAACTCAAGTACGGGCCCCTTGCGGCACTGCCGGTGGCCCTGCGTGAAACCGCCCGCATGGCCGGTGATTCGCTGGGCATGATGCGCCGGATCGTCACCGGCAACGCCTCGCTGCAGAACATTTCCGGCCCGGTCACCATTGCCCGCGTGGCCAATGTGTCCGCCCAGCGGGGGCTGGACTGGTTCCTGTTCTTCCTGGCCCTGCTGTCGCTGAGCCTGTGCATCATCAACCTGTTGCCCATCCCCATCTTGGACGGCGGGCACCTGCTGTATTACCTTATTGAGT
Source organism: Stenotrophomonas rhizophila (assembly GCF_000661955.1). NCBI lineage: Bacteria > Pseudomonadati > Pseudomonadota > Gammaproteobacteria > Lysobacterales > Lysobacteraceae > Stenotrophomonas > Stenotrophomonas rhizophila. Next base: position 3,098,203 of record NZ_CP007597.1, read on the forward strand.
TGGTCAAGGGCAGCCCGCTGAGCGAGCGCGCCATGGCTGCCGGCCAGTACGTCGGGCTGGCGCTGCTGGCCGGGCTGATGGGGTTGGCGTTCTACAACGACATCCTCGGCCTGGCCGCGCGATGAACTTTTTCCCTTTTGTCGTCGTCTTATGCGCCGGCATCCCGCAACATTGCATTCGACTCCAACCGGACGTGACATGACGCGACTCCCCAATCGCCGCCTGCTTGCCCTTGCACTCGCCGCCGGTTTCGGCGCGCCCGCCCTGGCCCAGGCAGCCGAGCCCTTCACCGTCAGCGACATCCGTGTCGATGGTCTGCAGCGCATCACCTCCGGTACCGTGTTCACCTACCTGCCGGTGGAACGTGGCGAAACCCTGACCGACAACAAGGTCGGCGAGAGCATCCGTGCGCTGTACAAGACCGGCTTCTTCGAAGACGTGCAGCTGGATCGCCAGGGCGACATCCTGGTGGTCACGGTCAAGGAGCGCCCGGCGATCAACAAGTTGACCGTCACCGGCAACAAGGACATCAAGAGCGACCAGCTGCTCAAGGGCCTGAGCGACATCGGCCTGACCGAGGGCGGCACCTTCGACCGCCTGAGCCTGGACCGCGTGACCCAGGAACTTCGCCGCCAGTACAACGACCGCGGCAAATACAACGTGGACATCACCCCCACGGTGAGCCCGCTGGACCGCAATCGCGTGGACATCACCATCGCGATCAAGGAAGGCAAGGCCGCCAAGATCCAGCACGTCAATCTGGTGGGCACCGAGAAGTTCGCCTCCGAAGACATCCTGGAAACCTGGGAGTCCAAGGAGCACAACTGGGCCTCGTGGTACCGCCGCGATGATCAGTACTCCAAGGAAAAGCTGTCCGGCGACCTGGAAAAGCTCAATTCCTGGTACCTGGACCGCGGCTACGTGGACTTCAGCATCGATTCCACCCAGGTCTCGATCAGCCCCGACAAGCGCGACATGTTCATCACTGCCGGCGTGACCGAAGGTGAGCAGTACAAGATCTCCGACATCAAGGTCACCGGCGACACCATCCTGCCGCAGGAAGATGTCGAGCGCATGGTGATCCAGAAGTCCGGCGACACGTTCTCGCGTGCGCTGCTGGAATTCAGCTCGGACGCGATCACCAATTCGCTGTCCAACATCGGTTACGCCTTCGCCAAGGTGAACCCGATCCCGACCAGCAACCGCGCCGACCGTACCGTGGCGATCAACATGCAGGTCGTGCCGGGCCCGCGCGTGCAGGTGCGTCGCATCACCTTCAAGGGCAACACCCGCACCTCCGACGAAGTGCTGCGTCGTGAAATGCGCCAGTTCGAGAACAGCTGGTACTCGCAGGCCGCGATCGATCGTTCCAAGATCCGCCTGCAGCGCCTGGGCTACTTCGAATCGGTCGACGTCGAGACCCCGCCGGTCACCGGCAGCAACGACCAGGTCGACGTGGTCTACAACGTCAAGGAAACCACGTCGGGCAGCTTCGTGTTCGGCCTGGGCTATTCGCAGTCCTACGGCATGACCACCTCGGTGCAGCTGTCGCAGAACAACTTCCTCGGCGGCGGCAACCGCGTGTCGGTTGAAGCGTCGCGCAGCAGCTACCTGCAGCGTTACGGCTTCAGCTACACCAACCCGTACTTCACCGATGACGGCGTGTCGCTGGGCTACAACCTGTCCTGGCGCGAACTGGATTACTCCGACTTCAACACCGCCCAGTACAACAGCACCAACCGTTCGGCGCAGATGGTGTTCGGCGTGCCGATCACCGAGAACGACACGGTCTCGCTGATGGTCGGTATCGACAGCAACCAGATCAACACCTACCAGGGCTCGACGCCGCAGTCGATCATCGATTACATCGATGCCATCGGCACCAAGACGTTCCACTCCTGGCGCACCGAACTGGGCTGGGCCCGCGATACCCGCAACGATTACTTCATGCCGACCCGCGGTACCTACCAGCGTATCGGCCTGGAAACCACCCTGCCGGGCTCGACGATCGAGTACTACAAGCTGAACTACCAGTTCTCCAAGTACTGGCCGATCATCCCGTCGCTGGTCATCAACACCCGTGCCGAAATCGGCTACGGCGACAGCTATGGCAAGGACATCACCCGCGACCTCTGCTACACCGCACCGACCGCGGCCAACCCGAGTCCGACCCAGACGGTGGACTGCAACTCCGCCTCGGCCGATTACGTGAAGACCGTCACCGCCACCGGCCTGCCGTTCTACGAGAACTTCTACGCCGGCGGTACCAACTCGGTGCGCGGCTTCGAGGACAACACCCTGGGTCCGCGTGAAGCCACGCGAGGCTATCCTGATGGCCAGCCGCTGGGCGGTTCGCTGAAGACCGTCGGTTCGGTTGAAGCCTACTTCCCGCGCCTGTTCGACAGCCCGTCGGCCCGCATCTCGGCCTTCGTCGATTTCGGCAACGTGTACAACGGCACCGACAACTTCAAGGCCAACGAACTGCGTGTGTCCACCGGTGTGGCCCTGCTGTGGCGCGCCCCGGTCGGCCCGATCTCGATCAGCTATGCGTTCCCGCTGAAGAAGAAGGACGGCGACGAAATCGAGCGCCTGCAGTTCACGTTCGGTGGTCAGTTCTGATCGACGAAGCTAAATTGCCCAAGGTTTGCGTTGCAAACCTTGGGGCCCACGATGCTTCCTATCCCCCGCGCCGTTGGCGCGGCCCCCTTAACAGAAGGGGGCCTTTCCACCAGATGCGCTACGAGACGCCGGGCTTTGCCCGGCGTTTTCGTTTTTGGGGTATCGGCCATTGGCCGGCTGCGCGGGATGGTGGGAATGCCGTGCCGACCAACGGTCGGCACCTACCGCCGCGTGGGATCGGATCTGCTGGGGAGCCGGCCAGCGGCCGACACCACTGGCGGCGCGGCCGATCCGCCTGACAGCGGTAGTGCCGGCCGCTGGCCGGCGCCACGAAAACCCGATCCGACACGCCGGTCGCTGCCGACCGTTGGTCGGCACGGCCGTTCAACCACCGCGCGGAGCCGGCCAGCGGCCGGCACTACCGCCGCGCTTGCGACCCACTGTCTGGGCAGAAGCCGATAGCCCGCCGGTAGGCAAGGCCCCACCCCGCATGACCGAACCTGCGCCACACGGTAAACTTCCGCCGTGAATACTCCTACCTACACCGCCCAGCAACTCGCCGAGCAGTTCGGCCTGCAGGTCCATGGCGACGGCAGCACCGCCATCCATGGCGTGGCCACGCTTGCCCATGCCGGCCCCGGCCAGCTCACCTTCCTTGCCAACCCGCGCTACCGGGCCCAACTGGCCGACAGCCAGGCCGGCATTGTGGTGCTGCGCGCCGAGGACGCCGAGGCTACCCCCGGCAGCGCCCTGATCGCCAAGGACCCGTACACCACCTTCGCCAAGATCGGTGCGCTGTTCGACATCGCCCCCGCGCGACCGCCCGGCATCCATCCCAGCGCCGTCATCGACCCGACCGCCCAGGTCGCCGCCAGTGCCCACATCGGCCCGTTCGTCAGCATCGGCGCCGGCAGCGTCGTGGGCGAGAACTGCATCATCGGCACCGGCAGCATCATCGGTGAGAACTGCACCCTGGACAGCGGCTGCGAACTGATCGCCCGCGTCACCCTGGTCACCCGCGTCAAGCTTGGCAAGCGCGTGCGCATCCATCCCGGCGCCGTGCTGGGCGCCGACGGCTTCGGCCTGGCCATGGATGCCGGCAAGTGGATCAAGGTGCCGCAGCTGGGCGGCGTACGCATCGGCGACGACTGCGAGATCGGCGCCAACACCTGCGTCGACCGCGGCGCCCTGGAAGACACCATCCTCGACGAGGACGTGCGCCTGGACAACCTGGTGCAGATCGCCCACAACGTCCAGATCGGCGCCCATTCGGCCATCGCTGGCTGCACCGGCATCGCCGGCAGCGCCAAGATCGGCCGCTACTGCCTGCTTGGCGGGCATGTGGGCGTGGTCGGCCACCTCGAAATCTGCGACAAGGTCGTCATCACCGGCAAGTCGGTGGTGCGCAACTCCATCCACGAGCCGGGTGAGTACTCCTCCGGCACCCCATTGACCGACAACCGCACGTGGCGCAAGAACGCCGCGCGCTTCAAGCAGCTGGACGCCCTCGCACGTCGGGTCCTGGCTGCTGGCAAGGAGAAAGAATGAACGACACGCTGCAGCTCCCGATCGACATCACCCAGATCCAGGAGCTGATCCCCCACCGCTACCCGTTCCTGCTGGTGGACAGGGTCGTCGAACTCGACGTCGAGACCAAGCAGATCGTGTGCCAGAAGAACGTCAGCTACAACGAACCGTACTTCCAGGGCCACTTCCCGGGTCGCCCGATCATGCCCGGCGTGCTGATCATCGAAGCGCTGGCCCAGGCCGGTGGCGTGATGACCCAGTTGACCCTGGGGCGTGACGCGCAGTCCAAGCTGTTCTACATGGTCAAGGTCGAAAACGCCCGTTTCAACAAGCAGGTGGTTCCCGGCGACGTGCTCATGCTGCATGTGCAGATGAAGCGCCTGATCCGCAACATGGGCTGGTACTACGGCGAAGCCCGGGTCAACGGCGAAGTCGTGGCCAGCGCGGAAGTCATGTGCGCCGGCGCCAAGGGCTGAGCCACCACGGAGGCAGGAATGACTGACAACGCACCACGGATCCATCCCACGGCAGTGATCGAAGAAGGCGCGCGCCTGGCCGACGACGTCCAGGTCGGCGCCTTCACCCTGATCGGTGCCGATGTCGAGATCGGCGCCGGCACCGTGATCGGTCCGCACTGCTCGATCCACGGCCCGACCCGCATCGGCCGCAACAACCGTTTCATCGGCCATGCCGCGATCGGCGGCGAACCGCAGGACAAGAAGTACCGCGCCGAACGCACCGAACTGGTGATCGGCGACGGCAACGTCATCCGCGAGTTCGTCACCATCAACCGCGGCACCGAAGGCGGCGGCGGCATCACCACCGTCGGCGACGACAACTGGATGCTGGCCTACACCCACGTGGCCCACGACTGCCACGTCGGCAGCCATTGCGTGTTCTCCAACAACACCACGCTGGCCGGCCACGTGAGCGTGGGCGACTACGTGATCATCAGCGGCTTCGCCGGCGCGCACCAGTTCTGCCGGATCGGCGCGCACGCCTTCCTGGGCATGGGCGCGCTGACCAATGGCGACGTGCCGCCGTTCACCATGGTGGGCAGCGACTCGCTCGGCCGCCCGCGCGGCATCAACAGCGAAGGGCTGAAGCGTCGTGGTTTCGATGCCGAGCGCATCGCCAGCATCAAGCGCGCCTACCGCACCCTGTACGTGGCCGGGCTGCCGCTGGCCGAAGCCAAGGTGCAGCTGGCCGAACAGGCCGCGCACAGTGCCGACGTCAAGGACCTGCTGGACTTCATCGAGCACGCCGAGAGGCCACTGCTGCGATGACGGCCTCTGGCGGGCACACTCCAGCGGGCACCACCGCCCAGGTCATCGAACTGGCGGCGGTGATGGGCGCACTGGACAACGCGGTTCCGTCGGCAACGTCGAACCGGCCGGTGCGGATCGCGCTGGTGGCCGGCGAAGCCTCCGGCGACCTGCTCGGTGCCGGGCTGGTGCGCGAGCTGAAGGCGCGCTTCCCGCATGCCGAGTTCGCCGGTATCGGCGGTGACGCGATGCGCAGCGCCGGCTGCCAGACCTGGTTCGACGCCAGCGAGCTGGCGGTGATGGGCCTGACCGAGATCCTGCGCCACCTGCCCCGGCTGCTGAAACTGCGCGGCGAGTTCCGTCGCCGTGCACTCGACTGGCAGCCGGATGTCTTCATCGGCATCGACGCCCCCGATTTCAATCTGGGCGTGGAGCGCTGGCTGAAGGAACGCGGCATCACCACGGTGCACTACGTGAGCCCGTCGGTGTGGGCCTGGCGCGAGAAGCGGGCCGAGAAGATCGGGGCCAGCGCCGACCTGGTGCTGTGCCTGTTCCCGATGGAACCGCCGATCTACGCAAAGCACGGCATCGATGCGCGCTTCGTGGGCCACCCGATGGCCGACGATATTCCGCTGCACAGCGACCGTGAGCAGGCGCGCGTGGCGTTGGGCCTGCCGTCGAATGCAAAAGTACTGGCGGTGCTGCCAGGCAGCCGCCTGGGCGAGATCGGCAAGCTGGGCGAAGCCTTCTTCGAAGCCGCCTGGCAGGTGTCCGAGCGCATTCCGGGCCTGCACGTGGTGGTGCCGGCCGCCAACCCGGCCTGCCGCCAGTTGATCAGCGAGCAGTTGTCGCGCTCGGCGTTGCCGGTGGCCTATTCGCACCTGCTCGATGGTGATGCACGCAACGCGATGATCGCCGCCGACGTGGTGGTGCTGGCGTCGGGCACGGCGACATTGGAAACGATGCTGGTGAAGCGGCCGATGGTGGTGGGCTACCGCGTGGCCGAGCTGACGTACCGGATCGTGAAGGCGCTGGGGCTGATCAAGGTGGACCGGTTCGCGCTGCCGAACATTCTGGCGGGCAAGGACCTGGCGCCGGAGTTGATCCAGCACGACTGCGTGCCGGACAAGCTGGCCGCGGCGATTCTGCAGTGGTTCGATCATCCGCAGCGCGCGATCGACCTGCAGGACACCTACCAGCAGCTGCACCTGCAACTGCGCCAGGATGCGTCGGCGCGTGCGGCCGATGCGGTGGCCGAGCTGCTGGCGCGCAAGGCGACGGCGTGAGCCGGCGGCACGCGGCGGCGGCGTCGATGGCGCTGTTCGACGGGGCCGCGCTGGCCACGGTGGCACCGCGTTACGTGGCCGGGGTGGACGAGGCGGGTCGCGGTCCGCTGGCCGGGCCGGTGGCGGTGGCGGCGGTGGTGTTCTGCCCGGACCGGCCGCGGTTGAACGGGCTGGACGATTCCAAGCAGTTGACGGCGCTGCGTCGTGACCAGTTGTTCGACAAGATCCAGGACCGTGCGCTGGCCTTCCACGTGGTGATGGTGGAGGTGGGCGAGATCGATGCGCTGAATATCTACCAGGCGACGATGCTGGGGATGCGGCGTGCGGTGGAGGGGGTGTCGCACGTGGCGCAGTTCGCGCGGATCGACGGGAACGTGGTGCCGAAGGGGCTGCCCTGTCCGGCGCAGGCGCTGGTGGGCGGGGACGCGCTGGACCGGGCGATCATGGCGGCGTCGATTCTGGCCAAGGTGACGCGCGATCGTTTCATGCTGGCGTTGCACGAGGAACACCCGGAATACGGGTTCGATCAGCACAAGGGCTATGGGACGCCGGCGCATCTGGCGGCACTGCGCAGTCACGGGCCCTGCCCGCAGCATCGCCGCAGCTTTGCGCCGGTTCGCGCTTGTTTTGAGGTGGTGTAGGTTTTTTTTATGCTGCGCATGGCCGAGGCGGGAGCCGGAGCTGGAGCTGGAGCCACTTCAAATGCAAATGCAAATGCAACTGCCACAGCCGGGGGCCCGGTGGCTCACTGTTGGGGCGGTACGGTTGGGTTGGCGGGACACGCCGCAAGTACGTCCGTGTAGCAACTGTGTTGCTGGAGGAGGCTTCGGCCCCTCCAGCAACACAGTTGCTACACGGGTGAGGGCGCATTGCTTGCGAGGCACTGCCTCGCATGCGCCCGAACGCACAGCCGCCAGCGGCTGGGCCGGGCCGCGGAGCGGGACTTGCGGCGTGTCCCGCGCCCCTGCCTCCCCCGCCCCAGCCCTTTGGCACCCGCACACCGGGCTTGTAGCCGTTGCCGTTGCCGTTGCCGTTGCCGTTGAACTTGAACTTGACCTCAGCTTCGAAAAAAACAAAAACCAACCTGAACCCCGCAACCCACCCCGCCCCCTGTAACACCCCTGTCAAGCCTTGTTCGCTCAGGCTCGCGCCGCTACCCTGACCGGGCATTACATTGGCCCGGCATGTCCACTTCCCGTTTCGTACATCTCCACGTCCACACCGAGTTTTCGCTGGCGGATTCGACCATCCGTGTCCCGGCGAAGCCGGATCAGGCTGACCCGAAGAAAGCCAAGCAGGCCAACCTGCTCAGCCGCGCGGTGGAACTCAAGCTGCCTGCCCTGGCAGTGACCGACCTGAACAACCTGTTCGCCCTGGTCAAGTTCTACAAGGCCGCCGAAACCGTGGGCATCAAGCCCATCGCCGGCGCCGACATCATGATCGCCGAAGAGGGCATGACCCCCTGGCGCATGACCCTGCTGTGCCGCGACCGTGAGGGCTACCTCAGCCTCTCGCGCCTGCTCACCCGCGCCTGGATGGAAGGCCACCGCCCCGAAGGCGGCGTCGCCGTGCATCCGGACTGGCTCAAGGCCGGCTGCCACAACCTGTTTGCCCTGGCCGGCCGCGACAGCCTGGCCGGCCGCCTCGCCGGCGAAGGCCGACACGACCTGGCCGAGCAGCAGCTCGCCGACTGGCAGCGCGTGTTCGGCGACGGCCTGCACCTGGAGCTCACCCGCACCGGGCGCGAGGGCGAAGAAGCCTTCAACCAGTTTGCCCTGCTCGCCGCAGGCCAGCGCGGCCTGCCCGTGGTGGCCAGCAACGACGTGCGCTTCCTGCAGCCGGAGGATTTCGCCGCCCACGAAGCGCGCGTGTGCATCTCCTCCGGGCGCGTGCTCGACGATCCCAAGCGTCCCCGCGATTACAGCGACCAGCAGTACCTCAAGTCGGCCGACGACATGTGCGCGCTGTTCGCCGATATTCCCGACGCGATCGACAACACCCTCGCGCTGGCCGAACGCTGCAACATCGAAATGCGCCTGGGCACCTACTTCCTGCCCAACTACCCGGTGCCCGAAGACGAAACGCTCGACAGCTGGATCTGCAGCGAATCGCGCAAGGGCTTGGAAGCGCGCCTGGAAAAGAACCCGCTGGCCGAAGGCAAGACCCGCGCCGACTACTTCGAGCGCCTGGAATTCGAGCTGGCCACCATCATCAAGATGGGCTTCCCCGGCTACTTCCTGATCGTGGCCGACTTCATCCAGTGGGGAAAGAACCAGGGCATCCCGATCGGCCCCGGCCGTGGTTCCGGTGCCGGCTCGCTGGTCGCCTGGGCGCTGCAGATCACCGATCTGGACCCGATCCCGTACAACCTGCTGTTCGAGCGGTTCCTCAACCCCGAACGCGTGTCGATGCCCGACTTCGACATCGACTTCTGCATGGACCGCCGCGACGAAGTCATCGACTACGTCGCGCGCAAGTACGGCCGCGAACGCGTCAGCCAGATCATCACCTACGGCACCATGGCCGCCAAGGCGGTGGTGCGCGACTCCGGGCGCGTGCTCGGCTTCCCGTATGGCCTGGTCGACGGCGTCTCCAAGCTGATCCCCAACATCCTGGGCATCTCGCTCAAGGACGCCATGGGCGAAGGCAAGGATTCGGAGATGGCGTCGCCGGAGCTGATCCAGCGCTACCAGAACGAAGACGACGTCCGCGACCTGATCGACCTGGCCCGCCAGCTCGAAGACCTCACCCGCAACGCCGGCAAGCACGCCGGTGGCGTGGTGATCGCGCCCGAGCCGCTGGCCGAGTTCTGCCCGCTGTTCGCCGAACACGACGAAGGCGGCCGCGGCCGCAACCCGGTTACCCAGTTCGACAAGAACGACGTCGAAGAAATCGGCCTGGTGAAGTTCGACTTCCTCGGCCTGCGCACGCTGACGATCATCGACTGGGCGGTCAAGGCGATCAACAAGCGCCACGAACGCGCGGGCATTCCGCCGGTGGACATCACCGCGCTGCCGCTGGACGACGTGGCCACCTACAAGGACATCTTCGCCAACGGCAACACCGGCGCGGTGTTCCAGTTCGAATCCTCGGGCATGCGCCGCCTGCTCAAGGACGCGCGCCCCGATCGCTTCGAAGACCTCATCGCACTGGTGTCGCTGTACCGCCCCGGCCCGATGGACCTGATTCCCTCCTTCAACGCGCGTAAGCACGGGCAGGAAGAAATCATCTACCCCGATCCGCGCACCGAAGCGATCCTGAAAGACACCTACGGCATCATGGTGTACCAGGAGCAGGTGATGCAGATGGCGCAGATCGTGGGCGGTTACTCGCTCGGCGGCGCCGACCTGCTGCGCCGCGCGATGGGCAAGAAGGTGCCGGCCGAAATGGCCAAGCACCGCGAGATCTTCCGCGAGGGCGCGGCCAAGGACGGGGTGGGCGAGGCCAAGGCCGACGCCATCTTCGACCTGATGGAGAAGTTCGCCGGCTACGGCTTCAACAAGTCGCACGCCGCCGCCTACGCGCTGGTCAGCTACCAGACCGCCTGGCTCAAGCGCCATTACCCGGCCGAGTTCATGGCGGCCACGCTGTCCTCGGACATGGACAACACCGACAAGGTGGTGGGCTTCCTGGCCGAAGTGCGCAACCTCGGCCTGACCGTACTGCCGCCGCGCGTGAACGAATCGGCCTACATGTTCGAAGCCTCCAGTGCCGACACCATCGTGTACGGCCTGGGCGCGATCAAGGGCGTGGGTCAGGGCGCATGCGAAGCGGTGGTGGAGGAACGCGCGCGTGGCGGCCGTTACGAATCGCTGCTGGATTTCTGCATGCGCGCCGAGTCGGGCAAGCTCAACCGGCGCACCCTGGAAGCCATGATCAACTGCGGCGCGATGGACGGCCTGGGCAAGAACCGCGCCTCGTTGATGCTGCAGCTGCCCGAAGTGCTCAAGGCCACCGACCAGATCACCCGCGAGAAGGCGTCCGGGCAGAACTCGCTGTTCGGTGCCCCCAGCCCGCAGGCCACCGCGCAGCAGCTGGATCTGCCCGAAGCCAAGGAATGGGCGCTGAACCAGCTGCTCGATGGCGAGCGCGACACGCTCGGTTTCTACCTGAGCGGGCATCCGTTCGATCCGTATGCCGACGACGTCAAGGAACTGGTCGGCACCGACCTGGGCATGCTCGAACGCCTGATTCCCCCGGCCCGTCCCAGCAAGGACGGCGAGAAGCGCGCGTGGCGCCAGGAAACCCCGGTGATCCTGGCCGGCCAGGTGGTGGGCGTGCGGCGCAAGGGCGAAAGCCAGGTGTTCATGCAGCTGGAAGACAGCAAGGGCCGCGTGGAGTGCAGTGCCTTCACCGACGGCCTGGCCGAGTTCGGCCACCTGATGACCAAGGACCGCATCCTGATCGTCAAGGGCGGCCTGCGCGAGGACGAATTCAACGGCGGCTACGCGCTGCGCATCCGCCAGTGCTGGGATTACGAAGAGGTGTGCGCCAACTACGCCACCCGCCTGTCGCTGCGCCTGGACCTGCGCCAGGACGGCCCGGTGTGGGAGCGCGTGAACGCCCTGCTCGACCGTCACCGCCCCGGCCGCACGCCGCTGCGCATGGACCTGCTGCTGGGGTCCGAGCAGGGTCCGGTGGCCGGCATGCTCGACGTCGGCGGCGACATCGCCGTGCGGGTGGACAGCCAGCTGGTGGACGCGCTGCGCGCCGACCCCGCCGTGCGCACCGTGAAGGTCCGCTACAGCCCGCCCTGGGCGAACTGATCCGCTCCACCGTTCCACGTCCCACCGTTCTTCCGCTACACGACAGGTAACCGGTTTTGATCACACGTTTTGCCGGGCTGCTGCTTGCCGCCCTTGCCCTCAGCGGCTGCACCAGCCCGTCCCAGACCTTCGAGATCGACAACCCGGGCGACACCCCGCTGACCCTGCGCATCGACGGCAACGAACTGCCGATCGCCGCGCACGCCTCGCGGCCTGTGAAGCTCAAGCCCGGCGAGCACCACCTGCAGACCCCGGCCCTGGGCGATGTGCGGTTCATCGTCTACGCCCGCGGCAAGGGCGGCCTGATCAACCCGACGCTGGGCGAGTATGTGATTGCCAGCGAGGTCTACGTCACCGGCGAAGACAAGCTGCGCCACTTCGGCACCGTGGACAACCACATCGCGCTGGGCGGGGTCGGCTTTGATGGCCCGTACAGCACGACCCACGCGCTGTTCATCGACCACGCCTGGACCTTCGGCGTGCGCGAGCCGTTCCCCGACGAACAGACCGTGGCCCACGTGGACGAGACCGGTGGCCGGATCAACACCAAGATCTTCACCGCCGCCGACTTCATCGATTACGCCGAGGCGCGCAGCGGCCAGCCCGGCGCCTACCGGCGGCAGCAGCCGGCCGGTTACCAGGCCCCGACCTACACGCTGGAGCCGGCGCCGACCGCCCTGCCCGCGCTGGACCCGGCCTTCGAACGGCATGCCGCGCCCCTGCGCGAGCTATATGCGCGCTACCTGAAGGCCACCACCGCCGACGCCCAGCTGCAGCTGCAGCAGGAGGCCTTCCAGGCGCAGATGGCCTTCACCGCCGCCACCGCCGCGCTCGGCTCAGGCCTGCCGGTGGAGGCCAACGAGGCCTACAACACCTTCGTGCAGACCCGCGGCAGCCTGATGGGCAGTGCCGCGCTGGTTGTGCCCTGAGCTGACTGGCGCGACCCGCCCCGCTGCGCTACCGTCGGTTTCCAGACGACGGCGTACGGGGCTTTTCGGCGCATTCGGCTACACTTTCCCTCTTTACTTCACGACGGTTTCCGATGAATCCGAACTACCTCGACTTCGAGCAACCCATCGCTGATCTGGAGGCGAAGATCCAGGACCTGCGCAGCGCCAGCGCCGGGCCTGCGGTCAATGTCGAGGCCGAGGTGAACGCCCTGCAGGACAAGCTGCGGGTGCGTACCGCGCAGATCTTCCGCAACCTGACGTCGTGGCAGGTCCTGCAGCTGGCCCGCCATCCCTCGCGCCCGTACACCGCCGACTACATCCGCATCTTCTGTGACGAGTTCCAGGAGCTGGCAGGCGATCGCGCCTTCGCCGACGACAAGGCCATCATGGGTGGCCTGGCCCGCATCGGCGGCCGCTCGGTCATGCTGATCGGCCACCAGAAAGGCCGCGACACCAAGGAAAAGATCAAGCGCAACTTCGGCATGCCCAAGCCGGAGGGCTACCGCAAGGCGCTGCGCCTGATGAAGATGGCCGAGCGCTTCGGCCTGCCGGTGCTGACCCTGATCGACACCGCAGGCGCCTGGCCGGGCATTGACGCCGAATCGCGCGGCCAGTCCGAGGCGATCGCCCGCAACCTGATGGAAATGGCCGAGCTGAAGGTCCCGGTGATCTGCACCGTGATCGGCGAAGGCGGCTCGGGTGGCGCGCTGGCGCTGGGCGTCGGCGACCGTACCGTGATGCTGGAGTACAGCGTGTACTCGACCATCACCCCGGAAGGCTGCGCCTCGATCCTGTGGAAGGACGCCGGCAAGGCCAAGGAAGCGGCCGAGCAGCTGGGGATGACCGCCCCGCGCCTGAAGAGCCTGGGCCTCATCGACAAGATGGTGCGCGAGCCCACCGGCGGCGCCCACCGCAACCCGAACCAGATGGGCAAGCGCCTGAAGGCCGTGCTGCTCAACGAACTGGACGCCCTGCAGAAGCTGTCGGTGGACCAGCTGCTGGCCCGGCGCTACGAGCGCCTGCGCAGCTACGGCACCTACGAGACCATCTAAGCGGATTGCCGTTGCGATGGAACGAAAAAAGCCGGACGCGAAAGCGCCCGGCTTTTTTCATGCCCCTGACCCGTCCTGAATTGAGTTGACACCTTTTCCCACAGGAAGAGGAATGTTCAATGGATTCAACACTCAGGCGCAGCCAGCGGGATTACTCGCTGGCCTTCAAATTGTCGGTGGTCGACCAGGTCGAGCGCGGGGAACTGACCTACAAAAAGGCCCAGGAGCGATACGGTATCCAAGGACGGAGCACCGTGCTTGGCTGGCTTCGCCGTCATGGTCGGCAGGATTGGTCGGGTGGTGCATCATCTGCCCCCATGACCACTTCACCCAAAAGCGGGGCGGGCAAGCCGCTGACGCCGGAACAACAGATCAAGGCCTTGCAGGTGCAACTGCGGGAAGCCAACGAGAAAGCGCAGCTTTTCGAAGCCATCGTCGATGTTCTCAAAGAGGACTACGGGGTGCGGATCGTAAAAAAGCCTTCCGGCAAGTCCTCACGCAAGGGCGCCTCCAAGGCCTAAGCGTGGCAAGGGCTTGCCGACATTTCGGCATTAGTCGGCAGGCGTACTACAAAGCCGGCCATCGCCAACAACAGCAGCTGGTCGAGGGCGCGCGGGCGATCGCCTTGGTGGGTGGCTATCGGGCCCGTCAGCCACGCATCGGCACCCGCAAGCTCCACGGTCTGATCAGGCCGGCACTGCAGGAATCGGGGATAGCGATGGGGCGGGACCGCCTGTTTGGTGTCCTTCGTGATGCCCGGCTCCTGGTGTCCATGCGGCGCGCATATCACAAGACAACCAACAGCCATCACCGCTTCCGGCGGCACCCCAACCTGCTCAAAGCTGGCGAGGGGCGCGTGGTACCCACCGGCTGCGAGCAGGTGTGGGTCGCCGACATCACCTACCTGCCAACGCAAGGGAAATTCGTCTATCTGAGCCTGATTACGGATGCTTGGTCACGCAAGATCGTTGGCTGGAGCGTGCACGACACCTTGCAGACAGAGCAGGTCGCCCAAGCCCTGCAAATGGCGTTGAAGGGGCGAAAAACGCGCCAACGTCTGGTCCATCACTCCGACCGTGGCATCCAATATTGCTCGGACTACTACCAAAAGATCCACGCCAAGCACGGCGTGACCTGCTCGATGACTGACGGCTACGACTGCTACCAGAATGCGCTGGCCGAACGGGTGAATGGGATCTTGAAAGGTGAGTTCCTGCTGTATCGGCCTCGAGACCTGGCGCAGGCGCGCCAGATGGTGGCCGAGGCGGTGGCGATCTATAACGCCGAACGCCCGCACCTGTCCCTTAAAATGCAGACGCCCGATGCAGTGCATCGGGCGTCCTTGGCCGCCTGACGGCGGCCGGTTCATCCACCACAGGTGTCAACCTATGGCAGGACGGGTCACCCCCACCGGGTAGAGCCGACCGTTGGTCGGCTATCGAGGTCGAGAGCCGGCCAGCGGCCGGCACTACCGGTAGAGCCGACCGTTGGTCGGCTGCCGTTGCCGTTGCCATTGCCGCACCGTTGCAATCGCCCCCGGCCTCATCACGCCCCTCAGAACGGCTTGGCCAACACCAACCACACCACCCCGATGAACAGCACCAGCGGCAGTTCGTTGAACCAGCGCAGCGCGCGCGAGGTCGGCAGCGGCTTGCCGCGCACGTTGCCCTTCAGCAACCGGCCGGTCCAGGAGTAATACACCAGCAGCAGCACCACCAGGCCCAGCTTGGCGTGCAACCAGCCGGCCGCACCCGGGGCCACCATGGTCGGGAAATCGGGGATCACCTTGTAACCCAGCCACAGCACCAGGCCCAGGATCAGCGCGAAGCCGAACATCATGTGGCCAAACTTGTACAGGCGCAGGCCCATCAGCTGCAGCCGCTCGGTCACCGGCAGCTGGCCGGCGGTCTCGCTCAGGTTCACCAGGATCCGCGGCAGGTAGAACACCGCCGCCATCCAGGCCACCACGAACAGCAGATGGAAGGTTTTGACCCAGTAATAGCTCTGCATGCGCTCGCTCCAGCGGCTGGCGTAGGTTGTCGGGCATTCTCGCATGCCCGGGTACAGCCGCCCCATGCGTGGCTGGCGCGACCAATCGCCACACCACCGCCACGCAGGCCGCCGCGCGACACCGTACGATAGGCGCCGTTTTCACGACTTCGCATGATCGCCATGGACAAGACCTACGACGCCGACTACTTCAAGCGCTGGTACCAGGCCGACCAGGCCGGTGGCGCCGCGCGCCTGGCGCGCAAGGTGGCCTTGGCCGTGGCCAGCGCCGAGTACTACCTGGAACGCCCGATCCGCAGCGTGCTCGACATCGGCTGCGGCGAAGGCGCCTGGCGCGCACCGCTGCTCAAGCTGCGTCCGCGCGTGCAGTACCTGGGCTTCGACAGCAGCGCGTACGCCATCCAGCGCTATGGCCGCAGCCGCAACCTGCACATGGCCAAGGTCGGCGACTTCGCCTGGTTGCGCCCGTGTGCGCCGGTCGACCTGCTGGTCTGTTCTGACGTGATGCATTACGTGCCCAGCCGCGAGCTGCGCCCGGCGCTGGACGGTTTTGCCGAACTCACGGGCGGCGTGGCGTTCCTGGAGGCGTTCAGCGCCGAGGACGAATTCGACGGCGACCATGAGGGCTTCCAGGCGCGTCCGGCGCGCTGGTACCGCAGCGGCCTGAAGAACGCCGGCTTCACCGCGCTGGGCTCGCACTGCTGGCTGTCTCCGGCCCTGGCCGGGCATGCCGCCGCGCTGGAACGTGCCGACCGCTGAATCTCGATAACAACTGAGACTGACCCCGTATTAACGCGCCGATCCCGCCGGTAGGCTATGCTGCGCGGCAACATAAGACCATACATATTCGGACGCCATGCTCTATCAACTGCATGAGTTGACCCGCAACATGCTCGCCCCGTGGGTTCACCAGGCCCAGGCCAACGCCAAGTTCTTCGCCAACCAGGGTCACTGGTGGTCGCAGATGCCCGGTGCCGATCGCCTGTCGGCGGTCAACGAGCTGTTCCATCGCATCGGCAAGGATTACGAGAAGCCCGAGTGGGGCATCAACGAAATCGAGGTCGATGGCGAGCGCGTGCCGATCGTGGTGCACGAGGAAGTCAGCAAGCCGTTCTGCAAGCTGCTGCGCTTCAAGCGCCACAGCAACGAAGCCGACCAGCTGCACACCATGCTCAACCAGCCGTTCGTGCTGGTGGTGGCGCCGCTGTCGGGCCACCACGCCACGCTGCTGCGCGACACCGTGCGCACGCTGCTGCGCGACCACCGCGTGTATGTCACCGACTGGGTGGACGCGCGCATGGTGCCGGGCAGCGAAGGCGAGTTCGGCCTGGACGATTACATCGCCTACGTGCAGGAATTCATCCGCCACCTGGGCGCGGACAAGCTGCACGTGGTGAGTGTGTGCCAGCCGACCGTGCCGGTGCTGGCGGCGGTATCGCTGATGGCCAGCCGTGGCGAACCGACGCCGCGCACGCTGGTGATGATGGGGGGCCCGATCGATGCCCGCTGCAGCCCCACCGCGGTGAACAACCTGGCCACGCAGAACCCGTTGTCGTGGTTCGAGAACAACGTCATCCATACCGTCCCGGGCACCTACCCCGGCGCCGGTCGCCGCGTGTACCCCGGCTTCCTGCAGCATGCCGGGTTCCTGTCGATGAACCCGAGCCGGCACTTCAGTTCGCACTGGGATTTCTACGCCGACCTGGTCAAGGGCGACATGGAAGACGCCGACGCGCACCGTCGTTTCTACGACGAGTACAACGCGGTGCTGGACATGCCGGCCAAGTACTACCTGGACACCATCGAGGTGGTGTTCCAGCAGTTCCTGCTGCCGCGTGGCGAGTGGTACGTCAACGGCGAACACGTGAACCCGGCGGCGATCACCGGGACGGCCCTGCTGAGCATCGAGGGCGAGCTGGACGACATCGCCGGGCTGGGCCAGACCGAAGCGGCGCAGGCGCTGTGCAGCGGCATTCCGGCCGAGCACCGTGAGCATTTCATCGTGGAAGGCGCCGGCCATTACGGCATCTTCAGCGGCCGTCGCTGGCGCGAAACGGTGTACCCGAAGGTGCGTGATTTCTTCGCGGCCCATGCGCAGACCGCCGCGACCAAGCCGAAGAAGGCCGCCAAGATCACCAGCAACGTCACCCCGTTGCGGCGCAAGGCGGGCTAAGACCGCCTTGCCATGCGTGCGGCGCAGCCGCATCGCATCCGGTAGTGCCGGCCGCTGGCCGGCTCCTCGTACATCCTGCATTGCCTGGAGCCGGCCAGCGGCCGGCAGTACCGGGTTTCGTTCTGCGTTGCCTGGAGCCGGCCAGCGGCCGGCACTACCGGGTTTCGTTCTGCGTTGCCTGGAGCCGGCCAGCGGCCGGCACTACCTGGTTTCGTTCTGCGTTGCCTGGAGCCGGCCAGCGGCCGGCACTACCTGGTTTCGTTCTGCATTGCCTGGAGCCGGCCAGCGGCCGGCACTACCGGGTTTCGTTCACCGGGCAACCGTCGGGATCTACAGCCGCACCAGCAGGTGCTTGGCCATCATCCCGTGCAGGCGGCCGATGCCGCGTGCCAGGTGCAGGGTGACGAACAGCAGCAGCACCCCGGCCACCGCCAGCAGCGGCGTGGCCCACATCGACAGCATCTGCTCGCCTTCGATGTAGATGCCCGGTATCTCACCGGTGAACAACGCCGCCACCGGCGCCCAGATGAAGCTCAGCGAGATCGACAGCAAGGTCACCGCCATGGTGAAGTACACGATGCCCAGCGGCAGCATCAGCACGAAGTACAGCAGCGTCAGCCAGGTGCGGCCATCGGTGAACATGTCGCCCACCCGCTGCAGCCAGCTGCGGCTGCGGTCGGAATAGGTCGGCCGGCGCGGCATGCGCTCGCCCAGCAGCGCTTCCACCAGCCGCCCTTCCAGCAGCGACAGGCCGCGGACCGATCCGAAGAACAGCACGGTGATCGGAATGCCGATGATCAGCACCATCAACCCCAGCGACAGCGACAACCCGGTTACCACCCAGGTGAAGAAGAACGTGCCGGTAGCCAGCGACAGCAGCATGTAGAACAGCGCCCCATAAGTGCGTGCTTCCAGCGCTACGCCGAAGAACCGGGCCAGCGCCGAACGCGGCTTGGGCGTGGCAGCCGGCGGCGTGCCGATGCTTGCCGCAGCCGCCGCCCCACCGACAGTGCCAGTGGCCACAACGGCCCGGCGCAGCGGCGCGGCACCCGCGCTGGGCGTCCGCAGCGCGCGGTTCACGGTGATTTCGGTTTCGCGGTAGATGTCGGCCACTTCTTCCGGTGCGCCGTAGCTGCTGGCGACGTCGGCGATCACCTCGGCCTCGCTGCGGCCGGGCTGGGCCGCCAGTTCGGAACGCAGGTACTCCTCGGCGTCGTACAACGCGTCCTGCACCATTGCCGGGTCGGCGTCATGCAGGGCGGCGCGCAGCTGCGCCAGGTACTCGGGAATGGTGGTCGGCAAGGCCCGACCGGCCACGGACGCGATGTTCATTCAATTACCCCTTCCAGGACGGAATCGACGGAATCACGGGTAGCGCGCCACGCGGCGGTCCATTGCCGGAGCACCTCACGGCCCGTGTCATTGATGCGGTAGTAGCGTCGCGGCGGACCGGCCATCGACGGTTCAACATGGCTTTCCAGCAACCCGGCCCCTTCCAGGTTGCGCAGCACCGGGTACAGCGCGCTCTGCTTGCCGCTCAGCACGCCCTCGCCGACCCGCTCCAGCTCCTTGGCGATCAGGTAGCCGTACAGCGGCTCGCCGGCCTTGGCCAGCACCGCCAGCAAGGCCAGCGAGACCGTGCCGGAGCTGAGCTCCTTCTGGAACTTCTTCAGGTAGGCATCGTGGTCGCTCATCGCGTTCTCCAACTAGCGTGGAGTCAACACTAGTGTGAAGTCCGGTATAGCGAATGTGCCCTTAGTCACCGTGCCGGTTGGTCACCGCGCCGCCGCTGGTCGCAGCGGCCGCGCTTCGCGCACAATCGGCAGACACTTCCTGAACGGGTTCGCCATGTCGCCTTGCCGCACTGCCCTGCTTGCCCTCGCCCTTGCCTGCGCGCTGCCCGCCACCGCTGGCGCGGCCACGCCCTACCGCAGCCCCCAGCAGATTCTGGATGCCTCCCCGGCCAGCGATTGGCGCACGCCGGAGCCGGCCAACGTGCTGTACATGAACCTGCCGGCCGGGCGCGTCACGATCGAACTGGCCCCGGCGTTCGCGCCCCAGCACGTGGCCAACATCCAGACGCTGGCGCACGAACATTTCTGGGATGGCGAGAGCATCTACCGGGCGCAGGACAACTTCGTGGTGCAGTTCGGCGACGCCGATGCCGACGATGCGGCCAAGGCCAAGCCCCTGGGCAGTGCCAAGCGCACGCTCCCGGCCGAGTTCCAGCGCGACAGCAAGGGGTTGAAGGTGAGCATGCTGCCCGACCGTGACGGCTGGGCCGACCAGACCGGCTTCGTCGATGGCTTCCCGGTGGGCCAGGACCGGCAGGACGGGAAGACCTGGCTGGCGCATTGTTACGGCGCGCTGGGTGCGGGCCGCAGCAACGAGGAAGACAGCAGCATCGGGGCGGAGCTGTACGTGGTGACGGGGCAGTCGCCGCGCCAGCTGGACCGCAACATCACGGTGGTGGGACGGGTGCTGCAGGGCATGGAGCTGCTGAGTGCGCTGCCGCGTGGTCCGGCGCCGATGGGCTTCTATGCCGACGCCGCGCAGCGCACGGCGATCCAGTCGATCCAGCGCGCCAGCGATGTGCCGGCGGCGCAACGGCCGAAGCTGGAGGTGCTGCGCACCGAGTCGAAGACGTTCGCCGATGTGGTGGAGGCACGCCGCAACCGGGTGGATGATTTCTACAAGCGCCCGGCGGGGCACATCGACCTGTGCAATATCGCGGTGCCGGTGCGGTAACGGCACACGCGTTGGCGTTTTGATTGTCTGCGCGCGCGGCCGGGTAGAGCCGACCGTTGGTCGGCTGCCCCTGCCCGCGACCGCACGACCTACCGCTTCTGCGACGCGGCCACGCTACCCAGGATCAACGCACCGGCAATCACCATCGCCCCGGTCACCGCTTCGCCCAGGAACAACCACGCAAACAGCGCGCCGAACATCGGGACCAGGTAGGTGACGGTCGAGGCGCGGGCCGGGCCGATGCGGGCGATGAGGCGGTAGAACATCAGGAACGCCAGGCCAGTGCACACCACGCCCAAGGCGATGGCGCAAACCCAGGACACCGTCGGGATCGGGCCGGTGGGCCAGTGGGTAAGCGCCATCGGCAGCAGCGCGATGGCGGCGCAGCCGAGGGTGGCCCCCGCGGATGCGGCGGGCGGCAAGCCGGTCATGTGCCGCTTCACCAGGTTCACCCCCAAGCCGTACAGCAGCGCGGCCAAAACGCCGGCGATGACCGCCGCGCCGATGCTCAGCCCCGACACCTTGGCGGTGGCCAGCACCACCACGCCAGCGAAGCCGACCAGCAGCGCGATGGCGCGGCGCATGCCGATCTTTTCGCCGAAGAACAGGAAGGCAATCAGCGCGGCGAACAGCACGGTCATGGCATTGCAGATCGCCCCGATCGCAGCCGGGGCGTGTTGCGCGGCCCAGGCGAACAGCACGAACGGGATCGCGGAGTTGATCACGCCGATGGGCGCCAGCCACAACCAGCGCCGCGCCGGGAACTGCGCGCGGGCTTGCCACAGGAACGGCAGCAGCACCAACGCGCCCAGCAGCAGCCGCACTTCCACCAGCGCATAGGGGCCGAAGCTGGGCACCGCCACGCGCATGAACAGGAACGAGCAGCCCCAGATCGCGCCCAACACGGTCAGTTCCAGCGGGGTGCGCCAGTCGCGTTCGACCACGGCGCTGGCCAGCGGTGCGCCGCTCATGGACGCACCCCGGACAACAGGCAGATGCGTGGCTGAATGGCGGTCGCGGACGGCAACATGGGGGCGGCTCCAGGGGACAGGGGCACAGCATCCGCCTACCGGAAGGGGCCCACAAGCGCGTAGTATCCGGGCAAGCCACAAATCTTATTTGGGTCTTGTCCATGATCCTGCGCCCTTCCCTGCTGCCAGCGCTGGGGGTCTTCGCGGTCGCCGCGCGCCACCAGAATTTCGCCCATGCCGCCGAAGAGCTGCACCTGACCGCCAGTGCGGTCAGCCACCACGTGCGCAAGCTGGAAGTGCTGCTGGGCACGGTGCTGTTCCAGCGCCACGCGCGCGGGGTGCGGTTGACCGCCGAAGGCCGCCAGCTGGCCGATGCCGCCGCCGCGGCGTTGAGCGATCTCAATGCGGTGGCCGGCAACCTGCATCCCCAGGCCGACATCGTGCCGCTGCGGGTGACCACCATCCGCTCGCTGTCGTACTGCTGGCTGGTGCCCCGGTTGGCCCGCTTCACCGCCCAGTACCCGCAGGTGCGCATCGAACTGCAGACCAGTACCGAGCTGGTGCGCTTCGACGACACCGGGCCGGAACTGGGCATCCGCTACGGGCTGGGGCAATGGCCCGGCCTGCGCGCGCATCACCTGATGGACGACGAGCTGTGCCCGGTCGCGTCGCCCGCGTTGGCCGGCGTGGCGGCCCTGCGCGAACCGGCGCAGATCGCGGCGTTGCCCCTGATCAGCGACATGTCGCCGCAGGGCTGGCGCGACTGGTTCCGCGCCGCCGGGGTGCGCGGTCTGGAACTGCCGTCGGTGCATTCATTCAGCGACAGCACCGACGCGATGCGCGCGGCGGTGTATGGCATCGGCGCGGTGCTGGCGCGCAAGCACATCGCCCAGCCGTATCTGCAACGCTATGAACTGGTGCGGTTGCCCGGCCCGGCCCTGAAGGCGCGCTATGCCTATTACGTGGTGCACGCCGAACACCGCCCGCTCAGCCCTACCGCGGTGGCCTTCATGGATTGGCTCAAACGCGAAGCGCTGGATGAGCGCACACCGATACCGGCGCTGCCGGATGAACTGCTGGGCCGGCCCGCATTGTCCGGTGCGCGGTAGCGCCCATCCTCACCCGGCCTTGTCCACGCGCTGGCTAGGCTGGAGTTCCTTTCCCCCAAGGCGTGTTCCATGGCCCTGTTGCGACTCAGAATTACCGGCAGCGATGACGACGCGCGTGCCATCACCGACCTGCTGCAGAGCATCGAAGGCATCGAGCATGTCGAAGAAACCGACGACCTGATGCCGCACATGGACGATGACGATTCCAGTTCGGCCGGCCTGTCCGACGACATCGGCCCGGGCATCCACGAGCTGGAAGTGGAGGTGGGCAATGCGCTTGCCGCCCAGCGCGTGCGCGATGCGGTGCAGGAACTGGCGTTGGAGCTGGACGTGTTCGTGGAATACGAACACGACGAAGGCTGATGGCTGCGCGGTGCCGGGTTTGACCGGCACCGCGCCTTGCCGCGTCAGCTGGCCCGTGCGGCCAGGCGGCGCTTGCGGCGGCGCCACAGCACGCTGCCGATCCAGGCGAACACCCAGGCCACCACGGCCCACGGCAGCAACGCCGACAGGGCGCGGATAAGGAAGGCCACGCTGGTGGTCAGCACGGCGCCGGACTCGCTCAGCGCTTCACCGATCTGGCTGCGGCTGCGCTGCCCGGACGGGGTGTGGAACTGCATCGTCACCAGCTGCGTGTCGATACGGCGGTGCTGCTGGGCCGCCTCCTTGTTGGCCTGCTCCACCCCGGCCTCGATTTCCGACAGGCGCTGGGTGATGGTGAGCAGGTCGGCGAGCTTGATGTCCTTGCTGTCCTGGTAGGCCAGCAGCCGTTCATGTTCCTTCTGCAGGCGCGCCTTGGTCAGCGCGGTGTCGGCCACCTGCTGGGCGAGGTCTTCGGCATGGGTGTTGCGCGAGGCCACCTCACCGCCCTGCCCGGCCAGCCCGATCAGCGGCTCCACCCCCTTGGGCGCGATCCGCACCTTGACCGAACCGCTGGGGTATTCGCCGCCCTGCTGGCCCACCTGCAGGACCGCGCAGTCACCGAATCGCGCGGACTGGCACGCCTCGGCGATCTGCTTCACGCGCGGGGCGATACCGGCCGCGTCCAGGGTGATGTCCAGATCGTGTTCGTAGGCCAACATCGCCCCTTCCGGCGACGCCAGTGCACCGGCGCCCGCGTCGGCGGCCGCTTCGCCGTGATTCTGGGCCGCACAGCCGGCCAGCCCGAGCACCAGCATCCCTGCCCATGCACCCTTGGGGTGCCACATCGTCCGTTTCATTTATTTGCTTGCTCCGTCGAAGCGATTGATCGTGAGCCCGTCCAGGTCCACCCCGGGCAGGCAACGTACGTTCACCGCCACCATCCTGCTTCCACTGCGGGGGTCCACGCCCTCGCTGAACGGGGCGGTGCCACAGGTACGGCAATGGTGGTGTTCCAGGTGGTGCTGGTTGAACTGGTAGGTGGCCACGTCGGCCGGATCGGTGGTCAGCCGCAGCGCCTCGCGCGGGCCGAACCACAGCAGGCCACCGCGGCGACGGCACAGCGAACAGTTGCAGTCCAGGGCCTCGGTGATCGGCTCGGCCGCCTCGACCACGAACGCGATCTGCCCGCAATGGCAGCTCCCTTCGTACTGCATGGCGCACCCTCCGGCTGGGAAAGGGCCATGGTAATCCAATGGCACGGGCGCGGCCGGGCGCGGGGGCCTATGCTCGGCGATTGACCACAGCACAGGATCGCCGATGCGCCAGCATCTTCTCGCCCTCGCCCTGATCGCCGCCCTCGGCGGCTGCCAGCAGGCCGACGCCCCGCCCGCGGCACCCGGTACGCCGGCCGCCGCTGCCCCCGCTGGCGACGCCGCCGTGGACGCCGCCTTCGCCGACCTGTCCAAGCGCGCGCTGGATACCTGGATGCAGCTGTCGCCGATCAGCGCCACCCAGATCGGCGACCACCGCTACGATGCGGAGATCGACGACCTGAGCGCCGCCGGCCAGCAGAAGATGTTGACGGCCTACAAGGGCCTTGTCGCCGACCTGGACCGCATCGACGTCAGCAAGCTTTCGCGCGAGAACCAGGTGGACGCGGCGATCCTGCGCAACCAGCTGCAGTCGGAAATCTGGAGCGCCGAGGTGCTGCAGTCGTCCAAGTGGGACCCGCAGATCTACAACGGCGTGGCCGGCAGCGCGATCTACGGCCTGATGGCACGCGAGTTCGCACCGCTGCCCGAGCGCCTGAAGTCGGCCACCGCGCGCATGGAGAAGCTGCCGCAGATCTTTGCCCAGGCCCGTGAGAACCTGGACCCGGCCCGCGTGCCGAAGATCCATGCCGAGACCGTGGCCAAGCAGAACCGCGGCATCCTGAGCATCGTCGATACCTTCATCACCCCGCACATCGGCGAGCTGCCGGCCGAAGATGGCAAGCGCCTGCAGGCGGCCATCGATGGCTTGAAGAAGGCCGTTGAAGAACAGCAGACCTGGCTGGACAAGACCCTGGTGCCGAATGCCAAGGGCGACTTCCGCATCGGTGCGGAGCTGTACGACCAGAAGCTGAAGTTCGCCTTGAACTCGTCGCTGTCGCGCGCCGAGATCGGCGAGCGCGCGCGCGCCGAACTCAAGCGCGTGCGCCAGGACATGTACGGCATCGCGCAGACCGTGCTCAAGGACAAGCCGGGTGCTCCGGCACTGCCGGCCAACCCGAGCGATGAACAGCAGCAGGCCGCGATCGAAGCGGCGCTGGAACTGGCCTACGCCGACAAGCCGGCCCGCGACAAGGTGGTCGACGATGCCAAGGCCGCGCTGGCGCAGTCCACCGAGTTCGTGCGCAAGCATGACCTGATGACCCTGCCCGATTCGCCGGTGGACATCATCCTGATGCCGGAGTTCCAGCGCGGCGTGGCCGTGGCCTACTGCGATTCGCCGGGCCCGCTGGACAAGAACCTGAAGACCTTCTACGCGGTCTCGCCGATTCCCGACGACTGGAACGACAAGCAGGTCGACTCGTTCCTGCGCGAATACAACAGCCGCATGATCCACCTGCTGAGCATCCACGAAGGCACGCCGGGCCATTACCTGGAAGGCTGGCATTCGGGCAAGTTCCCCTCCACGCTGCGCGCGGTGCTGCGTTCGGGCCTGTTCGCCGAAGGCTGGGCGGTGTACACCGAGCGGATGATGCAGGAGCAGGGTTACCTGGACAACGATCCGCTGTTCCACCTGGTGCAGCTGAAGTTCTACCTGCGCACCATTTCCAACGCGATCCTGGACCAGGGCGTGCACGTGGACAACTGGACGCGTGAGCAGGCGATGCAGCTGATGACCCACGATGCCTTCCAGCAGGAAAGCGAAGCGTCGGGCAAGTGGGTGCGCGCGCAGCTGACCTCCGCGCAGCTGCCGACCTACTTCGTCGGTGCGCAGGAACACTTCGACACCCGCAAGGCCGTGCAGGACAAGCAGGGCGCGAAGTTCAACCTGAAGGCCTACCACGACCAGATGCTGTCCTACGGCGCCCCGCCGGTGCGCTTCGCGCGCCAGCTGATGCTGGACCAGCCGATCGAGTAAACCCGCCTGGTTCCTCGTCAGACAGGCAACGGCCCGGTGCGAACCGGGCCGTTTTTTTGTGTGGTTTCGTAGAGCCGGAGCAGCCGACTGACAGTCGGCTCTACCCCCCCCGGCAGCGTCGGCGTCGGTTAGGCGTCGGCGGCGACGAAGCCGCCGGTCTGGCGCGCCCACAAGCGCGCGTACAGGCCGCCGGCCGCGATCAACTCGGCGTGCGTGCCGGTTTCCACGATGCGGCCCTGGTCCATCACCACCAGCCGGTCCATGCGCGCGATGGTGGACAGCCGGTGTGCGATGGCAATCACCGTCTTGCCCGCCATCAGCTCGTCCAGATTGTCCTGGATGGCCGCTTCCACTTCCGAGTCCAGCGCCGAGGTCGCCTCGTCCAGCACCAGGATCGGCGCGTCCTTGAGCAGCACGCGCGCGATTGCGATGCGCTGGCGCTGGCCACCGGACAGCTTCACCCCGCGCTCGCCCACGTGCGCGTCGTAGCCCTGGCGGCCTTCGCCATCACGCAGGGTGTCGATGAACGCTTCCGCACGCGCCTTGGCCACGGCGGCGCGCAGCTGCGCGTCGGTGGCGTCGGGGCGGCCGTACAGCAGGTTGTCGCGGATCGAACGATGCAGCAGCGAGGTGTCCTGGGTGACCACGCCGATCTGTCGGCGCAGGCTTTCCTGGGTGACGCTGGCGATGTCCTGGCCGTCGATGCGGATCTGCCCGCTTTCCAGGTCATACAGACGCAGCAGCACGTTCACCAACGTGGACTTGCCCGCACCCGATGGCCCGACCAGGCCGATCTTCTCGCCCGGCTTCACGTCCAGGTCCAGCCCGGCGATCACCCCGCCGGTCTTGCCGTAGTGGAAGTGGATGTGGTCGAAATGCACCCCACCCTGCGTCACCTGCAGCGCGGTCGCGTCATCGCGATCCTGCACGGTCAACGGCTGGGAAATGGTGGTGATGCCGTCCTGCACCGTGCCGATGTCCTCGAAGATCCCGTTGATGGTCCACATGATCCAGCCGGACATGTTGTGGATGCGGATCACCAGCCCCGTTGCCAGGGTGATGGCGCCCACGCTGATGTGCCCGCCATTCCACAGCCACAGCGCCAGGCCGCAGGTGCCGGCGATCAGGAAGCCGTTGACGATGGCGATGGTCAGGTCCATGCCGGTGGTCACCCGGGTCTGTCGGCGGTGCTTGGCCGCCAGCTCGTCGATCGCCTCGGCCACATACGCCTGCTCGCGCCCGCCGTGGGCGAACAGCTTCAACGTGGGGATGTTGGTGTAGCCGTCCACGATCCGGCCCATCGCCTTGGAACGCGCTTCGGAGGCGATCCAGGCGCGTTCCTTCGCACGCGGCACGAAGTACCACATGATCACCACGTAGGCGACCATCCACAGCAGCAGCGGAATCATCAGCCGCCAGTCGGCCTGCGCGAACAGGTACAGCGCCGTGCCGGTGTACACCACGATGTACCAGAGCGAATCGACCATCTGCACGGCCGATTCGCGCAGCGAGGTACCGGTCTGCATCACCCGGTTGGCCATGCTGCCGGCGAAATCGTTCTGGAAGAAGCTCAGGCTCTGCCGCACCACGTAGTTGTGCATCAGCCAGCGCGAGCGGTTGCTCAGCCCCGGCACGATGGCCTGGTTGACCAGCAGGTTGTGCAGCCCCACCAGCACCGGGCGCAGCAGCACGGTGATGACCACCATCCACAGCAACTCGTTGGCGTGGCGCTGGAAGAACCCGGCACCGGGTTGTTCGGCCACCATGTCCACGATGCGGCCGAGGAAGTCGAACATCGCCACTTCCACCAGCGCCAGCAGCAGCCCGGCAATCAGCGTGGCCAGCAGCACCGGCCACACCGGGCGCAGGTAGTGGATGTAGAACGGCACGACCTTGCGCGGTGGCATGCGCCCATCGATGGGCGGAAAAACCGGAATCAGCGACTCGAACCAGCGGAACATTCCATTACCCCGAAGCAAAGCAGGCCGCGATTATCCCACCGCGGCCTGCTGCATGCCTTTACCTGCAGCTCACGCCGCGCGTGCGGTTCAGCCCTTGACGTCGGTCTTGATCGGCACCAGCAGCAGATCCTGGAAATCGAAGCTGAAATCGGTCAACGACGAGATGGCCTGCATGCGCACATCGCGAACCTTGCCGTCCGGGTCCAGGCTGAAGGTGACGAAGGCATCGGCGTTGAGCGAGCGGTCGTCCCAGCGCACGATGAAGGTGTCGTGCTGCCAGTGCTCCAGTTTGCCCACCAGCTGCGCGGTCTTGCCGAAGCGCAGGCGCAGTTTGCCCGCGCTCTGCTCGACGAAGACGTCGCCATACCACGCGTCGCGGTAGCCGCCCGCGTAGCTTGCGAGCGGCAGCGAGGGCGTGGATTTCGCGTCGCGTGCGGCCTGGTGGGTGGCCCAGCCTTCATCGGCCTTGTCCTGCGCCTTGGCCACGGCCGCGGCATAGGCCGCCACCCAGTCGGTCTGCGGTGCACTCAGGTAGGCGTCCAGCACGTCCATGGTGATGGCGTTGAAGGCCGCGCCCACTTCCTGGTTGGTCAGCACCACGATGCCCAGCTTCTGTTCGGGCACCAGCGTCACCCGCGACACCATGCCCGGCCAGCCGCCGGTATGCCAGACCAGTTTCTGGCCCCGGTAGTCGCTCAGGCTCCAGCCTTCGCCATAGCCGGCGAAGTTCGGACGCGCGGCCGCCAGCTGCGGCACGCTCGGTTCGGGTACCACCTGGGGGGTGATCATCTGCCACATGCCCTGCTGGCTTTTTGCGCTGAACAGCGCCGTGCCGTTTTCCAGCGTGCCGTGGGCCAGCTGCACGTTCATCCAGCGCGCCATGTCATGCACGCTGGAATAGATGCCGCCCGCACCGGCATTGTTGGACCAGGTCAGCGGCGCCACCGTGCGCAGGGCCTTGAAGTCGTACTTGGCATGGCCAACGGCGGCGTTGTCGCCCGGCTGCAGGTGGTCGGCGTTGTAGCGGGTGCCGGCCATGCCAACCGGGGTGAAGATGTGCTGCTGCAGGAAATCGGCGTAGGACTGCCCGGACACCTGCTCGATCACCTGCTGGGCCACCGCGTACAGGATGTTGTCGTACGCGTAGCGGTCACGGAAACCGGCCTTCAGCGGCACCTTGGCCAGGCGCGCGACCACCTCCTGGTTGCTGTAGGTGGTGGTCGGCCAGAACAGCAGGTCGCCCGCGCCCAGGCTGAGCCCGCTGCGGTGCGAGAGCAGGTCGCGGATGCGCATCTCACCGGTGACGTAGGCGTCGGACATGCGGAACCCGGGCAGGTGGTCGATCACCCGGTCGTCCATCTTCAGCTTGCCCTGCTCGGCCAGCAGGTTCAGCGCGGTGGCGGTGAACGCCTTGGTGTTGGAGGCGATGGCGAACAGAGTATCGGCCTGCACCGGTGCCGGCTTGCCCAGCTCGCGTACGCCGTAGCCGCGCTCGAACACCACCTGGCCATCCTTGACCACCGCCACCGCGATGCCGGGTACGTCGAATGTGCTGCGCGCACGCTCGACCGTGGCGTCCAGCCGCTGCAGTTCGGCCGGCACCGCCGCCGATGCCAAAGGTGCGCATGCAAGCAGCACAACGCCTCCGATCCAGGATGTGTTCAAGCAGTGTCTCCAGTTGCGTGTCGCGGGGGCGTTGAGGCGCGCAGGCGCGCCTTGGGCCGGGTTTCGCACGATGGTAACGCGGGGGCGCTCAGGCTCGCCTGTGCCAGAAGGCGGACCGCCCCGGAGCCCTGTATGACCGCGCCTGCCGACACCATATCCACCGTCATTCCCTGCCTGCGCTATCGCGATGCGCACGCCGCCATTGGCTGGCTGCAGCGCGCGTTCGGCTTCGAGCCGCAGGCGGTGTATGCCGATGGCGAGGTCGTTCACCACGCGCAGCTGGTGTACGGCCACGGCATGATCATGCTCGGCTCGGTCGACAACGCCAGCGAGTGGGGGCGCTACAGCGTGCACCCCGACGAGGTGGACGGGCGCCAGACCCAGAGTGCCTGCGTGATCGTGGCCGACCCGGATGCGCACTACGCGCGCGCCGTGGCCGCCGGCGCGCAGGTGGTGATGGACATCGCCGACCAGGCCTATGGCGGCCGCGGCTACGCGTGCCGCGACCTGGAAGGCTACCTGTGGTGGTTCGGCAGTTACGACCCGTGGCGCGCCCACGCGGGCGACGCATGACGGCGGCAGGACGCATCCGTACCGGCATCGGCGGCTGGGTGTTTCCGGGTTGGCGCGGCGGAACGTTCTATCCGGCCGGCCTGGCGCAACGCGAAGAGCTGGCGCACGCCAGCCGGGCGCTGGGCTGCATCGAGATCAACAGCACGTTCTACCGGGCGCAGAAGCCGGCCATCTACACGCAGTGGCGCGAGCAGACGCCGCCCGGGTTCCGTTTTTCGGCCAAGGCGCCCCGCACCGTCACCCAGACCCATGACCTGACGACGGTAGGCGCGCGTGCGGAGGCCTTCATCGACGGCATCGTCGCGCTGGGCGATCGGCTGGGACCGCTGGTGTGGCAGTTCGGCGACACCCATCCGGCGGGCGCGCAGGAGTTCGACCGGTTCCTGGCGCAGCTGCCGCGCACGGCCGACGGGCGCGCGTTGCAGCACGCGCTGGAGGTGCGCAACCCGGCCGCGTGGAGCGCGGAACTGGTGGCGGTGGCGCGCGCGCACAACGCCGCGCTGGTGTTCAGCGGCTCCAACGACTACCCGAGCTTTGCCGACCCCACCGCGGACTTCGTCTACGCGCGGCTGATGCATGCGCGCGCGAACCTGCGTGCGGGCTACCCGGAGCGCGCATTGGAACAGTGGTGCCTGCGTGCGATGCGCTGGGCCCGCGGCGAGGACAATCCGGACCTGCCGCATGTAGCCGCCGAAGCGCCGACCTCGGGCCCGCGCGCGGTGTACATGCTGTTCATTGGTGCGGCCAAGCAGCGCAATCCCGGCGCGGCGATGGCGTTGCGCGACCAGTTGGCGCGCGTAGGCGCCACGTAGAGCCGACCGTTGGTCGGCTGCCTTTGCGCCCTGCGTCAAACCCGTATCGACCAACGGTCGATACCTACCGCACGGTGCGTGATCGCGCGCCCATCCGCATGTCGATCCGCCACAGCAACGCGGCCAGGGCCACGAAGGCCAGCCCCACCACGGCCGCGTTGCGTGCCACGCCCACCGCACCCAGCGCCGCCAGATCCAGGAATGGATACGGGTACTGCCCGCTCCATCGCCCCACCAGCAGCGCCCAGCCGAGGTAGAGCGCCGGGAACAGCAGCACGCCGCCCAGCTGGCGCCAGCGCAGCTGCCCATGCGGGCCGGCCAGCCAGCCCAGCAGGTACAGCACGGGCACCACATAGTGCAGCCCGGTGTCGGCCCACCAGTGCAGGCCCTGCGGGTGCC
The DNA here is from genome assembly GCF_000661955.1 of Stenotrophomonas rhizophila. Lineage (NCBI taxonomy): Bacteria > Pseudomonadati > Pseudomonadota > Gammaproteobacteria > Lysobacterales > Lysobacteraceae > Stenotrophomonas > Stenotrophomonas rhizophila. The sequence goes on from NZ_CP007597.1 coordinate 3,129,581, forward strand.
ACAGCGTGCGCAGCACCAGCACGTAGACCAGGCCGGTGATGCCGATGTACACCGCCACCGCGGCGCTGGGTGCCGGGGCGGCCATGCCGCCGGTGCGTCCCCGCAGGCGCGCCAGACAGACGGCAGCCACGCCGATGTTGCTGAGAATGGTGAAGTAGCCCAGCAGCCGCAGCAGTGCCTGACCGCTGCCGGCGGTGGCCCCCACCGAGGCCAGCAGCACCGCGTACTGCAGCGTGATCGCGGCGACGGCGACGACGGCGGTCAGGCCGGCCCACGCGCGCGCCCTGGCGGACGGCACGGCAGGTGCGGCGGCGGGCGGACGCGGGGCGTGGACATGGGGCTGCATGTGCGCAGGATGCCATGCCAGCTGCCGCGCGGTTGTCGCGGTCGGCCGCGGCTTGCCGCACAATATCGCGATGCCGATGACCGATACCCGCCGCGCGCTGCTGCAAATCCATTTCTGTGTGCTGCTGTGGGGCATTACCGCCATCCTCGGCAAGCTGATCACCCTGCCCGCGCTGCCACTGGTGTGGTGGCGGATGCTGCTGGTGGTGGCGATGCTGGCCGTGCTGCCGCGGGTCTGGCGTGGCCTGCGCCAGTTGTCACCGGCGCTGTTTGCTGGCTACTGCGGGGTCGGCGCGCTGGTCGCGCTGCACTGGCTGACCTTCTATGGCGCGGTGAAGCTGGCCAACGCATCGGTGGCCGCCACCTGCATCGCGCTGGCCCCGGTGTTCACCGCAGTGATCGAACCGTGGGTGGCCAAGCGGCCGTTCCAGCTGCGCGAACTGGCCTTCGGCATCGCCGTGCTGCCGGGCGTGGCGCTGGTGGTGGGTGGCGTGCCGCATGGCATGCGCCTGGGCGTCTTGATCGGGGCGCTGTCGGCGCTGCTGGTGGCGGTGTTCGGGTCGCTCAACAAGCGTCTTGTGAGCCATGCCGACCCGCTCACGGTGACGGCGCTGGAACTGGGTGCCGGTACCGTCACCCTGACCCTGTTGGCACCGCTGCTGCCCTTCCTGCTGCCGCCACTGGCCGGCCCGTTGTGGGTAGTGCCCAGCCTGCACGACGGCGTGCTGCTGCTGGTGCTGGCCGGGGTCTGCACCCTGCTGCCGTTTGCGCTGGCCCTGGTCGCGCTGCGCCATATCAGCGCCTACACCTCGCAGCTGGTGACCAACCTGGAGCCGGTGTACGCGATCCTGCTGGCGATGGTGCTGCTCAGCGAGCAGCGTGAACTGACCCCGGTGTTCTACGTCGGCGTGGCCATCATCGTCGGCGCGGTGTTCCTGCACCCGTTGTTGAACCGGCGCAGGAAGGTGGAACACCCCGAACTGCTGGCCACCGCCGAAGCACGCAACATCATCGACTGAACCGGCGTGGCCCGGCCGTTGGCCGGCGCATGACGCGCGCCTACTCCGCGCGCACCACCCGGTTGCGGCCTTCATGCTTGGCCCGGTACAGCGCCGCGTCGGCACGTGCCAGGGTCTGGTCCACGCCGTCGCCATGGCGATGCGCGGCCACCCCGATGCTGATCGTCAAGGGAATGCCCAGCGGCAGGTCGGCCACGGCCATGCGCAGGAAGTCGCACTGCAGCTCGGCGGTGCCGAGCGTGGTGTCGGGCATCAGCACCACGAACTCTTCGCCCCCGTAACGTGCCGCCAGGCCCTGCCCGGCGAAATGCGCGCGCAGCAGGCGCGACAGTTCGGCCAGCACGTGGTCGCCGGTGGCGTGGCCGTACAGGTCGTTGACGTTCTTGAAATGGTCGATGTCCAGCAGTGCCACCGCGGTCTGCCGCGGCTGTCCGTCCGCATCGGTGACCGCCGCTTCCAGCGCCAGGCTCATCGCCCGCCGGTTGGGCAGCCCGGTCAGTGGATCGGTGCGGCTCTGCTCGGCCAGGTCGGCGTTCTGCTGTTCGAGCAGGGCGTTGTATTCGGACAGGCGTTGTTCGTACCAGGCCCGGTCACGCATGTGCTGCTGGATCTCATACGCGTAGCGGCGCAGCTCCATCACCAGCGACACCTGGCGCGACAGCGCCACCAGCGCCTGGGCCTGGTCGGGCCGCAGGTGCCCCGGGTTGGCGTCGAACACGCACAGCGTGCCCAGCGGCAGGCCATCGAAACTGAGCAGCGGCGCGCCGGCATAGAAGCGGATATGCGGGTCGTCGACCACCACCGGGTTGTCGAAGAACCGCGGGTCCTGTTGCGCGTCTTCCACCACCATGACCTGGTCGGGCTGCAGGATCGCATGGCCGCAGAAGGAGATGTCGCGCGAGGTTTCGGTGGCATCCAGCGCCTGGCGCGCCTTGAACCACTGGCGGTCGCGGTCGACCAGGGTCACCGCCCCCATGCGGGTGCCGCACAATGCCGTGGCAATGGTGACCAGATCCTCGAAGGACCGCTCTTTGGCGGTATCCAGGATCTGGTAGCGCTGCAGCGCCAGCAGGCGCTGCTCTTCGTTGTCCGGCAGGGACGGCTTGATCATCGGCGGCAGGCAGGCGGGTTGTGCCTGCGCAGTCTAGCCGGACGGCCAGCTCACCGCGTGATGCGCGTCCTTACCATTCCAGCTGTTTGGGCAGCAGGCCCTTGAGCTCGGCGTCGGTCAGGTTGCGCCACTGGCCCGGCTTGAGCGCGCCCAGCTTGATGTTGTCGATGCGCACGCGACGCAGCTGGGTGACGCGGAAGCCGAAGGCCGCGGCCATCAGGCGGATCTGCCGGTTCAGGCCCTGCTGCAGGGTGATCCGGAAGCCGAACTTGGCCAGCTTGCTGGTGCGGCACGGCAGCGTGGTTTCATCGTGGATACGGACACCGCGGGCCATGCCACGCAGGAACTCGTCGGTGACCGGCTTGTTGACCGCCACCATGTATTCCTTCTGGTGGCCGTTCTCGGCGCGCAGGATCTGGTTGACGATGTTGCCGTTGCTGGTCAGCAGGATCAGGCCTTCGGAATCCTTGTCCAGGCGGCCGATCGGGAAGATCCGCTGCTCGTGGCCGACGAACTCGACGATGTTGCCCTTGACCGTGCTTTCGGTGGTGCAGGTGATGCCGACCGGCTTGTTCAGCGCGATGTAGACGTGTTTGCGGCCGCCGGCCTTTTTGGCTTCGCGGGCACGCAGCGGCTGGCCGTCGACCAGCACCACGTCACCCTCGCCGACCACCGCACCGGTGCCGGCCGGGTGGCCGTTGACGGTGACGCGGCGTTCGCCGATCAGGCGGTCGGCTTCACGCCGGGAACAGAAGCCGGTTTCGGCGATATGTTTGTTGAGTCGGATTGTCATCGGCCCATTATCCGGCAAACCCGGCCCGCGCAGGGCGCCGGCTGTTCACACACGCAGCGGCGCGTCGGCCGGGGCGGCCTGGTCGGCGTCGAATACCTGGTTGCGGCCGGCCCGCTTGGCGCAGTACATGGCGTGGTCGGCGCGGCGCAGCAGCGAGGTCAGGTCGTCGCCGTCCCCGCGCAGCACGGCCAGGCCGATGCTGCCCGACACCTCCAACCCCGGCACGGCCAGCACCCGGGTCACCGCCTGCACCTGCTGGCGCACGGTTTCCAGGCGGGCGAAGGCGCTGGCCCGGTTGGCGCCCGGTAGCAGCACCAGGAACTCCTCACCGCCCATGCGGATCACATCGTCGTGGTTGCGCACCGAATCGCGCAGCTGGCGCGCCACCGCCACCAGCACCTGGTCGCCCACGGCATGGCCGAACTGGTCGTTGATGTCCTTGAACAGGTCGATGTCCAGGAACCCGATCGCCAGCGGTTGTTCGTCCTGGACGGCACGTTCCAGGTAGTGGGCCAGCTTGCGCAGGCCGGCGCGTCGGTTCGGCAGGCCGGTCAGGGCATCGGTATCCGCCAGCTGGCGCAGTTCGTCGCGCTGCTGGCGCAGCCGGCCCAGGCGCAGGTTGAGCGCGTAGGCGGCCATCATCAGGAACCAGGTCGTGCCCAGCTGCAGCGACTCGATCCGGTAGGCCACCAGCCACTGCGCGTGCAGCGCATCGGCCATGATCATGATCCACCACGGCAGCAGCGCGCTCAGCCCGGCCAGCGCGTAGCGGTCGCGGTGCAGCACGCCCCAGCTGCCGGCCGCCAGGCAGGCTACGCAGCCCAGCACGAACAACGCTTCCAGTCCGGCGGCCACGCCCGGCAACACCGCAAAGTGCATCCAGGGCACGCCCAGACCCAGCGCGAACAAGCCCCACAGCAGCACATGCTGGGCCGGCCGTGACCCTGGCCAGCGGCGGTCGCCGCCACACAGGCGCCACAGCACCGGCAGCAGCACTGCCTCGGTGAACGCGGTCAGCGACACCAGCCACCACGAGGCCCGGTTCTCGACCGGCAACCACGGCTCGGGATACCCGCTCAACCCGCCCAGCACGGCCTGCCACAGCACCAGCAGCAGGCAGATGGCCACGTAGATCAGGAACGAGCGGTCCTTGGTGGTCACATAGCCCATCAGCGCCGACAGCGCCAAGGCAATGGCCACCGCCACGCAGGCCGCGCGCACCAGCAGCCGGGCGGTGTCGTCCTGCTGCACCGGGCTGGGCGCGCCCAGCTGTACGGTGGGAATCCAGCGGGGTTTGATCGGCGCGGCCCAGGACACCACGATCGGTTCGTGATCGCCGGCAGTGGGCACCACCACCATGCCCACCCCGGCCCGGAAGCGGGAATCACGGGTGCGCGCATCATGCATGCTGCCGCAGATCTGGCGGTCGCCGTGGCTGATCCGCACCTCGCCGGCGAGCACCCCGAACACGTCCACCGCCTGCGGCTCACCGGACCAGCCGCCCGCGGGCGCGGGCACGTGCAGCACCTGCTGGTGGCGGGCCAGCACTTCGGCAGTGCAGGCGCGCTGGGGGGTGCGTTCAGCCGTAGCGGCGCCCAGCAGCAGCACGTCGGTGCCCACCCGGGTGGTGGCGGCGAGCACGGTGTCGGCGGCCGCCCAGGCCGGCAGCAACAGCAGGGCCAGCAGTACCTGCACTGCGCCCCATTCCATCCACCTGCCGCGCCATCCCCTCACACCCTGCCCCAACCTCGATGCCGCCACGCAGGTCGCGTGCCGCCCCTGGCGGGGATTATCGCCCGAACCTGGCGCTTTCACGCAGCCCATCGCGGCGGGCGGCGCGGGCCATTGGTCTCATGGCAGGCCCGGCCGGCCCTCCGAAGGCAGCGCGCTGCGCCCTGGCCACAGCGCCGGCTGGGTCATCCGCTCCAGCGCCATCGGTCGCTCGATCGCATACCCCTGCAGCCCGTCCACCCCCAGCACCTGCAGCTGTTCGGCCACCTCGGTCGATTCCACCCATTCGGCAATCACGGTCATGTGCAGCTCACGGCCAATCTCGGTGATCGCGCGCACCGCGGCGCGGCTGACCGGATCGATGTCCATGTCGCGCACGAATACACCGTCGATCTTGAGCATGTCCGCCGGCAGCTGGCGCAGGTAGCCAAACGAGGACAGCCCCGAGCCGAAGTCATCCAGCGCTACCTGGCAGCCCCGCGCCTTGACCGCTTCGATGAAGCTGCGCGCCTGGGCCAGGCTGCTGATGGCGGCGGTTTCGGTGACCTCGAAGCAGAGCTTGCGCGCCAGCCCGCGGTTGCGTTCCAGCAGGTCGCAGACGAAGGCCAGGAAACTCGGCTCGGCAATCGACTGCGCCGACACGTTGACGTTGCACAGGCCCAGCCGCTGCACGTGCGCCGGGCACACCTGCAGGTGGCGGAACAGCAGCCCCAGCACGTGCCGGTCCAGTGCCATGCCCATGCCATAGCGCTCCACGGCCGGCATGAACTCACCGGGGGCCTGCAGTACCCCGTCGGGGTTGCGCATGCGTACCAGCACTTCGTAATGCAGGAAGCCCGGATCGCCGACGCGCTCGATGCGCTGCGCATACAACAGCATGCGGTTCTCGGCGATGGCACTGGTCACCCGCGCCAGGCGTTCGGCTTCCTGCCGGCGCTCGTCCAGCGCCATGCGGCTTTCGTTGTAGCAGTGCACGCGGTTGCGCCCGGCTTCCTTGGCGGCATAGCAGGCACTGTCGGCCGCACTCATCAGCCAGTTGACGTCCACCGCCTCGCGGGTGACCTCCACCACGCCGACGCTGCAACTGACCCGCAGGCTGCCGTCGCCATGCTGGAAGTTGGCCTGGCCCAGCGAACGCACGATCCGCTGCAGCACCTGCTTGGCCTCTTCCTGGGCCGCATTGGCCAGGAACAGCGCGAACTCGTCGCCGCCCAGCCGCCCTACCCAGTCACCCTCGCGCACCGACCCCACCAGGTAATCGGCGAAGTTGCGCAGCAACTGGTCGCCCGCGGCGTGGCCCAGCCCGTCGTTGACCAGCTTGAAATAGTCCAGGTCGATGTAGCACAGGCTGTGCACGCCGCCATGGTTGCGCACGTCGATCAGGGCCTGCTCCAGCAGGCGTTCGATCTCGCGCCGGTTGATCAGCCCGGTCAACGGATCGTGGCTGGCGTGGTGTTCCACCTCGCGGGCCAGCGCATGGTTCTGCGACACGTCTTCCACGATGGCGAACACCGACACCTCGCGGCCGGCCGTGCGCACCAGCGTGCCGCTCCAGCGGCCCCACATCAGCCCGCCATCGGCGCGCCGGAAGCGCAGCTCGGCCGGGCGCAGTTGGCGCCCCCAGTCGATCTGGCCCGCGTCGTCGAGCACCAGTTCGCCCTCGGCCACCAGGTCCTGGATGGACAGCCCGAGCAGCGCATCGCGCGAGTAGCCCAGGATGTCGGCCATGGCCTGGTTGACCTCCATGACACCACCGGTCTGGTCGAATTTGAGCATGCCCACCGTGGCCTGGTAGAAGGCCGCACGGAAGCGGCTTTCCTGTTCCAGCAGATCGTGCCGCACCCGTCGCGACAGCATCACGGCCACGAGGGTGATCAACAGCACCGACAATCCGCCCACCAGCAAGGTGGTGATGCGCACGATCGAGGCCGTGCGCTGCAGCGACATCGAAAAGGCCTTGGCACGGGCCTGCAGGTCACGATCCAGGGCCTGCAGCTGGTCCAGCAACAGCGCCTGGGTCACCGGTTCCACGTCGCGGCGGGCGTGCAGGACCTGCGCCGCGCCGACCAGGCCGGCCAGCTCCAGCAACGGGGCGTCGGTCTGTCGCCACAGCCGCACCGCGTCCTTGAAATAGCCCAGGTGGCCCAGGTACCGGAACGACAGGATCAGGCGGTTGATGTCACCCGGCGCGTTGCCGCCGGCCAGGAACCCGCGCCGGGCCCGGGCCAGGTCGGCGTCGTCCTGCTCCAGCGCGCGCCGCGCGTCCAGGTCGCCCAACGGCACGGTCAGCGCCTGGCGGGCTTCAGCCAAGTCACGCGGTCGACCGTGGTTGATATAGCGGCTGAGCGCGAAGCTGGCCTGCTGCTGGCTCCGCGACCAGTGGCTCTGGCCGACGATCCACGCGGTGGACGCGGCCTGCAGCTCCTGGATCAGCGCGGAAATGCCCACCAGGCCAATCGCCATGCCGGTCAGCAGGACGAAGCGCAGGGTCAATCCCCGCGTGAGATACGGTACCGCTGTTGCACCAACATCCCTGCCAGTTGCCAGCATCGCGGATCCCCCCGGAGCCGTGGAGTGGGTGGTGTATCGAGCCCATCAACCTTCAGGCTAGATCGGGGGATGTTGAAACGGTGCGAAACCGAGCGGCGGCGCGTTGCGGCATTTCCGCCCCCCGGAAACGACAACGCCAGCCCGAAGGCTGGCGTTGTCTGGATCGCGTGGGCGATCAGCCGTTGCGCGGACCGCGCGGCTTGAAGCCGTCGCGACGCGGCGGGCGATCATTGCCGCCCGGGCCGCCCGGACCACGATGGCCACCCGGGCCACCCGGACCACCCGGACCACCCGGACCACGCGGCTTGCCACCGAACTTCGGCTTGAAGGCCGGGCGCGCCGACGGGGTCAGGTCTTCACCCGGCTCGACCTTGCGCATCTGAAGCTGCTGGCCCGAGACCCACACCTTCTTGAGGTGGGTCAGCAGGTCCTGCGGCATTTCGGCCGGCAGGTCCAGCACCGAGAAGTCGTCGTGGATGTCGATGCGGCCGATGAAGCGGCTTTCCAGCCCGGCTTCATTGGCGATCGCGCCGACGATGTTGCCCGGCTTGACGCCGTGCACATGGCCCACTTCGATGCGGAAGGTTTCCATGCCCGGCTCGGCGGCACCGCGCGGGGCGATGTCACGGCGCGGGGCGCGTTCGAAGCCGCCGTCGCTGTTGCCGAAGTCGCCTTCCGGACGCGGCGGACGCGGGCCGCGGTCGTCTTCACGACGCGGGCCACGCTCGAAGCGCGGCTCGAAACGGGCCGGACGCTCGCCACGGTCGTTGCTGCGCTCGTTGCGCTGGTGCGGGGCACGCTCTTCACGGGCACCACGGACCGGCGGGGTCAGCAGGAACGGCGAATCGCCCTGCAGCAGCTTGGCCAGCGCGGCGGCGATCTCGATGGCCGGCACGTTCTTCTCGCCTTCCAGGCGCTGCAGCAGGTCGCGGTAGAACTCGGTGCCGCCGGCATCGAGTACATCGCTGATGCGGCTCATGAACTTGGTGATGCGGGTGTCGTTGACCGCGTCCACGCTCGGCAGCTGCATCTCTTCGATGGGCTGGCGGGTGGCGCGCTCGATGGCACGCAGCATGCCCTTTTCACGCGGGGTGGCGAACAGAATCGCGTCACCGGTGCGGCCGGCACGACCGGTACGGCCGATGCGATGCACGTAGCTTTCGGTGTCGTACGGGATGTCGTAGTTCAGCACGTGGCTGATGCGCTCCACGTCCAGACCACGGGCGGCCACGTCGGTGGCCACCAGGATGTCCAGCTTGCCTTCCTTCAGCATGCCGATGGTGCGCTCGCGCTGGGCCTGCTGCATGTCGCCGTTGATGGCGGCCGCGGCCAGGCCACGGGCCTGCAGCTTCTCGGCCAGCTCTTCGGTGGCCGCCTTGGTACGCGAGAAGATGATCATCGCGTCGAACGGTTCCACTTCCAGGATGCGGGTCAGCGCGTCCAGCTTGTGCATGCCGCTCACCCACCAGTAGCGCTGGCGGATGTTGGCCGAGGTCGTCGTCTTGCTGACGATGGTCACTTCGGCCGGGTTCTTCAGGTAGGTCTGCGCGATGCGGCGGATCTGCGACGGCATGGTGGCCGAGAACAGGGCGACCTGGCGGGTCTCCGGCAGCTTCTTCAGCACGGCTTCGACGTCGTCGATGAAGCCCATGCGCAGCATTTCATCGGCTTCGTCCAGCACCAGCGTCTTCAGCTCGGACAGGTCCAGGGTGCCGCGCTCGAGGTGATCGATCACGCGGCCCGGGGTGCCGACGATGACGTGCACGCCACGGCGCAGGGCCTGCAGCTGCTGGCCGTAGGGCTGGCCGCCGTACACCGGCAGAACGCGGAAACCGGGAATGCCCGACGAATAGGTCTGGAACGCCTCGGCGACCTGGATGGCCAGTTCGCGGGTGGGCGCCAGCACCAGCACCTGCGGCTTGGTCTGGTTGAAATCGAGGTTGGACAGCACCGGCAGCGCGAAGGCGGCGGTCTTGCCGGTACCGGTCTGGGCCTGGCCGAGCACGTCGCGGCCTTCCAGCATCGCCGGGATCGTGGCAGCCTGGATGGGCGACGGGGTTTCGTAACCGACGGTGGCGACGGCCTGCATCACAGCGTCGGACAGGCCGAGGTCTGCGAACAGCAGCGGCGCGGAGGTTTCTTGGGACATGGGGAACTCCAAAGCACTGCCGTTGAGGAGGCAGTGAGATAAAAAAGGGGATGGTCCGCGCTTTGGGCGCCCTTTCTTATCGCGTGCCCTAGCGCTGCTCGGTCGGAGGAGAATTCACTCGCTCAGGCCGCGATGATACTCCATCGTTCCTGAACAACGCGTACAGATTTCCGCATGGATGCCGTTCTGCCGCCTGCTGGCGCACAATACGCGCCCTCTCCCGGCCCGGTCCCACGTCCGCGCCCCTTCCCAGGATACCCGTTCCATGCAGACCCTCGAATTTGAACTGGACCGCGACTACGTCGAGCTCAAGCAGCTGCTCAAGCTGGCCGACCTGGTCACCAGCGGCGGCGAGGCCAAGACCGTGATCGGCGACGGCCAGGTCCTGGTCGACGGCGAGGTCGAGCTGCGCAAGGCCTGCAAGATCCGCGGCGGCCAGGTGGTGCAGTTCGGCGACACCACCATCAACGTACTGGCCGACAGCGACGCCCCCTGACCCACCTCAGACCCGCGCGTCGCGCTGGGTCAGGTGGGCGGCGATCAACTGGCGGAACGGGGCCACCCCGTGCGCCAGGCGCAACCCGGCCCGGCGCAGCATCCGCGCGGGCAGGCGGTCATCGGTGTACAGCGTGGCAATGGCATTGGTGGCCTCGTACAGCGGGCGCGAGGCCAGCCGGTGGCCGCGCTCAAAACTGGCCAACCCGGCCGGTGCGCCGATGTCGCCGCCGCGGGCCGCCGCCTGGTTCAGCACGCGGGCCAGCCGGTGCGCGCCGGCCAGCCCCAGGTTGAACCCATGCGCGGTGACCGGGTGCATGCCCACCGCCGCATCGCCGATCAACGCGCAGCGATCGCCCACGAACGCATGGGCATATACCCCCACCAGCGGGTAGGCCACCGGGGCCGCGCTGGGCACCATCGCCCCCAGCCGCTGCTCGAACAAGCCACTGATGCTGTGCCCGAAGCGGGCCGGCTCCTGCGCCATCAAGGCCTCGATCTGGCGCGGCGGCAGGGTGATCACCGCCGAGGCCTGGTCGCCATTGAGCGGCAGCAGCGCCATCGTGCGCCCGTACCCGAACCACTCCCACGCGGTGTGCTGGTGCGGCACCTCGATCTGCATGCGGCAGACCAGCATCGACTTGCCGAAGTCGCGCATGCGCGCCCCGATCCCGAGCATGCGCCGGGTACTGGAGAAGCGGCTGTCGGCGGCCACCACCAGGCGCGCGGCCAGGCGGCGACCATCGGCCAGGGTGACCACGCTGCGCCCTGCCCCCGGCACGATGCCGGCCACGCGCGTTTCATCCAGGATCTGCAGGCCCGGCTGGTCCTGCACGCTGGCCCAGGCGGCGCGGCGGATCAGATGGTTGGGTACCAGCCAGCCCAGATCCTGCGTATCGCGCTGGGTGGCGGCAAAGGTCAGCGCGAACGGCGAGCTGCCGTCCATCACCTTGGCGTCGCGCAGCGGGGAGATCTCGGCCGGGTCCAGCCGCTGCCAGATGCCCAGCGTCTCCAGGATCTGCCGCGAGGCATGGGTCAGCGCAATCTCGCGGCCATCGAAGGCCGCCTCCGCCAGTGCCGCGCGCGGCTGCTGTTCCACCAGCGCCACCTGCAGGCCGCTGCCGGCCAGCGCGCGGGCGAAACACAGCCCGGCCGGGCCGGCGCCCACCACCACCACGTCCACCGGCTGCTCCGGCATGCACTGCTCCTGGGTGGGTTGGTCCGACATGTCCGATCCTGCGGTGACTGGTCCATGCCAGCTTAGCGCCGATCGCGCGCGCCCCGCCTTGATCTGGATCAGCGGCCGCAGCCGCCGTTCACTGGTCCGTTACAGCAACGCCCACAGCAACAGCACGATGCCCACCAGCGAGGCCAGCCACACCAGGCTGCGCACGTACGGCACGCCGGCTGCGTACAGCGGCAGATACACCACCCGTGCCCAGAAATAGAGCTGCGCGGCCAGTGCGGTCAGCCCGTCCTGACGCTGGGTCAGCACCACCGCCAGGATCGCCGCCGCGAAGAACGGGAAGGTCTCCATGAAATTGGACTGCGCACGCTGCAGGCGACCGGTCAGCGGCCGCACCGGTGGATTCTGCCCATCGCGGGCCGAGGCGTTCCACTGCAGCCCGCGCTCGCGGGTGACGGCGGTGGAGGCGGCGAACAGGTGCACGATGCCCAGCACCATCGACCACACCAGCATCTGGATCTCGATACTCATGCTGCACTCCTCAGGAAATGACGGGGTCGATCAGGGCGTAGCGGCGCGCACGCTGTAACCGGCCAGGCGCCAGACCCGGTCTTCGTCCAGCCGGAACGACACCAGCTCGCGTACCGGCTGGGCGCTGTTGGCAAACCGGGTGGGGAAGCTGACGTTGATGTACAGCCCTTCGGGCACGGTTGCGCCGGCGGCGTACTTGACCCGGGTCACCACCGGCTGGCCGCGCGCCGCCAGCGCGCCGAGGCGCTTGCGGTCGGCGTTGAGCTGACTGACGAAGGCCTGCTCGGTGACCGACTTCTTCGCCACGGCCGAGGCGCCTTTCCATGCCTCGGCGGCGCGGTTGGTGTCCACCAGCTGCGCCACCTGCAACGCGGCTGCACTCATTTCCGCATCCTGCTTGTGCACCTGCGCCTGCTGCGCCGGGGTCAGGGCCGGGCGTGCAGCGGGTGCGGCGGCCGGTGCCGGGCGCGCAGGGGCCGGCGCGGGCGTGGCCGGCGGCGGGGTCTGGGCCTCGGCAACAGCAGCAAGCAGGAACGAAGACAGCAGCAGCGGAACACGCATCAGGACACCGTTGGCTGGAAGGATCCAAGCCAGTCTACGGGAACCCCGTGAGTGGTTCGTCAGTTGCGTTCGGCGGTTTCCGGCGAGGGTTGGCCGACGTCGCTGGCAGTGCGCTCGGCCGGCGCGTCATGGCCGGGCGCAACGCTGGACGGCAGCAGCGTGGACACGTCGATCTCCGACAGCGGGCTCTCGTCCGGGCAGGTGGCATCGGGGAAACCGTAGCGCTGCTTGAGCGTCTGCCCGCAGCTGTTGACGGTCTCCAGTTCGGTGCCTTCGCGCTTGCAGGTCTGGTCGAAGGCGATCAGGAACGCGTCCTTGCGCCGCACGAAATCATCGCCACATTTGCGCATCTGCTTGATCCGCTCCAGGTCGTCCTGCACCGCGTTGGTGCCATCCAGCCCGAACTGGCGCAGCTCGTCGCTGGTCAGCAGGCGCAGGCTGCGGTTGGGCACGGTCATCATCAGGTCGGCCACGCCCACCGCCACGCCGTTGCGCTGCAGGTAATCCTTGACGTTGTCGTAGACCTCATGGAGCTCGCGGTTGAGCTCGGCCCGCGAGGTCGCCTTGGAACTGATCCGCATCATCCGATGGATGCCGACCTTGCCCGCCACCAGGCGGTTGTCGCCGGCGGCCAGCACGAACACGCAGGCGCTGTGGCAGACCGAGCCTTCGCGGATCCAGATGGTCCAGTTGGATTCGCCGATGCGGTCGCCGGCCACGATCGCCGCTTCCACCTGGCCACCGCTGGAATCCAGGTCGAGCACACGCTTGGAGATGCGTTGCGCGTCGGCCACCATCGCCAACCGCGCCACCAGCTCGGAAAAGCCGGGGTTGATCTTGCCCACGTAGCGCACCCGCACCAGCCCGCGCTCCACGCACGGTGCCAGCGCGGCGTCGATGCTGGCGCGGTCCAGCGTTTCCAGCGCGATGCCATCGCCGCCTTCGCCGGCGTAATCGGTGTCGCAGCTCACCCACGCCTTGCCGTTTTCCAGCGCCGCCTCGCCCCAGCCCTGGTCGCCGCGCTTGGGCGGCAACGGGGCCGGTGCCGGCGCATCGGCGGCGTTGAACGACACCATGTGGTCGCCATCGGCGGTCTGTGCACGCACCGCCTTGTCGGCGGCAGTGACGTTGCCGGGATTCTCCAGCTGGCTGCAACCGGCCAGACCCAGGCACAACAGGGGCAACCACCACGACTTGAGCAACATGAACGACCCGGTATCCGTACGAAGGAGCGCGCGCAGCGGCGCGTGAACACACAGTCTAGTGTGCGCGACCGTCTGCGCGGGAACCTGCCCTGAACCAGCGCGACCGGCCGTCGCATTGCTGTCCGAAAATGGCGAGCCGAGCGCCGCGGCCGGGCATAGACTGGGCCCCATGGACACCGCCCTGCCCCTGGACTACGCCGCCTGCGAAAGCGCCCGCCTCGCCCGCGATGCCCGCTTCGACGGGGTGTTCTTCACCGCCGTGCGCAGTACCGGCATCTACTGCCGGCCCGTGTGTCCGGCGCCCCCGCCGAAGCCGCGCAACGTGGACTACTACCCCACCGCTGCGGCGGCCGCGGCGGCCGGGTTCCGTCCCTGCCTGCGCTGCCGCCCGGAACTGGCGCCGGAGGCCCAGGACGCCCTCAGCAACGAAACGCTGCAGCGCGCCCTGGCCCTGATCCACGATGGCTACCTGCAGGACGCCGCCGTACCCGCGCTGGCCACCCGGCTGGGACTGAGCGCGCGCCAGCTGCAGCGCCTGTTCGTGGCGCGCCTGGGCGCGGCGCCGGCGCAGATCCATGCCACCCGCCGCCTGTTGCTGGCCAAGCAGCTGCTGACCGAAACCGCGCTGCCGGTCACCGACGTGGCCATGGCTGCCGGCTACAACAGCCTGCGCCGCTTCAACGCCGCCTTCGTGGACGGCTGTGGCATGCCGCCCACCGCGATCCGCCGCCAGCGCGGGGCCCTTGATGATGGCGCGCTGACCCTGCGCCTGGGCTATCGGCCGCCGCTGCATTTCGCCGCGATGCTGGATTTCCTGCGCCGTCGCTCCATTCCCGGCATCGAGTGCATCGACGCGGACAGCTATCAGCGCGTCATCGGCCCGCCCGAACGGCCCAGCGTGCTGCGGGTCAGCGCCGACCCCAAACGTGCCGAACTGCGCCTGCAGCTGGGCCAGGTCGACCCGCGTGCCATTCCCGGGATCGTGCGCCGGGTGCGTCGCATCTTCGACCTCGATGCCGACCTGCGCATCGTGCACGCCACGCTGGCGCAGGACCCGCTGCTCGCGCGCGGCATCGCACTGCGCCCCGGGTTGCGCGTGCCCGGTGGCTGGGATGGCTTCGAAGTGGCGGTGCGCGCGGTGCTCGGCCAGCAGGTCAGCGTGGCCGCCGCCACGACCCTGGCGCGGCGCGTGGTGGATCGGTTCGGACAGGACCTGGCGGGCATGCCGGCCGGACTGGACCGCCAGTTCCCCACCCCGCAGGCACTGGCCGAGGCGCCGCTGGAAAGTATCGGGCTGCCGAAAACCCGCGCCGCCACCGTGCGCGCCGTGGCCCTGGCGGTAGCCGAAGGCCGCCTGGATTTCAGCGCCGGCCAGCGGCTGGAGAGTTTCGTCGAACGCTGCGTGGCGTTGCCCGGGATCGGGCCGTGGACCGCGCATTACATGGCACTGCGCGCATTGGCGCTTCCCGATGCCTTCCCCGCCGGCGACCTGGTGCTGCAGCAGGTGCTTGGCGGCCAGACCCGCCTGAGCGAACGCGCCACCGAAGCGCGCTCGCAGGCCTGGCGACCGTGGCGCGCCTATGCGGTGCTGCACCTCTGGCACCTGTCCACCCCCACTTCCGGAGCGACCCCATGACCCTGTTCTACGACACCTTCGACAGCCCCATCGGCGCATTGACCGTGGCCGGTGACGCCCAGGGCATCCACCACATCCTGTTCGAGAACAACCGCTACGACGCCAAGGGCCGCGCGCAGTGGCAGCACGACGCCGATGCACTGCGCGATGCGCGTACGCAACTGCTGCAGTACCTGCAGGGCGAGCGCCAGCGCTTCGCCTTGCCGCTGGCCCCGCATGGCACGCCCTTCCAGCTGCGCGTGTGGAAGGCGCTGGCCGACATTCCGTTCGGCCAGACCTGGAGCTATGTGGAGCTGGCCCGCCACATCGGCCACCCCACGGCCAGCCGCGCGGTCGGTGCCGCCAACGGCCGCAATCCGTTGCCGATCGTGCTGCCCTGCCACCGGGTGATCGGCAGCAGCGGCGCACTCACCGGCTTCGGCGGCGGGCTGCCGACTAAGGCCGCGCTGCTGCAGCTGGAAGCGCACACTGGCGCGCTGTTCGCCTGATCGCGCAGGTGATGCACACGGCGCACCTGGCCTGACCCTGCCATCGGTTGTCTTCGCCGCGTCACCCCACCGGACTATCATGGCCGGATGACTTCCGTCCGCCTTTCGTTGGCGCTTGCCGCCACCCTCGCGTTGACCAGCTGTGCCAGCGTTCCTTTCGACTCTGCGACGGCGGGCCGCGTGCCGGTTGCCGCGCCCGCTACCACGCCGAAGCTGCTGCTGGTGTCCATCGACGGCCTGCGTGCGGACATGCTCGACCGCGGCATCACCCCCAACCTGTCGCGCCTTGTCGACGGGGGCGTGCGTGCACGCTGGATGACCCCGTCCTATCCGTCCCTGACCTTCCCCAACCACTACACCATCGTCACCGGGCTGCGTCCGGACCACCACGGCATCATCCACAACAGCATGCACGAGGACGCACTGGGCAGCTTCCGTCTGAGCAAGCGTGAAGCGGTGACCGATGCACGCTGGTGGGGCGGCGAGCCGATCTGGGTGGGCGCGGAAAAAGCCGGTGTGCGCACCGCGACGTTGTCATGGCCCGGCAGCGAGGCCGCCATCCAGGGCGTACGCCCCAGCCAGTGGCGCACCTACGATGCCAGCGTGCCGTTGCCCGACCGGGTGGACCAGGTGCTGGGCTGGGTCGGCCAGACCGATGTCGATGCGCCGCGGTTGGTCACGCTGTACATGGAACAGGTGGACCACGCCGGCCACGACCATGGCCCGGATTCGCCGGAATATGCCGCCGCGATCGGCGAGGTCGACCAGGCGATTGGTCGGCTGCTGGACGGCCTGCAAGCGCGCGGGCTGGAGAACAGCACCAACGTGATCGTGGTGTCCGACCACGGCATGGCCAGCGTGCCCGACGGCCAGACCATCGCCATTGAAGACATGGTCGACCCGACGATTGCCACGGATGTGTCGATGGGCCAGTCGGTGGGGTTTGCGCCCTTGCCGGGCAAGCGCCGCGAAGCCGAAAAGGTGCTGCTGGGCGCACACGCGCAGTACGACTGCTGGACCCGGCAAACGTTGCCGGCGCGCTGGCACTACGGGTCCAACCCGCGCATTCCGCCGATCGTGTGCCAGATGCACGAGGGCTGGAACGCACTCAGCCGCGCCAGCGTGGCCACCCGCGCGCCCGGTACCCGTGGTTCGCACGGGTACGACAACGCCCTGCCCTCGATGCGCGCGGTGTTCATTGCACGCGGCCCGTCGTTCAAGCAGGGCCAGACCATCGCAGGCTTCGACAACGTCGACGTGTATCCGCTGCTGACGCGCCTGCTGGGCGTTCCAGCGGCCCCCAACGATGGCGATGCCGAGCGGCTGCTGCCGGCGTTGCGCTGATCTGCATCCCGCGCGCGCCGCGCGGCCTGTGCGTGACGCATAAAAAAAACGCGGCGCAAGCGCCGCGTTTTCTTCGACCCGCCAGGCGGGATCAACCGGCCTTGGCGACAGCCTTCTTGGCCACGGCCTTCTTGGCCGGTGCCTTGGCAACGGTCTTCTTGGCGACCGGCGCAGCTGCGCCCACGGCCACCTTGCTCACCACGTGCGAGCGCGAATTGCCGTAGCTGGCGTTGAAACGCTTGCCCTTGGCGGTCTTGCGGTCACCCTTACCCATGTCGTCAACTCCTTAGTCTGAAACCTGATTCTGATTACCCCGCACTGACACGGGTTCGGCGGGGCCGCCCTCTCAGGCGCCCCCGCGCACGATCTGGAAGCCTACCATGCGCGCTCTCAATGAGCACAGCTGGCGTCGTGGACGTGGCCGTGGTTCAGGCGCAGGTTGACCAGATGGGCCACGCCGACCAGCACGCCGCCCAGGGTCATCACCACCGCATGCGGCACCGCCGAGTGGTGCAGCGGGTCGTACAGCAACCCCGCCCACAGCGCGGTCAGGCCCGGAATCAGAAAGGCCAGCGCGCGCAACGCGCCGTGCCGGCGCCAGCCCCAGACCAGGCTGAACAGGCCCAGCAGGGTGACAAAGCTCACCAGGGCCAGCTCTACGCCGTCGCCCATCCAGACCGACAGCCCCAACGACGGCGCAGCCGCCAGCAGCACCGGCAGCACAGCGCAATGCACGGCGCACAGCAACGAGCCGGTGGCACCGAAACGATCCAGCAGATGGCGAACACGAGCGAACAGGGGCATGACTTCCAGCAGGGTCGGCGAAGCGTTATGGAATAATATAACATCAATCCTGACGCGCACCCTTGCCTCCCCCTGACTTGCCCTCCCCCGTCCCATTACGGGATTCGCGCGCCCCACCATTGATATATTGTAACAATTGACCGAAGGCCCTTGCCCTATGCGCTCCAGCTCCCTCCTGCTCACCCCCCACGCCCTGTCCCTGGCGCTTGCCGCCGCCCTGCTGCCGTCGCTGGCCATGGCCGCGGACGCCCCCGGCACCCACCGCGACGGCCACCTGACCGAACTGTCCACCGTGAAAGTCACCGCCTCGCCGCTGCAGGGCGATGCAGAATCGCTGGCCCGCCCGGTCGACGTGCTGGCCGGTGAGCGCCTGGACGAGCAGAAGGCCGGCACCCTGGGCGACACCGTGGCCAAGCTGCCCGGCGTGCAGAGCACCTTCTTCGGCCCCGGCGTGGGCCGCCCGATCATCCGTGGGCAGGAAGGTCCGCGCGTGGCGGTGCTGTCCAATGGCATGGGCAACATGGATGCCTCCACGGTGAGCGCCGACCATGCCACCAGCATCGAGCCGTTCCTGGCCGATCAGATCGAGGTCCTGAAGGGCCCGGCCACGCTGCTGTTCGGCAGTGGCGCGATCGGCGGCGCGGTGAACGTGGTGGACGGCCGCATCGCCCGCGAACTGCCGGACCGTCCGCTGAGTGGTCGCGCCGAACTGCGCGGCAATTCGGTCAATGATGAGCGTAGCGGCATGTTCCGCCTGGACGGTGTCAGCGGCAACGTCGTGCTGCATGTGGACGGCCTGGTCCGCAACGGCGATGACTACCGCATTCCCGGCTATGCGGTGATCGACGGCCTGGAAGACCACAGCGGTCACGACCACGCCGAAGGCGACACCGACGAACCGCGCCGCGGCCGGCTGGACAACAGTTCGATCCGCACCCGCGCCGGTGGCGTCGGTGCCACCTGGCTGGGCGATGACGGCTACTTCGGCGTGTCCGCCAGCACCTACCGCACCAACTACGGCATTCCCAACGGCGCGCACGTGCATGCCGACGACGACCATGGCCATGACCACGATCACGACCATGGCGACGAGGAAGAAGGCGACGAGCATGACGTCCGCATCGACATGGTGCAGAACCGCTTCGAGGCCAAGGGCGGCATTTACCAGCCGACCTCGTTCCTGAAGAACATCAGCCTGCGTACCGCCTACACCGATTACGAGCACACCGAACTGGAAGCCGGCACGCCGGCCACGCGCTTCACCAACCGTGGCATCGAAGGCCGCCTGGAAGCGGTGCAGGAACAGATCGGCGGCTGGGACGGCGCGTTCGGCCTGCAGTTCGGCAACAGCGACTTCGGCGCGAAGGGCGAGGAAGCGTTCGTGCCGGACACGGGCACGAAGAACATCGGCCTGTTCGTGCTGCAGGAAAAGCAGTTCGGCCCGTTCAAGCTGGAACTGGGCGGCCGCCATGACCAGGTGAAGCTGGACCCGACCGGCGATTACCGCGCGCGTAAATTCGACGCCACCAATCTCTCCGCGGCCGGCATCTGGACCCTCAACGACGCCGTCGATCTGCGCTTCGGCATCGACAGCTCCGAGCGCGCTCCGACCAACGAAGAGCTTTACGCCGCCGGTGCGCACATCGCCACCCGCTCGCTGGAGATCGGCGATGCAAACCTGAAGACCGAACGCGGCCAGCGCGTCGAACTGGGCATCCATACCCACAGCGACCGCGTCGACTTCTCCGCCTCGATCTACCAGACCAAGTTCAAGGACTTCATCTACCTGGCCGACACCGGGGTGGTCGAATCGCTGCCGGTCCGCCTGTGGACGCAGCAGGACGCCACCTTCAAGGGTGCCGAAGCGGAAGCGCTGTTCCACCTGTTCGAGGGCAACGCGGGTGATTGGGATCTGCGGGTGTTCGGCGATTACGTGAAGGCGGAGCTGGATGGCAGCGGCAGCCGCAACGTGGACATCGCCGTGCCGCACGGCGATCACAACCACAACTACACCGTGGAGCTGGCCAACACCGGCTATCTGCCGCGGATCGCGCCGGGCCGGGTAGGCGCGGACCTGCGCTGGTCGCGTGACGGCTGGCGCGCATCGGTGGGCGCGGTGCGTTACAGCAGCCAGAAGGACGTGGCGCAGAACGAGGATACGAGCAAGGGCTACACGCTGGTGGACGCGCACCTGGCCTACCGTTGGGACCGCAACGACAGCAACAGTTACGAGGTCTTCCTGGACGGCAACAATCTGACCAACCAGGAAGTGCGCCCGCACACCTCGCTGCTGCGCGACTACTCCCCACTGCCGGGCCGCGGCGTCGCCTTCGGTATCCGCGCCTTCTTCTAAAACACGCTTTGCGACTGGGGTCGTTTGATCACCCTGAGGGGGCCGATAGGCCCCCTTTTTTTTAAGCCAAGAGCGCTGTTTCCGTTTGCTACCAAGCTGGGCGGGGGTGTGTGGGTTCACGGGACACGCTGCAAGTCCCGCTCCGCGGCCCGGCCCAGCCGCTGGCGGCTGTGCGTTCGGACGCATGCGAGGCAGTGCCTCGCAAGCAATGCGCCCTCACCCATGTAGGCTCCGTCGCGCCATCCATGGCGCTCAGGGTCCCGTGAACCCACACACCCCCACCCTCGACAGTTGGTTGGTGGCCCAAAAGCAAAGAGCAACCGCAACCGCCAAAGCAACATCAACAACAAGATCAACTGCCATCGCAACTGCGAAAGCAATTTCTAAAGCAACAACCGCTCCGATAACCAATGCGAGCGTCGCAGTAAACAAAAGCCGCGATGCCCAGCTGTTTGCCAGCGCGCGCGTGGTCTGTGAGATGGGGGGCGGGTACGCGGTTCCAGGACCGTTGGGCGCCATGGATGGCGCCCACGAGCCCCCATGGATGGGTTCACGGCGTGTCCTGGAACCGCGTACCCGCCCCCCATACACGCCAACCACAGGCCACCGCCAAACCGCTTCGGCTGTGGCTGCGGCTGTGGCTCCGGCTTCGGCTGTGGCTCTGGCTCCGGCACTTGACCTTTTACGTGCATATACACGTATGATCCAGCCAGACCACCCGGCGCGCCCCCATGGACCCCACCACCGCCAGCCCATGCACCTGCTTCCGCCTGCGCCGCGCCTCGCGCCAGCTCTCGCAGATCTATGACAGCCACCTAGCGCCGGCCGGGCTCAGCCTCAACGCCTACTCCATCCTTCGCCGCGCCCCCGCGCCCCGCCAGCTTGGCGAACTCGCCGACGCCCTCGGCATGGACCGCACCACCCTCACCCGCAACCTCAAACCCCTCCTCCTCGCCGGCTGGCTCCAGGAACAACGCGGTCACGACGCCCGCCAACGCCTCATCGCCATCACCCCCGCCGGCAAAGCCGTCCTGCGCCGCGCCCGCCCCCTCTGGCAGCGCGCCCAGGCACACATCGAACGCGCCTTCGGCACCCTCCCCACCACCCACCTCAACACCCTCCTCGACCAGCTCGACCACGCCCTCGCGCCTGGAGCCCCCGCATGAACGCCCAGCCCGCCACCCCGCGCGCCCCGACCATGCACTGGGGCCTGCTCGTCGCCGCCTCCGCCATCCTCATGGTCACCATGGGCGTGCGCCAGACCAGCGGCCTCTACCTCGACCCCATCCACCGCAGCACCGGCGTCAGCATTGTTGAAATCAGCTTCGCCCTCGCCATCGGCCAGTTCGTCTGGGGCGCCGTACAACCCGTGTTCGGCGCCGTGGCCGACCAGCGCGGCGCGCTCCCCGTACTGCTGTTCGGTGGCGTCCTGCTCGCCATCGGGCTCCTGCTGGCCCCCTACCTCACCAGCCCGCTCGGCCTCAGCTTCAGCCTTGGTCTGCTCATGGCCGCCGGTGCCGGCGCCGGCAGTTTCTCCGTACTGATCGGCGCCACCGCGCACCGCCTGCCCGCTGAAAAACGCTCCTTCGCCGCCGGCCTCATCAACGCCGGCGGCTCGCTGGGCCAGTTCGTGTTCGCCCCGCTCGTGCAATGGATCATCAGCAGCGCCGGCTGGGCCCGCGCCATGTTCACCATGGCCGCCATCACCCTGCTCTCGCTCCCCCTGGCCTGGCCCCTGCGCCGCCGTGCCGGCGACCACGCCGCCGGCGCCAGCAGCGACGAGGACGGCGGCCTTCGCGCACAGCTGCGCCTGGCCGTGCGCGACCGCAGCTACTGGTGCCTGCACCTGGGCTTCTTCACCTGCGGCCTGCACATCGCCTTTCTGGTCACCCACCTGCCCGGCGAAATCGCCCTGTGCGGGCTGTCGCCCACCGTCGCCTCCACCTCGATCGCGCTGATCGGCCTGTTCAACATCGCCGGCAGCCTCATCGTGGGCGCGCTCGGCCAGCGCTACCGCATGAAGTACCTGCTGTTCTGGATGTACGCCAGTCGCGCGGTGATGATCGGCCTGTACCTGGTTGCCCCGCCCACCCCGACCACCTTCTACGTGTTCTCCGCCGCGCTCGGCTTCACCTGGCTGGCCACCGTCCCGCCCACCGCCGGCCTGGTCGGCAAGCTGTTCGGGCCACGCTACCTCGGCACCCTGTTTGGCTTGACCCTGCTCTCGCACCAGCTCGGTGGCTTCTTCGGTGCGTGGCTGGGGGGCGTGGCGCTGGCCCATTCCGGCAACTACCTGTGGATGTGGTACGCCGACATCGCGCTGGCCGCCATCGCCGCTTTGGTCAACCTGCCGATCCGCGAAGCGCGCTATGGTTGCCACGGTGTCCCCACCTCCCGTTGATGCCGGTGCACGATGACCGAATCCTTCCCTGCCGGTTCACGCCTGGACCGTGACGCGCTGGTCGCGCTCATCGCGCGCATCCAGGCCGCACCGGGCACCGAACAGGACACCGATGCCGATATCCAGCGGCTGGTGGACGCCGTGCTCGATCCGGACGCGGTGAACTACATCTTCCATGCGGACCTGTCCGCGCCCCAGATCGCCGATCGGATCCTGCAGTACCGTCCGCGGGTGCTGTGAGCTGACACTACCAGGGCGCGCGATCGTCGTACCGACGGCTTCACGCCCCGCAGACCTTTCCGCATCCTGCCCCACCCCCGTCTCATCGGCCCCTTCCGTTGCGGACATTTTCGTCCGAAGATGTCTCATGACCTCCCAACGTGCCGATGCGGCTGCCCGCCGCGCCCTCATCCTGGACGCCGCCGATGCGGTGTTCGGCCAGCATGGCGTCACCGCCCCGCTCGACCTGGTGGTCGAACGTGCGCAGGTCGGCCGCGCCACGCTGTACCGCAATTTCCCCGACCGCACCGCGCTGGTGGAGGCGCTGCTGCAGCGCACGGTGGCCCGCATCAACCGCCAGGTGCAGAGCCTGGGCGAACGCGATGATGCCTTGTTCGACGTGCTCGAAAGCATGGCCGCCCGCATCGTGCAGTCGCCGGCGTTGTCGGACTACTGGCGCGCGGTGGACCCCGATGACCCGGCCATCAAGGCCGCCCGGCACACCATCTGGGGCCTGCTGGAAGCGCCGATCCAGCGCGCGATCGCCGCCGGCCTGTGCCGGGCGGACCTGCAGGTGACGGACATTTCACTGATCTCAGGCATGCTGGGAGCCGCGCTGCGTGGCAAATCCCGCGAAGAGCGGGCCAAGCTGGTGGCGCGCGCCCTGCAGTTGCTGCGTACCGGACTGCAGGGACCCGTCGACGCGGAGGGCTGATGGCGCAGTACCTCAAACCGATCCCGGACTGGGAAGACCACGAAAAGCCGACCCTGCCCGGCTCGGCGTCGATGCCGTGGCATCCCTGGCACCGGCGCGTGGCCTATGCCGCCGTGGCGCTGCTGGTGGGCATCACCGGCGGGCTGGGCAATGCGCTGGTCACCGCCAACCTGCCGTTCATGCAGGGCCAGCTCGGCCTGACCCCGGCGCAGGGCAGCTGGCTGGTGGCCGCCTATGCGATGGTCAATGTCACCGCCAACCTGCTCGCCTTCAAGTTCCGCCAGCAGTACGGCATTCGCCTGTTCGCCGAAATCGGCCTGGGCCTGTATGCCGCGCTGGCGGTGCTGCACCTGTTCGTGGGCAGCTATGAAACCACCGTGCTGACCCGCGCGGCCAGCGGGTTCGCCGGCGCTGCCTGCAGCACCCTGGGCACGCTGTACATGCTGCAGTCGCTGCCGCGCAAATACACCGGCAACCTGCTGGTGATCGGCGTGGGCATCTCGCAGCTGGCCGTGCCGATCGCCTGGCTGGTGTCGCCGGGGCTGGTGGACACCGGCCAGTGGCACAACCTGTACCTGTTCGAGGCCGGCCTGGCCCTGTGCGCCTTCGCCGCGGTGGTGGTGTTGAAGCTGCCGCCGGGCGTGCAGATCAAGGCATTCGAGCCGCTGGACTTCCTCACCTTCGCCCTGCTCGCCCCGGCGGTGGGCCTGCTGGTGGTGGTGCTGGCGCAGGGCTACGTGCGCTGGTGGCTGGACACGCCGTGGCTGGGGTGGGCGCTGGTGGCCTCCGTCGCGCTGGCCACCGCCGGCTTCATCCTCGAGCACTACCGGCGCAACCCGCTGCTGCAGACGCGCTGGCTGGCCAGCCTGCCGGTGCTGCACTT
The DNA here is from genome assembly GCF_000661955.1 of Stenotrophomonas rhizophila. Classification (NCBI taxonomy): domain Bacteria; kingdom Pseudomonadati; phylum Pseudomonadota; class Gammaproteobacteria; order Lysobacterales; family Lysobacteraceae; genus Stenotrophomonas; species Stenotrophomonas rhizophila. The sequence goes on from NZ_CP007597.1 coordinate 3,154,100, forward strand.
CATCGTCGGCGCGTTCCTGATCCGCTTTCTCACCACTGAGCAGTCGTACGGCGTGGTCGGGTTGATGCGCCAGCTGGGCATGGGGCCGGACCAGATGCGCCCGTTGTTCGGGGTGATCCTGGCCGGCGTGGTCACCGGCATCGCGGCCGCCTCGCTCACCTTCGGCCCCAAGCGCATCATCGCCCAGCTGCTGATGGCCATTCTGCTGCTCGGCAGCGCGGCCCTGCTCGACCAGAGCCGGACCAGCCTGGACCGCCCGCACGACTTCTACGCCAGCCAGTTCCTGGCGTCGGTGGGTGCCGGCATGTTCATGGGGCCGTTGATCATGCTTGGCATCACCCAGGCATTGAAGCAGGGTGTGGACCACATGATCACCTTCCTGGTCACCCTGTCGATCACCCAGACCCTGGGCGGGTTGGCCGGCTCGGCGGTGCTGGGCACCTACCAGCTGCACCGCGAGCAGCTGTATTCCAGCGCACTGGTCAGCCAGCTCGACCCGGCCGACGGTGTGGTCGCACAGCGCCTGAAACAACAACAGCAGCTCTATGCCGGGTTGATCACCGACCCGGTGCAGCGCAGTGCGCAGGGCACGGCGCAGTTGGCGCTGACTGCCCGCCGCGAAGCCAACGTGCGCGCCTTCAATGATGTGTTCCGGCTCAGCGGCACGGTCGCGCTGGGCTTCCTGGGCTGGTTGCTGCTGCTATCGGTGCGTACCGCCGTCCTCAAGCAGTGGCGCAAGCGCCACCCTGCCCCCTCTTCCCCTTCAGTCGCGGCGCCGTTGCCCGCCCCGCCCCGATGAGCCCCCCCATGCCCACGCCCCCGCCCCGCGACGACAGCGCACCCGAGAACGTCAACCCGGCCCCGCCGACCGATGCCGCCCCGGCCAGCAGTGCGGCCGCGGCGGGGGCGGTGCCGCCGCCGAGCGCGCCCAAGTACCTCAAGCCGAGCACCCGCAGCGTGGTGATCATGATCGTGATCGCGCTGCTGGGCATCGCGCTGATCCTGCGCGCGTGGTCGTTGTGGCCGTTCGACAGCACCCGGGTGAGCACCGACAACGCCTACGTGCGGGGCCAGATCACCGTGCTGGCGCCGCAGGTCAATGGCTATGTCACCGAGGTGCTGGTCAAGGATTTCCAGCACGTGAAGCAGGGCGACCCGCTGGTGCGCGTCGATGACCGCATCTACAAGGAAAAAGTGGCGCAGGCCCAGGCCGACCTGGACAGTGCCAAGGCCGCGCTGGCCAACTCCGACCAGGCCCAGGCGCAGAACCGCGCGCAGATTGGTGCCGCGCAGGCCAACCTTGTTGCCGGCCAATCGGAGCTGGCGCGGTCACGCACCGAGCTCAAGCGCTATGAAGCCCTCGCCGCGCAGCAGCTGGTGGCGCTCAGCGACCGCGACAAGCTGCGTACCGGGGCGCAGTCGGCGCAGGCGGCCGTGCTGCAGTCGCAGGCGCAGATCCGCATCGCCGAGGAAACGCTGACCTCCACCCAGGTGGCACGCAAGAGTCTGGAAGCCCGCGTGGAAACCGCGCAGGCGCAGCTGGAACTGACCCGGATCGACCTGGCCAACACGGTCATCCATGCCCCGCGCGACGGCCAGATCAGCGAAGCCTCAGTGCGCCTGGGCCAGTACGTCACGGCCGGCTCGCAGCTGCTGTTCCTGGTGCCGGACACGCTGTGGGTGGTGGCCAACTTCAAGGAAGGCCAGACCTGGAAAATGCGCATCGGCCAGCCCGCCTCGTTCAAGGTGGATGCCTTCGACGGTGAAAAGCTGCACGGGCACATCGAGCAGATCGCCCCGGCCACCGGCTCGGAATTCAGCGTGCTGCGCCCGGACAACGCCAGCGGCAACTTCACCAAGGTGGTGCAGCGCCTGCCGATCCGCATTTCCATCGACCCGGACCAGCCGCTGGCCAAGCGGCTGCGCCCGGGCATGTCGGTGGTGGTGAAGGTGGATACGGCGGCAGACGGCAGCGATACCGCCGCGGCGGAGCGCCGATGAAGTTCAACGCATTGGCGCAGAAGGCGGCCAAGGGCAGTGCGCCGGCGGCTTACGGTGGTGCGCTGGAGGTGGAGCAGCTGATCGCCTTCGCCCTCGAACATGGTGCTGCGGGCGCCGACGAAATCGAGCGTCTGTGCGCCCTGCATGGCTGGTTGGAGGACGGCCTGCTGCCGGATGGCCGTCGCGTGGTGCCGTTCGCGCGATGGGCGACCGCCTGCGCGGCGTACGCGCGCGACGGTGTTGCCGGACTGCGCGCCCTGCTGGCCGATCCGGTGATGGCCGCCTTCGCAATCGACGTGCTTGAAGCGGTACGCACGCGCGACGCCGTCGCCGAACTGCTTGCCTACTGCGAACGTGCCGACTGGCGGGCGAGCGACGCGGACGCAGCGCCGTGGAGGGCGCTGGGTGCGTTGAACCTGCAGCTTTCCTTCGACGACAGTGTGCCGATCGATGCGACGCTTCAGCATGCGCTGTACGAGACGGCCGTGAAGGCATGGGATGCGACCTCTGTTACGCACCTCAAGGCCGTCTCGCTCTACGCCCTGCGCGGCGCCCCCGTGGCCGCATCGCTTGCGTGGGTTGATGCGCTGCTCGTGGCGGACCCCGATCTCGTATCCGCCCGCCGGGGCGTCCTGAAATGTCTCACACGCCGCCTGGATGCGAACTACGCAGCCCCGGACGCCCGGAAGCGGCGTGAGATCGCGAAGGCACGCAGCAGGGCCACCTGATCACCGGGGCGGCCAGGCATGGCGTGGCTCTGCCAAGGGGATGATCGATCCGGGAGATCGCGTAGAAAAGGCTCTTCTCCCATCACCATCAGAGGGGGGCGTCTTTGTTGCAAGGGCGGGTGCCGGGGTGTGCGGGCGCCGTTTGGATCGGCCGGCGTCTCCGATCGGGCTGGTCGCGAGCGTGAGGGCCCCGTAGCAGCCGGTAGGCCCCTGGCGCAAATGTCCCCCGGCCGCAGGGCGGCCTCCTCCTTTATTTTGCCCAGGAGCCTACCGGCTGCTACGGGGCTCGGCTTGCGGTAAGCAGGGGAAGCCAGGCTTTCTGGCCCTGTCGGTGGGTCGGGCGCTGGGGCCCCATGCCCTTGGAGGCGAAATAAAGGAGGAGGTGGCGGCCGCAGGCCGACGCCGGAGGACATTCGCCGGAAAGGGCATGGGGGCCCAGCGCCCGACCCGCCGACGGCCGCGCCTGGAAAGCGTCAAGGGGCGTTTCTGCTTGTCCCGCATATGGGCGAAAAACCAAAGAAAAGCCGCGCAGGGCGCGGCGATTTTTGCAGGGAGCGCACCGACCAACGGTCGGTACCTACCCGGCGCAGCGCGCGCAGAGGCCGTGCACTTCCAGGGTCTGCGCCTGCGGCTGGAAGCCCAGCTCCTTGGCGCGCTTTTCCAGCTGGCTCACGATCTCCTTGTCTTCCAGTTCCACCGCACTGTGGCAGCTGTTGCAGATCAGGAACGGCACCGAATGCTGCGCGCTGCTGGGATGGTGGCAGGCCACGAACGCGTTGACCGATTCGAGCTTGTGCACGAAACCGTTGGCCATCAGGAAATCCAGCGCGCGGTACACCGTGGGCGGGGCGTCGGCACCGACGCCCTTGCCGTTGCGCACCCACTCCAGCAGTTCGTAGGCCTTGACCGGCTTGCCGGCCTCGGCGATGAGGCGCAGCACGTTGGCGCGGATCGGCGTCAGGCGCAGCCCGCGTTCCGAGCACACGCGTTCCACCACCTTCACGAAGTCGGATGCGTCGTGGACGTGGTGGTGCGGGGCGGTACAAGCGGATTTGGCAGGCATGCGCGGTCTCCTGTGGTCAGGCCGTCGGTACTTTAGTGAGTGCGACGTCGATGCGTTTCAAGGCCTCTTCACGCCCGGCCAGGAATACCGTCTGCGAAATGTCCGGGCTGACCTGGGTGCCGGTGATGGCCACGCGCAGCGGCTGGGCCACCTTCCCCATCCCGATCTCCAGCGCCGTGGCCACCTCATGCAGCGCCACCGACACGCCCTCGGCGGTCCAGTCGGAAACCCCCGCCAACAGCTCGCGGGCCTTGCCCAGCGGCAGTTCCGCGCCCGGCTTGAAGTGCTTGGCCACGGCCGCCTCGTCGTACTCGGTCAGCGGCTGGTACCAGACCACCGCCTTCTCGGCCATCTCCTTCAGGGTCTGCACGCGGTCGCGCAGTGCCACCACCACGTCGGCCGGGGCCGGGCCGGCGGCCAGATCCAGGCCCAGCTTGTTCAGCTGGTAGACCAGGTGCGGGGCGATGCTGTCCGGCGTTTCGGTCTTCAGGAAGTGCTGGTTGACCCAGCCCAGCTTGGCCATGTCCAGGCGCGCGGCCTTGGAATTGCAGTTGGTCACGTCGAACAGGTCGATCAGCTCCTGGCGGCTGAACAGTTCCTGGTCACCGTGCGACCAGCCCAGCCGGGCCAGGTAGCTCAGCAGCGCATCGGGCAGGTAACCGGCGTCCTTGTACTGCATCACGTCGGCCGCGCCGGTGCGCTTGGACAGCTTGGCGCCCTGCTCGTCCAGGATCATCGGCATGTGGCCGAACTTCGGCACGGGCGCGCCGATGCCTTCGTACAGGTTGATCTGGCGCGGGGTGTTGTTGATGTGGTCATCGCCGCGGATCACTTCGCTGATGCGCATGTCCCAGTCGTCCACCACCACCGCGAAGTTGTAGGTGGGGAAGCCGTCCGGGCGGAAGATGACCATGTCGTCCAGCTCGCTGTTGGCGATCTCGATGCGGCCCTTGATCAGGTCGTCGAACACCACCGTGCCCTCGAGCGGGTTCTTGAAGCGGATGACGCGGTTGGGGTCGTCCTTGTACGGCAGGCCCAGGTCGCGCGCGGCGCCGTTGTAGCGCGGCTTTTCCTGCCTGGCCATCGCCGCTTCGCGCATCGCGTCGAGCTCTTCGCGGGTTTCGTAGGCGTAATAGGCCTTGCCGTCGGCGACCAGCTGCTCGGCCACTTCCAGGTACCGGGCCACGCGCTGGGTCTGGTAGATCGGACCTTCGTCGTAGCCCAGGCCCAGCCAGTCCATTGCCTCCAGGATCGCGTCGATCGCGCCCTGGGTGCTGCGCTCGCGGTCGGTGTCTTCGATGCGCAGCACGAATTCGCCGCCACGGTGACGGGCCTCCAGCCAGCAGTACAGCGCGGTGCGGGCGCCACCGATGTGCAGGTAGCCGGTGGGACTGGGGGCGAAGCGGGTGCGGCAGGTCATGGAAGGCTCGGGGAACGGGAATCCCCCGATTTTACCATTACCCCCGGGAGGGCACGGAGGCGGCGGGCGCCCCCTCCGTCCGGCCTCCTTACGGCTGCGGCTGCGGCGCGGGCTTGCGCGGGAAGGACTGCTCGCGCATGGCCGCGTGGTAGGCGAAGGACGCCACGATGGCGGCGGCCTGCTTCAGGTCTTCCGGTTCGGCGTGGTCCCAGGTATCGAGGTGGCTGTGGTGGACGTTGGTGAAGTAGTCCAGCCGGTCCTGGATGAACTGGAAGCCCGGCAGGCCGATGCGGTCGAAGCTGATGTGGTCGGTGCTGCCGGTGTTGCGGGTGGCCACGGTGGTGGCACCCACGTCGTGGAAGGGGGCCAGCCAGGCCTCGAAGATCGGCACGGCCGCCATGTTCTCCTGCGCGTAGATCCCGCGGAAGCGGCCCGAACCGTTGTCCATGTTGAAGTAGACCTGGAACTTGCTGTAATCGCGGGTCTTCTGCAGGGCACCGGTCGGTTCGCGCAACGAGGCCGGCAGCGCCTTCTGCGCCGCATCGGCAGGCTCGGGGAAGCCACCGAAGTGCTTGGCCACATAGGCCTGCGAGCCGATCAGCCCTTGTTCTTCACCACTCCACAGGGCCACCCGGATGGTGCGCTTCGGCTTGGCGCCAGCGGCCTTGAGGATGCGCATGGCCTCCATCATCACCGCCACGCCGGCGGCGTTGTCGGCGGCGCCGGTGCCGCTGTGCCACGAATCCAGGTGCGCGCCGATCATCACCACTTCATCGGGTCGGCTGCTGCCGCGGATCTCGGCCAGCGTGTTGTAGCCCGGCTGGTCGGTCTGGTCAGTGAAGCGCGCCGCGACATCCACGCGCAGGCGCACGGTCTGCTTGGCCTCCAGCGCACGCACCAGCGGATTGAAATGCTCGGCGATCATCGCCAGCTCCGGAATACCGACCGATTCACCCGCCTTGCGCGAGCCACCGCCGGCAACACGGATGATGCCGTTGTCCCAGCTGCTGATGCTGATCGAGGCCAGTGCGCCTTCGTCGACAAAGAAGGCGTTGACCTTGGCCGCCAGCGCCTGCTTCTCCTGGTACTCCTTGACCCGCTTGGCGCGGTCGGCCGCCACGTCCTTGTCCTTGGGCAGGGTGAATTCCTGCAGGCCCTCCAGCGAGGTTGCGTCATGCCGGTGCGAATCGGCGTCGGTGCCCCGCTTGTACTCGCGCGCCTCGCCCAGCAACAGGATCTTCCCGCGCAGTTTGCCGCGGTACTTCTCGATGTCGTCGGGCTTCTTGATGTCCACCTGCACCAGCTCGCCCTCGACCGGGCCCTGGGTACCCGGCGTCCAGGCCTTGGGCAGCGCATGCAGTGGCTGCACGCGATCGCCCAGCATTTCCACGCTGGCCGAGGTGAATTCCCAGCCACGGCCGAAGGCATCGAAGGCTTCGTCGTGGACGTTGTCCAGCTTCCAGTCGTTGAACCGGCCGCGCGTCCAGGCGTTGGCGCGTCCCATCGCCGGCGAGTTGGTCAGGCGCGGCCCGATGCGTTCGGTGAGGTAGCTGAAGGTGTCCATCACCTGGGACTGGTGGAAGGCCTGCTGGCGGATCTTGCCCACCATGTCCAGGTCCACCGTTTCGCGCTGCTGCGCCATTGCATTGCCACCCATCGCCAGCGCTACAGCCAGCACGCCCCACTTCAGCCCGCTCCACTTCAACACGCCCCACCCCGGCCCTTCGGCACTGCTCGTCAAGCCATCGAGTCTAGCCAGCGCGAGCGCCTGGCCCCCGTCCCATCGGTCATGTGCGCACGCATGGATGTGTCCGGCGGGCGCTGCTCAGCCGGTCCAGCCCAGCCACAGTTGAGCGCTGCCCGGCACCAGCAACAGCCAGTGCCGGCGGTCGACGCTGCTGCAGCCATACACCGCCGCGTGCGCCGGCCAGTCCATGGGCAGCCCGGCGATGCCGATCTCGGCCAGCGCCGCATTGCCGGCCTTCCATGGCCGGTAACGCGGCACCTTCCCGGCCAGGGCACCACGGCCCTGGCGTGCGCCGGACAGCCAGTCCAGGCCTTGCTGCTGCACCCCTTCGCAGGTCCGCGCCGCCAGCTTGAAGCGCACCAGGCCGGGGGCGATGCGCGCCCCCGGCAAGGCCGCCAGCACGCTGCTGGCCTGCAGCAGCGCGTCCACTTCCAGCAGTTCCGGAATGCCCTGCCACGCGCGTTGCCGCAACCCGTTGCGCCAGCTCATGTGCCGCTCCTTACTTCAGGCTCGCGCCGACTTCGTACCAGTCGATCCGGCGGGTGATCCACATGGCGCTGGCCAGCACGCCGAACAGCAGCAGCGAGCCCATCAGCAACGCGTTGTTCTCCGAGATCAACAGGCCGTACAGCGCGCCGTACAGCACCGTGAGCATGCCGGCAAAGCCCAGGCCGCGCGTCCAGCTCTTCAACACCCCCGACAGATACACCGCCTGCACCCCGATGCAGGCCACCGCCGACACCAGATAGGCCAGCCAGAACGGAATGTGCTCGGACAGGCTGAGCAGCAGCAGGAAGAAGATCGCCAGGGCCAGGCCCACCATCAGGTACTGCAGCGGATGGATGCGCAGGCGCTTGATCAGCTCGAACAGGATGAAGCCGACGAAGGTGAGCAGGATGAAGAGGATGCCGTACTTGCTGGCCCGGTCGGCCTGGGTGTAGATGTCCACCGGGTTGACCAGTTCAACGCTGACCGTTTCCGGGTCCAGGTCCTTGCTGTCGCGCAGCTGGCGCTGTGCTTCGGAGGCCAGCGAGGAGACGGCCCACTGGGCGTCGAACCCGGTGTCGGTGACGGTGCGCTGGTTGGGCAGGAAGCTGCCGCCGAACAGCGGGTGCGGCCACGGCGAGCGGATCGCGATGCGGCTGTCGTCACCCACCGGCACCACCGCCAGCGAACGCGTGCCGTCGAGCACCATGTCCAGCTGCAGGCGGCTGCCCTTGAGCATGCCGCCGATGCTGTCGTCGAAGTCGCGCAGCGGCACGTGCAGGCCCTTGCCAAGTCCGTTGACCTCGCCGATGCCCGGCTGCAGCGTCAACGCCTGCCCATCCTCCTGCAGCGTGGGCGAACCGACCAGGCCACGCAGGTCGGCGATGCCGACGGCCAGGTACGGGGTGCCATACACGCGCCCGGCCTTGATCGGATAATCGTCGTCGGCGAACTCGGCGGTGATCTTGGCCTTCCAGCTGTATACCGGCACCCGGAACAGGCCGACCCGGCGTTCGTCGGGCTGCATCTGCCCGTCCACCCGCAGCGTGGCCGGCATCTGCAGCCAGTAGCTGTGCTCGGTCTGGATTTCCTTCTTCATGTTGCCGGCCGCGTCGACCACCTCGACCTCGCGGGTATCGGTCCACGGCACCACGCGCACCGGGCCGGTGAGGGTCTGCGCGCCGGCGCGGCTCTGCGACACGCGCAGGTAGGCTTCGTCGCGGTACGCCTCGCGCTCCTTGATCACGCCCTTGATCATCATCAACGGGATCAGCAGCAACAGGATCAGCCCGCCGACAATGGCGAACCGCAACAGCATCTTCAGGGATTTCATGGCCCGTCCTCGGTTGGGAGGGGGCCAGCTTCGGGCGCGGTGGTGTGCGGGGTTTGTGCTGAGTTTGAAGTCTGTGTGAAGTGCCCGCGGCGACTGGGCTCAGCGCCGGATCGGCGCGCCCGGATCGCGTACTGGCAGCCACAGCGAGGCCAGCGCACCGCCGCCTTCGCGGTTGCGCAGCTGCACCCGCCCACCATGCAGGCGCGCCACTTCCTGCACGAACGACAGCCCCAGCCCGGAGCTGCGCAGGCCGGTGGCGGGCCGCGCCAGCGAATAGAAGCGCTCGAACACGCGGTCCAGCGCATAGTCGGGCACGCCGCTGCCGCGGTCGGCCACGCGCAGCACCACGCCGCCGCCCTCGCGCGCGGCGCTCAGCTGCAGGCGGCTGTCGGCACTGGAAAACGCCAGCGCGTTCTCCAGCAGGTTGTTCAAGGCTTGCCGCAACAAATAACCGTCGCCCTGGATGACCAGGCCATCGGGGACCTCCACGTCGATCGCCACCGCGGCCGCCTGCGCGCGCACCGCCACCGCGCTGGCAGCGGCCTGCAGCAACGGGGCGAGCGCGATGCGTTCGCGCTTCTGCAGCCAGCCGTGCTGTTCCACTTCGGCCAGCGCCAGCAGCTTGTCGATGGTCTCGGTGAGGCGCTGTTCCTGGCCCTGGATGCTGCGCGCGAAATGCACGCGGTCGGCGTCGGGCAACGGTTCCTGCAGCAGTTCGGCCGCACCGCGGATCGCGGCCAGCGGGCTCTTCATCTCGTGGGTCAGGGATTGAACGTACTGCTCCACGTAGGCCTTGCCCTCCAGCTTGCGGCGCATGGTTTCCAGCGCCTGGCCAAGGTCGCCGATCTCATCGCGGCGCGGCTTCGGCGGCGGCACCGGTTCGCCGGCGCTGACCGCCTTGGCGTAGCGGTTGAGCCGGTTCACGCCATGCATCAACCACGCCGTCATCAACAGCCCGATCAGCGCCGACAAGCCGATCAACCACGCGCCCCGCCGCATGATGGCGCGCTGGCTGGCGGCAATGAACGGGTCGATGCTGCGGTTGGGCTGGGCCAGGCTGAGCACGCCGATCAGGCGCGTGGCATCGGCCGGGTCATGGATCGGCGCGGCCACGTGCATCACCGAATGGGTGTCGTCGCCGGGGGTTTCCGGGCTGGAGCGGGCGCCGTATTCGCCGCGCAGGGTGCGGTAGACATCGTTCCAGCGCGAGTTGTCGCGGCCGATGCCCTGCCCGGTGGAGTCGTACACCACGATGCCCTTGGCGTCGGTGATGGTCACCCGGTAATCCAGCGTGCGCTTGGGAAAACGCCACACCATCGCCTTCGGGTCGCGGCGCTGCGCGCGGGCCAGGCTGGCCACGAACGCACCGTTGCGGATGCGCCCGGCCTTGAGGTCGGCGGCGGCCATCTCGGCCAGTACGTTGGCGGCGTCGACCAGGGTCGACTCCATCGCCTGGCGCACGCCCGGCTTGACCTCGTTGACGAAGATGCGCATCACGAAGAACGCGGCGATGCCCACGATCAGGAAGAACCCCAGGAACAGCTTCAGGCCCAGCCGCATGGCTCAGACCTCCAGCGCGTAGCCGAGCCCGCGATGGGTGCGGATCGGGTCGGGGTCAGCCCCTGCGGCACGCAGCTTGGCCCGCAGCGTCTTGACGTGGGTATCCACGGTGCGGTCGGCGCTGTCGGCGTCGGTGTCCCAGCCACGGTCCATCAGCTGGGCGCGGCTGAGGATGGACCCCGGGCGCTGCAGTAGCGCGGCCATCAGCGCGTACTCGTAGCGGGTCAGCTCCAGCGGCTGCTCGGCAAAGCGGATGCGACGGCCCTCGCGGTCGATCGCGAAGCGGCCGTGCTGCTGCCAGCCGGCCTGCTCGGCCGGGGCGCTGCTGCTGCGGCGCAGCCGCGCACGCACCCGGGCCACCAGTTCGCGCGGCGAGAAAGGCTTGGCCATGTAATCGTCCGCGCCCAGTTCCAGGCCCAGCACGCGGTCGAACTCGTCGTTGCGCGCCGTCAGGAAGATCACCGGCACCTCGCTGAAGGTGCGCAGGCTGCGACACACTTCAAACCCGCTCATGTCCGGCAGCCCCACGTCCAGCACCACCACGTCGAAGGCCTGCTGGCGCAGGGCCTCCAGCGCGCCGCCGCCCAGCAGGCAGTGCTGGGCGCCGTAGCCTTCGCTGCGCAGGGCATACAGGACGGTGTCGGCGATGGCGGTTTCGTCTTCGACGACCAGGACGTTGTGCAGGGGGCGGTTCATGCGCGCAGCATAGCCGCTGGGCCCGCCGCCCCGTACACTGCGCCGATGAATTACCGCCACGCCTTCCATGCCGGCAACCATGCCGATGTGCTCAAGCACATCGTGCAGCTTGCCCTGCTCGACACCTTCAAGCGCAAGGACAGCCCGTTCTTCGTGCTGGACACCCACGGCGGCGCTGGCCGCTACCTGCTGGCCAGCGAGGAAAGCCGCAAGACCCTGGAGGCCGAGGAGGGGGTGATGCGCCTGATGGCCCAGCCCACGCTGCCGGCGGTGGTCGAGCGCTACCTGAAGGCCGTCCAGGCCGACAACCCGGTCGGGGCCATGATCAGCTACCCCGGCTCGCCGCTGCTGACCGCCCGCGCCCTGCGCGAGCAGGACCGCATGGCGGTCTGCGAGGTGCAGGACGACGAGGCCGCCTCGCTGAAGGCGCTGTTCGCCCACGACAGCCGGGTCGGCGTTTACCACGCCGACGGCTACGCGCAGAACCGTGCCCTGCTGCCGCCCAAGGCCAACGGTGTGAAGATCGGCCGCGGGCTGGTCCTGATCGACCCGCCCTACGAGGGCCAGGACGCCGAATACCAGGCCATCCTGGCCTCGGTGAGCGAGATCCTCGGCCGCTGGCCACAGGCCACCTTCGCGATCTGGTTCCCGATCAAGCAGCGCCGCACCATCCTGCATTTCCTGCGCAAGGCCTGTGCGCTGCCGGTGAAGTCGGTGCTGACCGCCGAACTGCTGATCCGGCCGGACGACTCGCCGCTGCGGCTCAATGGCAGCGGCATGCTGCTGCTCAACCCGCCCTGGCAGTTCGACCAGGTGCTGGCCCCGGCCATGCCGGCGCTGAAGCAGTTCCTGGGCGAGGCCGGCGCCAGCACCCGGCTGCAGTGGCTCAAGCAGGCCGAATGAGCGTCCTTGCGCGCCCCTGAACGGCGTGAGCGTTCCGTTCACGGAACCGGCGCCCCGGGATGCGAGAATCCAAAGACCACCTAGGAATCACCGGTATGGCTACCCGTAACCGCATGCCGCCCTGGCACGAGATTTTCAAGGCACCCAGTGGCCACGAGCTGCTGATCCGCCCGATCCGCCCCGAAGACGGGGCGCCGCTGCATGCGGCCTTCAGCCTGTTCGGGCCCGAAGAGATCCGCGACCGCTTCCTGCAATCGGTGACCGAGCTGTCGCCGGAAACCACCCAGCGCCTGACCCACCCCAATCCGAAGAGCGAAATCACCCTGGTGGCGGCCGAGTCGCTGCCCGCCGGTGAAGCCGTGGTCGGCGCGGTGGCACGGGCTTCGATCATCCAAGGCACCCGCGAGGCCGAGTACGCCATCCTGGTCAGCCGCTTCCTGGTGGGCCAGGGGTTGGGCCGGCAGCTGATGCGCAAGCTGGTCAAGTGGGCGCGCGGCAAGTACCTGGATCGCCTGTACGGCGACGTGGCCGAAGAGAACGAGCCGATGAAGCAGCTGGCTGCTTCGCTGGGCTTCAAGCCGGTGCCGCACCCGCAGGGCACGCCCGGGTTGGTGCGCATGGTCCTGGAGCTCGACAGCTGACGGCGTGCCGGCCAACGGCCGGCACCTACCTTTTGTGCGCGTGCCGGCCAACGGCCGGTACCTACGGCTTTGAGGGCGTGCCGGCCAACGGCCGGCACCTACCGGGGCTGTGCCACCAGGCACGCAACGGTGAGCGGCAGCGAGCCGGGCTGACATGGCCGTGACTTCGGCGTCTGCTAAAATCGACGGTTCATGTCACGCCCCTCCTATCCCGCTCCGCCGCTGCCCCGTTCCGGCCAGCTCCGCGCCTGGTGGCGCGCTCCCGCTTCGGCCACGGCGTTGGCCTGGTACGTCGCCCGTGCCGCAGAGGTCCATGACGGGCCCCTGCTGGTCATCGCACGCGACAACCACGGGGCCAACCAGATCGAATCGGATCTGCGCACCCTGCTGGGCAGCGCGTCCGCGCTGCCGGTGGTCGCGTTCCCGGATTGGGAAACCCTGCCCTACGACGCCTTCAGCCCGCACCCGGACATCATCTCCCAGCGCCTGGCCGCGCTGCACCAGTTGCCCACGCTCACCCGTGGCATCGTGGTGGTGCCGGTGCAGACCCTGCTGCAGCGGCTGGCCCCGCGCAAGTACATCATCGGGGGCAGTTTCGACCTGAAGGTCGGCCAGCGCCTGGACTTGGATGCGGAGAAGCGACGCCTGGAAGCGGCGGCCTACCGCAACGTGCCGCAGGTGATGGACCCGGGCGATTTCGCGGTGCGCGGCGGCCTGCTCGACGTGTTCCCGATGGGCGCACAGACGCCGTTGCGCATCGAGCTGCTGGACGAGGACATCGATTCGATCCGCGCCTTCGACCCGGAAAGCCAGCGCTCGCTGGACAAGGTCGATGCTGTGCGCATGCTGCCCGGCCGCGAAGTCCCGCTGGACGACCTGGCCGTGTCGCGGGTGCTGGCCACCCTGCGCGAACGCTTCGACGTGGATACCCGGCGCAGCGCGCTGTACCAGGATCTCAAGGCCGGGCTGGCCCCGGCCGGCGTGGAGTATTACCTGCCGCTGTTCTTCGACCAGACCGCCACCCTGCTGGACTACCTGCAGCCGAACGTGCTGCCGGTGGTCGGCGCCGGCGTGGGCGAAGCGGCCGCCGCCTTCTGGGCGCAGACCGGCAACCGCTACGAGCAGCGCCGACATGACGTGGAGCGCCCGTTGCTGGCGCCGCAGGAGCTGTACCTCAGCCCGGAAACACTGAACTCCACCCTCAATGCCCTGCCCCGCATCGAGATCTGGAACGCCGACCACGCGCGCATCGACGACGCGCAGCCGCTGGGCGACCAGCCGTTGCCGCCGCTGCCGGTGGCCGCGCGCGATGCGCCGGCCGGCGAAGCACTGAAGTCCTTCATAGGCCACTACCCGGGTCGGGTGCTGATTGCCGCCGATTCGCCGGGGCGCCGCGAAGCGCTGCTGGAAGTGCTGCAGGCAGCCGAGCTGAAGCCGCCGGTGGTGGTCGACCTGCCGGCGTTCCTGGCCGACGCCAGCAACCGCTTTGCGATCACCGTGGCGCCGCTGGAAGACGGTTTCGCGCTGGACACACCGCAGATCGCGGTGCTCACCGAGCGTCAGTTGTTCCCCGAGCGTGCCGGCACCACCCGCCGCAGCCGCCGCGTGGGGCGCGAGCCGGAAGCGATCATCCGCGACCTCGGCGAGCTCACCGAAGGCGCGCCGATCGTCCATGAAGACCACGGTGTGGGGCGCTACCGCGGCCTGATCGTGCTCGACGCCGGCGGCATGCCGGGCGAATTCCTGGAGATCGAATACGCCAAGGGCGACCGCCTGTACGTGCCGGTGGCGCAGCTGCACCTGATCAGTCGCTACTCCGGCGCATCGGCCGAAACCGCGCCGCTGCATTCACTGGGCGGCGAGCAGTGGAGCAAGGCCAAGCGCCGTGCGGCCGAAAAGGTCCGCGACGTGGCCGCCGAACTGCTGGAAATCCAGGCCCGCCGGCGCGCCCGTGCGGGGTTGGCGCTGCACGTGGACCGCTCGATGTACGAGCCGTTCGCGGCCGGCTTCCCGTTCGAGGAAACCCCCGACCAGCTGGCCGCCATCGACGCCACCCTGCGCGACCTCGCCAGCAGCCAGCCGATGGACCGCGTGGTCTGCGGCGACGTCGGCTTCGGCAAGACCGAAGTGGCCGTGCGCGCCGCGTTCGCCGCCGCCAGCGCTGGCAAGCAGGTGGCCGTGCTGGTGCCCACAACGCTGCTGGCCGAGCAGCACTACCGCAACTTCCGCGACCGCTTCGCCGACTGGCCGCTGCGGGTGGAAGTGCTGTCGCGCTTCAAGACCACCAAGGAAATCAAGGCCGAGCTGGAGAAGGTGGCCGCCGGCACCATCGACGTCATCATCGGTACCCATCGCCTGCTGCAGCCGGACGTGAAGTTCAAGGACCTGGGCCTGGTGGTGGTGGACGAGGAGCAGCGTTTCGGCGTGCGCCAGAAGGAAGCGCTGAAGGCGATGCGCGCCAACGTGCACCTGCTCACCCTCACCGCCACCCCGATCCCGCGCACCTTGAACATGGCCATGGCCGGGCTGCGCGACCTGTCGATCATCGCCACCCCGCCGCCGAACCGGCTGGCGGTGCAGACCTTCATCACCGCGTGGGACAACGCGCTGCTGCGCGAAGCCTTCCAGCGCGAACTGGCCCGCGGTGGCCAGCTGTACTTCCTGCACAACGACGTGGAAAGCATCGGCCGCATGCAGCGCGACCTGGCCGAGCTGGTGCCCGAGGCCCGCATCGGCATCGCCCACGGGCAGATGCCCGAGCGCGAGCTGGAACGGGTGATGCTGGACTTCCAGAAGCAGCGCTACAACGTGCTGCTGTCGACCACGATCATCGAATCGGGCATCGACATCCCCAACGCCAACACGATCATCATCAACCGCGCCGACCGCTTCGGCCTGGCCCAGCTGCACCAACTGCGCGGCCGCGTGGGTCGCTCGCACCACCGCGCCTATGCCTACCTGGTGGTGCCGGACAAGCGCGCGATGACCCCCGACGCGCAGAAGCGCCTGGATGCGATCGCGTCGATGGACGAGCTGGGCGCCGGCTTCACCCTGGCCACCCATGACCTGGAAATCCGCGGTGCCGGCGAACTGCTCGGCGAAGACCAGAGCGGCCAGATGGCCGAGGTGGGCTTCAGCCTGTACACCGAGCTGCTGGAACGTGCGGTGCGCAGCATCCGCCTGGGCAAGCTGCCCGACCTGGATGCCGGCGAAGAAGTGCGCGGTGCCGAGGTCGAACTGCATGTGCCGGCGCTGATCCCCGACGACTACCTGCCCGACGTCCATACCCGCCTGACGCTGTACAAGCGCATCAGCAGCGCGCGCGACACCGATGAACTGCGCGAGCTGCAGGTGGAAATGATCGACCGCTTCGGCCTGCTTCCCGACCCGGCCAAGCACCTGTTCGCCATCGCCGAACTGAAGCTGCAGGCCAATGTGCTGGGCGTGCGCAAGCTGGAACTGGGCGAGAATGGCGGGCGCATCGTGTTCGAGGCCAAGCCGGCGATCGACCCGATGGCGGTCATCCAGATGATCCAGAAGCAGCCCAAGCTGTACACGATGGACGGTCCGGACAAACTGCGCATCAAGCACCCGTTGCCGTTGCCCGAAGACCGTTTCAGCGCGGCCAAGGCCCTGTTGTTGACCCTGTCGCCACGCTGATCCCTGTTTCCCCTGTGACCCTCCGCTTCTGCGGGCCGGAGGGTTTTTTCCCTGTTATCTGCCCGCGACAAGGAGAGTTGCTTTGAAACGATTCCGTACCCTGCTGCTGGCTGCCAGCCTCGGCCTGTTGAGCGCCTGCGGTGGCAGTGGCAGTGGCATGAGCGCCAGCGAATACCTCACCGAGAACGTCGCCTTCTGGAACGGCGCTGCCAGCACCGTGCAGGAGTGGACCGTCGGCAACAAGAGCGAGCCGCTGCAGAAGGCGCTGGCCACCGGTGAGGGCCTGGACACGCTCAAGCCCGGCCTGGAACGTGCCCGCACCGAGATGCAGCAGTACCTGACCCGCATCGACCAGATGCCGCCGGACGAGGATGCCAAGGACGTGCACCAGAAGCTGCGCGCCTACGTGCAGAGCGCCGAGGAAATGTTCGGCATCCTGGTGGAAATGGCCGCGCTGCCGGCCGACAAGACCAAGGAACAGGTCATGCCGCTGGCCGAGAAGCTGCAGACCGTCGGCAACCGTATCGATACGGAAATGCAGGCCCTGGACGCGGCGCAGGATGCGTACGCCAAGAAGCACGGCATCCAGCTGCAGAGGCATTGATTCCGCCGCTCCCGGTCGCTTCGGCGACCGGGAGCGTGGCAGTATTTCCCCGTGACCGATTACTCCCCACACGACACCCCCGCCGCATTGGCCTGCTCCATCGACGCGCTGTCGGTGTCGCTGCAGCTGCGCGATGCCTACACCCGCCACCACTGCGACCGCGTCGGCCTGCTGGCCCGCTCGCTGGCCCGGCATTGCAGCCTGGACCCTGCCCAGTGCGACCAGATCGAACTGGCGGCCTGCTTCCATGACATCGGCAAGATCGGCATTCCCGACGACGTACTGCTCAACCCCGGGCGGCATGACCACGCCGAGCAGGCGATCATGCGCCAACACCCCGAACACGGCGAACGCATTTTCCTGGCCACCGGGCGCGCCGACGCCGCCGACGTGGCCCGCCTGATCCGCGCCCATCACGAAGCGTTCGACGGCAGCGGCTATCCCGACGGCCTGCGCGGCGAGAGCATTCCGCTGGGCGCACGCATCCTCACCATCGTCGACGCCTGGGACGCGATGACCAGCGACCGCCCCTACCGCGGCGCCATGGAGCGCGGCCGGGTCATGCGCATCCTGGACGACGCGTCCGGTGGCATGATCGATGCTTACCTGCTGGGTGCCTTCCAGGACCTGCTGCGGCGCGAACCGGCGCTGGCGTAAGGCCCCGTGCCGAACGAGTACACCTGCAGTTGCGCAGGACGGATCCGATCGCGCTGTCACGCAATGCGCGTGCAGCACGCGACGAACGCAAGGTCGATGAACGCAACGCGCAGAAGCGGCACTGCCCCACAGAGGTAGGGTCGCATCCCGATCGACCGCAGACCATCATTCAACGCGCGACGAACGCAGCACCTGAGAACGGTGAAGGCGCTTTCCCGTTCAAGCTCCATGCGTCAAAGCGCGTTGACCCGCTCACGGCAGTTGATTGGGATCCAACCCTACCTCCGCGTGCCACGACGACGCGCACGGATCGCCGGGCATGGCCAACTGCCCGCATCGATGCTCCAACAAAAAACCCGGCTTGCGCCGGGTTCTTTGTTCCACTCAACGCGCTGCGATCACCAGATCACAACACGCTTGTCATCGGCACGCACCATCGCATCGCCCGCCTTGCACTCGAACGCCTTGGCATAAGCCGGCATGTTGGACGGTGCGCCGTTGGCGCGGAAGTTGGCGGGGGCGTGCGGGTCGGTGTTCAGACGCACGCGCAGCTCGCCTTCGTTGAAGTTGCGGCGCCACACGGTGGCCCAGTTCATGAAGAAGCGCTGGTCCTGGCTGTGACCGTCCACGGCCACGTTGGCCTTCGGGTCTTCCTTCAACGCCATCTGCAGCGCGTCGTAGGCCACGGTCAGGCCGCCCAGGTCGCCGATGTTCTCGCCCAGGGTCAGCTTGCCCTTCACGTTCACGCCCGGCAGCGATTCATAGCCGTCGAACTGCGCCACCAGCTGGTCGGTGCGGCCGGTGAAGGCCTTGCGGTCGCTGTCGGTCCACCAGTTGTCAAAGTTGCCGTTGGCGGCGAACTGGCTGCCCGAGTCATCGTAGCCGTGCATCATTTCATGGCCGATCACCGCGCCGATGCCGCCGTAGTTCAACGCCGGATCCGCCTTGGCGTCGAAGAACGGCGCCTGCAGGATGGCAGCCGGGAACACGATCTCGTTCTTGGTGGCGTTGTAGTAGGCGTTGACGGTCTGCGGGGTCATGCCCCACTCGGTCTTGTCCACCGGCTTGCCGATCTTGTTCAGCATGTAGCGGTAGTTGAACGCGCGCGCGGCCTGCATGTTGCCCAGGTAGCTGTCGGCGTTGGTTTCATAGCCCGACCAGTCGCGCCACTTGTCCGGGTAGCCGATCTTCGGGGTGAAGCTGGCCCACTTTTCCAGCGCCTTCTTGCGGGTGTCCTCGCCCATCCATTCCAGCTTCTCCAGGCGCGCCTTCAGCGCCACCGAGAGGTTTTCCACCAGGTGCTGCATCTGCACCTTGGAGTCGGCCGGGAACACCGCGTTGACGTACAGCTGGCCGAGGCCTTCGCCGATCGCGCCATTCACCGATTCCAGCACACGCTTCCAGCGCGGCTGCATTTCCTTCTGGCCACGCAGGGTGGTGCTGTAGAAGTCGAAGTTGGCCTTCTCGAACGCGCTGCTCAGGTACGGCGACGCATCATCGATGGTGTGGAAGCGCAGGTACGCCTGCCAGGTGCTGGCCGGCACGTCGGCGAGCATCTTGTCCACTTCGGTGAAGAAACCCGGCTGGGCCAGCGAGAACTTCTGCGCGGCCGGCACCTTCAGGGTGTCAAACAGCGCGGTCCAGCTGAAGTTGGGGGTCAGTTTGTCGGCTTCGGCGGCGC
This sequence comes from Stenotrophomonas rhizophila, assembly GCF_000661955.1. NCBI lineage: Bacteria > Pseudomonadati > Pseudomonadota > Gammaproteobacteria > Lysobacterales > Lysobacteraceae > Stenotrophomonas > Stenotrophomonas rhizophila. The sequence continues at coordinate 3,173,280 of NZ_CP007597.1, forward strand.
TGACCGGGTTGTAGCGCTTGGCCGGATCGCGCAGTTCGATGCGCGACAGCGAGGCCTTGGCCAGGCGGGTTTCGAAGTCCAGCACGGCCTTGGCCTGGGCCTTGGCCTGCGCGGCATCCACGCCGGACAGGGTCAGCGCCTGCGCGATGTAGGCCACATACGCGTCGCGGATTTTGGCCTGCGCATCATCGACGTAGTAGCCCTTCTCCGGCAGGCCCAGCCCGCCCTGGCCCACGTAGGCGATGACGTTGGCCGAATCCTTGTAGTCGGCATTGGCCGACAGCGAGAACAGCACGCCCTGGCCCTGTGCCTGGCTGTCGCGCAGGTACTGGGTGATGGCGGCGGTGTCGTTCAGCGCGGCGATCTTGTCCAGCTGCGGCTGCAGCGGGGTGATGCCGGCCGCTTCAATCTTGGCCTCGTCCGAGCCGGTGCTCCAGATGTCACCGATCTTGGCTTCCACCGAACCGGCCTTGGGCTTGCTGGCGGCGGCCTGCTGGACCAGCGCGTGCTGCACTTCCAGCGAACGCTCGCGCAGGATCTCGAAGCTGCCCCAGGTGGTCTGGTCGTTGGGCACCGGGTTGGCGGTGAGCCACTTGCTGTTGACGAAGCCGTTGAGGTCCGTGCAGGCGGCGATCGACGGGTCCAGGTCGGCGCTGTTGAGCGAGATCAGCGCGGTCTTGATCTGCGACTGATCAAACGCCGGCGTGGCCGCATCGGCGGTGGCGGCAGGCGCGGTATCGGTCTTGCCGCAGGACGCCAGCGACGCGGCGATGGCAACGGTCAGGCCCAGCGGGACCAGCTTGGAAAACTTCATTCGTCTCTCCGGCTACAGATGGATGCATTGCCCGGCGGGCGGGCAATCAGGCAGCGTAGCGCGGGAGCGCCGGCGGGGAACCGGCCAAAGGTCACACCATCACACGCCGGTAGAGCCACCCCATGGGTGGCTGCGTGAACCGTGCGTCGCGTGCAGCCACCCATGGGGTGGCTCTACCCGCGGGGGTAAAGAAAAGGCCGGCTTGTGCCGGCCTTTCGTTGTTACTTCGCTTTGCCCTGGTTGGCCACCGCTTCGGCGGCCTTGCGGGCCGCTTCCGGGTCGCCCAGGTAGCGGAACGACTGCACCGTCAGGTCGTCGTTGAGCTCGAACAGCAACGGAATGCCGGTCGGGATGTTGAGCTCCAGGATGGCTTCTTGCGAGACGTTGTTGAGGTACTTGTACAGCGCGCGCAGCGAATTGCCGTGCGCGGTCACCAGCACCGTCTTGCCGTCCTTCAACTGCGGGGCGATCGCATCGAACCAGTACGGCAGCACGCGGTCCAGGGTGGTGGCCAGCGATTCGGTGCCGGGCAGCGCGTTGCGGTCCAGGCCGGCGTAGCGGCGGTCGTGGATCGGGTGGCCCGGGTCCTCGATGTCCATGGCCGGCGGCGGGATGTCGTAGGAACGGCGCCAGATCTTGACCTGGTCCTCGCCGTGCTTGGCCGCGGTCTCGGCCTTGTCCAGGCCCTGCAGCCCGCCGTAATGGCGTTCGTTCAAGCGCCAGCTCTTGCTCACCGGCAGCCAGTCCTGGTCCAGTTCGGCCAATGCACCCTGCAGGGTGTGGATGGCGCGCTTGAGCACCGAGGTATGCGCCACATCGAACTGCAGCCCTTCTTCGCGCATCAGGCGGCCGGCGGCGGCGGCCTCGCGGCGGCCCTGTTCGGTGAGTTCCACGTCCACCCAACCGGTGAAGCGGTTGTCCAGGTTCCACTGGCTCTGGCCGTGGCGCAACAGTACGAGTTTCCGGGTCACTGCAGTATCTCCGACAGATGGCAAGGCAGACCCGCATTGTAGCGGCAAGCCTGCCCTGCCCCGCACCCGGCAGCCGGGCGGGCCGGTTCAGGGATGTGGATGGCCGTGGTGGCCCTGCGCGTCGGTGCCGGTGCGACCGCTGTCGGTGCCGGTGCGACCGCCGTCGGTGGCGGCATGCGCGTGGTCGGCATGGGCATGCGCGTGGTCGCCGTGCTCATGGCCGGCATGCGCATCGCCCGCCGTGGGGCTGCCCACGCTGCAACTGTCGCCGCAATGATCCGCTTCGATCTGCAGGGTGACATGCTCGATCTCGAACCGGTCATGCAGCGTGGTGGTCAGCGCGCGTCGCAGCGCATCGGCCTCCACGCCGTCGGCCATCACCACGTGCGCGGTCAATGCCGGTGTGCTGGATGCCAGCGCCCATACGTGCAGATCGTGCACATCGACTACGCCGCCCTGCGCGCACAACGCCGTGCGCACGGCCGCGATGTCGGTGCCCTTGGGCACGCCTTCAAGCAGCACGTTGATGGCCTCGCGCATCAGCACCCACGTGCGTGGCAGCACCCACAGACCGATCAGCACCGCCAGGATCGGATCGATCGGCTTCCAGCCGGTCCAGCGGATCAGCAGCGCGCCGATGATCACCGCAACCGACCCGAGCATGTCGGCCCAGACTTCCAGGTAGGCGCCCTTCACGTTGAGGCTTTCGCCGCTGCCCGCACGCAGCAGGCGCATCGAGATCAGGTTGATGACCAGACCAAACGCGGCGATCACCAGCATGCCGGTGGAGGCGATCTCCTGCGGCTGGCGGAACCGTTCGATGGCTTCCCAGAGGATGTAGCCGGCCACCACGAACAGCATGCCGCCGTTGAACATCGCGCCCAGCGCTTCCAGCCGCGCGTAGCCATAGGTGCGCTTGGCATCCGGCGGGCGGCGACTGAGCCGCACCGCCACCAGCGCGATCATCAACGCCAGCGTATCGGTGGCCATGTGCGCCGCGTCGGACAGCAGCGCCAGGCTGTTGGTCCAGAACGCGCCCGCCACTTCCACCAGCAGGAAGGTGGTGGTCAGGCCCAGCGCCCACCACAAGGGTTTTTCGTGGCGGATTTCGCTGGGCAGGTGATCGTGGTCGTGACCCATGAAGGTGTCTCCGTTGCAATGCGCGCAGAGTAAGCAGGCAATGCGGCGGAGACTATTACACTTGGGCTCGCGTTCATTCTGTAACTTCATTACAGCCACGCGCGGCCGTTAACCTTCGACGGCCTGTGTGGCGGGAAGAGCAACCATCGTGGATATCGTTCCAAACCTGGATGAGGCCAGCCGGCCACTGGCCGATGCATGGCAGCAGACGCTGCAGGCCACCCGCCCCGAGGCGGCCGCACTGCTGGCCGATCTGGCGGCCCACTCGCCGCCTGACCTGGCCCATCACTTCTATGACGTACTGCTGGAGGACCCGCGCGCCAGCCGCTTCCTGTCCCACGACCAGGTGCGGCTGCGGCTGAAGCCGGCCATGCAGCGCTGGCTGACCCAGCTGCTGACGGCTACGCCCGCCAGCGTCGCCGCACTGGTGGCTGCGCAACGGGTGATCGGCGACGTGCATGCGCGCGTCGGCATTCCGGTAGACCTGGTCACGCGCGGCACGCGCGTGCTCAAGCAGCGCCTGTTCGAGCGGATCGTCGCCCAGGCACCGAACAGCCACGTGGCGTTCGACGCCATCAGTTGCCTGAGTGCCTCGGTGGACATCGCCCTGGAAGGCATGACCCTGGCTTACACGCACGCACGCGAGCGCTCCTCGCGCACCGATGCGGCGTACCGGCTGTTTTCGCTGGTGCAGAACGTCAGCACCGAACGCGAACGCCAACGGGCCCTGCTGCTGGATTGGGAAAACGCGCTGCTGTACGCCATCGCCAGCCAGGCCACCGACGCCGATACCGTCGATCTGGCGCACTCCGACTTCGGCCTGTGGTTCACCCACAAGGGCATTCCCAGTTTCGGCGAAAGCAGCGAGACCGCGCAGGTGGGGGCACTGGTGGCCCAGGTGGACGCGCAGCTGCACGCCGCGCTGGCCCATGCCGATGTGGCCGCACGCTTCGGTGCGCTGCAGGGCATCCGCGAGCAGCTGGCGCGCATCCGCACCCTGATGGGCATGCTGTTCGAGCGGATCGGCGAACTGGACGCAGGCAGCGATGCCCTGACCAACCTGCTCAACCGGCGCTTCCTGCCCACCGTGCTGCGCCGTGAGATCGAACTGGCCACCTCGGCCAGCACCCCCTTCTCGGTACTGCTGCTGGACCTGGACCACTTCAAGGCGATCAACGATGCGCACGGGCACGACGGCGGCGATCGCGCCCTGCAGCACGTGGCCGCGCTGCTCGGGCAGCTGACGCGTGGCAGCGACTACCTGTTCCGCTATGGCGGCGAGGAGTTCGTGGTGGTGCTGGTGGCGGCCACCGCGGCGCAGGCCGAGGTAATTGCCGAGAACCTGCGCCGGCAGATTGCACAGACCCCGGCGCAGCTGGCCGATGGCACCGCACTGGCATTGACCGCCAGCATCGGCGTGGCGGCGCACGATGGCCACCCGGACTATGAGCGCTTGATGGCGCGCGCCGATGCAGCGATGTACCAGGCCAAGAAGCGCGGCCGCAACCGCGTGGTGCTGGCCGACGATACGTTGCCGGAAGCGCCGGGCCGCCAGGCCCTGCAGCGCGGCTGAGTCACCCGCCAACCGCCTGTTCCTGCACATCCATCGGTACCAACGGCGCATGCCCAACGCGTGCGCCGCCGAGTAGGATCATCCGGTGCGCCTGCGCACGCCTTTTTCTGCCTGGACGTCGCCGATGCCTGCCTGCCGTTCCCTGCGCGCGATGCACGCGCTGCTTCCCTGCCTGCTGTTGCTGGCCGCCTTCACCACCAGCGCGCGCGAGGTGGCCGCACCGGCCGAGCACGTCGATGCAGACGGCCCGTACGTGTTCGTCACCGCCAAGGGCCACGAGGCAGACTGGATCTGCAACGACCACATCGTGCGCCGTACGCTGAACGCCCGCGGCGATACCACCCAGGTGCTGCCCGAGTGTGGCTACCCGCATCCGGTGACCGTGCTGCCGCCGCGCACCGCCGAGGTGGCGCAGTATCCGGCCACGCCCCGCATTGTCGCGGTGTCGGACATCCACGGCCAGTACGACCTGCTGGTCAGGCTGCTGCGCGCCCACCACGTGATCGACGCGCACGACCAGTGGTCGCTGGGCGGTGCCACCCTGGTGGTGGCCGGGGACGTCTTCGACCGCGGCCCACAGGTGACCGAGGCGTTCTGGCTGCTGTACAACCTGCAGCAGCAGGCGCGCGCGGCCGGCGGCGCGGTGCACTTCGTGCTGGGCAACCACGAAACGATGGTGCTTTACGACGACCTGCGCTACGTGAACCCGAAGTACCTCCGGAGCGCGCAGCTGCTGGGCCGCAGCTACCCGGCGCTGTACGGGCCGGATTCGGTGATCGGGCAGTGGCTGCGCACCCGCCCGGTGCTGCTGAAGATCGGCGATACGTTGTTCCTGCACGGTGGCATCGCACCGGAGAACCTGGACCTGGTGCGCGGCATGGACGCCACCAACGCCACCTACCAGGCCGCCGTGGGGCTGCCGCGCGATCAGGTCAAGGCAGCGCCTGACACGGCGCGCCTGTTCGACGGCAAGACCAGCCCGATCTGGTACCGCGGCTACTTCGACGGGCAACTGGACACGGCCCAGGTCGATGCGCTGCTCACCCAGCTAGAGCTCAAGCGCATCGTGGTCGGGCACACCTCGATGCCGCACGTGAGCAGTTTCCATGGCGACCGCATCATCGCCATCGACAGCAGCATCAAGAATGGCGAGAACGGCGAACTGCTGTTCATCGAGGACGGGGGGCTCAGCCGCGGCCTGCTCGACGGCAGCCGGGTGCCGCTGGCCGAGGGGACGATGGGGCTGGAGGACTGAGCCCCGGCGTTCCGGCTCAGCCCTGCTGCGGCAGTGGCTGAGCGTTGACGGCAGCGGCCTTGGCGCGCACCGGCCGGCTCGGGAAGGCATGCCGCACGATGCGCCACATCACCTGGCCGAACTGCTTCGGCAACGAGCCGGTGTTGTAGTGCTGGCCGTAGCGTGCGCAGATCGCCTTCACGTCCACCGCGATGGCCGCATAGCGGTTGGCCGGGATGTCCGGGAAGAAGTGGTGTTCGATCTGGTGGCTGAGGTTGCCCGACATGACATTCATCAGCTTGCCACCGGTCAGGTTGGACGAGCCGCGCAGCTGGCGCAGGTACCAGTGGCCACGGCTTTCGTCGCGCACGCATTCCTTGGGGAAGGTCTCGGCGTCGGCGGTGAAGTGGCCGCAGAAGATGATCACGTAGGTCCACACGTTGCGGATCAGGTTGGCCACCACGTTGCCCAGCAGCACCGGCAGGAAGAACGGGCCGGCCAGCGCGGGGAACAGCAGGTAGTCCTTGAACATCTGCTTGCCCATCTTGCGGCCCACCGGGCGCGCCTGCGCCAGCAGCTGGCGGAAGGTGATCTTGCCGGCGAACCAGCGGCCCAGGCGCAGGTCCTGGATGGCGATGCCCCATTCGAACAGCAGTGCGAACACCACCGCCACCACCGGCTGGGTCAGGTAGAACGGGCGCCAGCGCTGTTCGGGGAAGATGCGCAGCAGGCCGTAGCCGATGTCATCGTCCAGCCCGCGCACGTTGGTGTAGGTGTGGTGGCGGAAATTGTGGGTCTTGCGCCAGTTGTCGGCGGTGCCGACGATGTCCCATTCGTAGGTGCTGCCCTGCAGCTGCGGGTCGCCCATCCAGTCGTACTGGCCGTGGATGACGTTGTGCGCCAGCTCCATGTTTTCCAGGATCTTGGACAGCGCCAGCAGCACCACGCCGGCGATCCACGCCGGGATCAGCACGCTGTGCACGAAGGCACCGAGGAACAGCAGCGCGCGGCCGGCCACGCCGGTCCAGCGCACGCCGGCCACCACGCGACGGATGTAACGCGCGTCGGCGGCCCCCAGCGTGGCCAGCTGGCGCGCACGCAGCGCATCGAGTTCATTGCCGAACGCATCCAGTTCGGTAGGCGACAGCACGCGGTTGTGCACGGAAGACATGCTCAGAGCTCCAGGATCAGGTCGGTGCTGGCGCTGTTGACGCACAGCTTCACTTGCGTGGCCGGTTCATCGGCGTAGTCGCCGGTCAGGGTGTGCCGGGTGACACCGGACGCCTTGCCGCACACGCAGGTATTGCAGATGCCCATGCGGCAACCGCTGGCCGGGCGCAGGCCTTCGGCTTCCAGCGCCTGCAGCAGCGAGGTGCCGCGCGGGAGGGTCAGGGTGCGGCCACTGCGGCGCAGTTCGACCTGCACCGTGCCGGTTTCCGCGTCGGGCAGCAGCGGCGGGGTGAACGCTTCGAACTGCAGCGCGGCCACGCTGCCCTGCAGGCGTGCGCGGGCGGCATCAACGAAGCCACCCGGGCCGCACACCAGCACCTGGGCCGCACGGAGGTCGCCCAGTGCATCGAAGGCGTAGGCATCCACGCGCGGCGACGCGGCGTGCGGGTCGCGGGTCAGTGCCAGGTGCACGCGCAGGTTCGGGTGACGCGCGGCCAGTGCCGCCAGTTCGTCGGCAAAGCACAGTTCCTCGCGGCGGCGGGCCCAGTACACCAGGTCCACCGTGCCGGGCATGCCGGCGGCATCCAGCTGGCGCAGCAGCGCGCGCATCGGGGTGATCCCGCTGCCGGCGGCCAACAGCAGCAGGCGCTGGGACTGGCGCGGGTCCACGGTCATCTCGCCGAAGGCCTGGCCCAGCTCGAACGCCTCGCCGATCACCGCGTGATGGGCCAGGTGCTGGCTGACCTTGCCGCCCTCGATCGCCTTGACGGTGATCGCCAGGGTGCCATCGGCCAGCCGCGTGGGGCTGTAGCTGCGCGACAGCCGGCGCCCATCCACGTCAACCCCGAGGGTGACGTGCTGGCCCGGCTGCATCCCACGGAAATGCCGGTTCGGGCGCAGCACCAGGGTGACCGCATCGGCGCTGGCCTGCTCGCGCGCCACCAGCCGCGCCCGCGCCCGGCGCAGGGTCCACAGCGGGTGCAGGCGCCCGGCCCAGAAGTCGAACAGCTCCTCGGACACCCAATGACGGGGCGAGATCGGGTTGCGGCGGCGGATCGGGGGGCGGGGATGAGCGCTCATGGGATCACTATACGCACGCACATACAGACGTGTATACACTTGTATACTGACCGGACGGGCTATGATTCAGGGACTTGACCGCCCTGCCCCTGATGACCTCCCCAGACCTGCCCCTGTCCGCTGCCGACGATGCCCATCCGGCGCGCAAAGCTTCGATCTCGCGCGACGACCTGCTGGCCGCCGCGCTGGCCCTGATCGGCCCGCACCGCAGTGTCTCCACGCTGAGCCTGCGCGAAGTGGCCCGCGAGGCCGGCATCGCCCCGAATTCGTTCTACCGCCAGTTCCGCGACATGGACGAACTGACCGTGGCGCTGATCGATCTGTCCGGGCGTTCGCTGCGCACGATCATCGGCGAGGCGCGCCAGCGCGCGGCGTCGTCCGAGCGCAGCGTGATCCGGCTGTCGGTGGAGACCTTCTTCGAGCAGTTGCGCGCCGACCACAAGCTGCTGCACGTGCTGCTGCGCGAAGGCAGCGCCGGCTCAGACGCGTTCAAGCAGGCAGTGGACCGCGAACTGAACTACTTCGAAGACGAACTGCGGGTCGACCTGATCCGCCTGGCCGCCGCCGATGGCGGCGCGGTGCTGCACGAACCGGCGCTGGCGTCCAAGGCGATCACCCGGCTGGTGTTCGCCATGGGGGCCACCGCCGTGGACCAGCCGCAGGAAAAGGACGCCGAACTGATCGAGCAGCTGTCGCAGATGCTGCGCATGATCATCACCGGCGCGCGCACCATCGCCGGGAATCCGCCGACGCGTTGACCGGTGTCGGTCGACCCACGGCCAACTCAACGTGAATGCCCCGGTAGGCGACCACCGTTGGTGGTCGCACAACGCACCGACCAACGGTCGGTACCTACCGGCCGAGGCGGTCCAGGCGGGCCGAGACCTCCTTCAATGCCAGGCTGCCCTTGCTGGACAGCCACGACAGTTCGTCCTCCATGAAACCGCGCTTGTCCTGCGCCTTCTCCGCGTCCGGCAGCGGCGGCAGGATGTGGGCGAAGTAGCTCTTGCCGAGCAACCGATGCAGCACCCGCTCGCCCGGGAACGGCTCGCCGTTGTTCAACGCCCGCGCCGCCTTGAGCAGGTTGCGCACGTCGTACTGCACCGGGCTGATGTCCGGCACCTGCTTGGCCAGCCCCAGCAGCGTGTACACCGCCACCCGCGCGGTACGCACCGAGCTTTCCATGGTGAAAATCACATCGTTGCGGGTTTCCACGAACTGGCCGAGCAGGCCCAGGTTGGTGCAGCCGGCCGGGACGACGTGCGGGCGATCGCCAGCGGCACGCGGCATGAACTGCGCGGTGATGTACGGCATCAGCGCCAGCCGGACCTTGGTGGCCTCGGCCACCACATCCAGCTGGTCGCCAATGCCCAGGTGGTGGCACAGCTCGGCCAGGATCTCGCGACCGGTACAGGCCGGCATCGGCTTCTTGATGTGGTTGCCGTCCTGGTCCATCAGCAGTGCGTACACCCAGACCACCAGCACGTCGCGTGGCTGGTCGACGAAATGCGGCTGGCGGTTCACGGTGAAGCTGAGCACCCAGTTGGAGTCGGTGATGGTGATCACCCCGCCGGTAACGGTACGGCCCGAATACGGGTCGTTGACCGACAGCGAGGCGATCTTGTCCACCAACGGCGACGGACGGCAGGTGAGCGTGGCCGATTCCCACATCGAGCGGTCGATGTCGCCGTAGAACTTCTCCGGCTTGCCGAAGATCGGCGACTGCCGCGCCAGGTTGCGCCACAGCGCCCAGTCACTGTCCTCGCCCGGTTCATGCCGATCACGCTGCAGCACCGGCGCGGTATCCATGTCGCCGTAGGCGGTGCCTTCGGTCATCGAACCGGTCAGGGCGAACACCAGGTCCCCCTCGCCCACCGCGATGCGGTCCTCGCGCCCGCCCACCTTGCAGCGGATCGCAGTGACGGTGCGTGCATCGCCGTCCACGGCCATTTCCAGGTCATGCACGCGCGTATCGAACTGGATCTGCACGCCCTGCGCACGCAGCATGCGCGCCAGCGGCACCACGAAACTCTCGTACTGGTTGTACTTGGGAAATACCAGCGCCGACATATCGTTGAGGCCGTCGATCGCGTCCAGGAAGCGGTGCATGTACAGCTTCATCTCCAGCAGGCTCTGCCAGTTCTCGAAGGCGAACATCGACCGCCAGAAGAACCAGAAATTGCTCTGCAGGAAGCCTTCGCTGAAGTAGTCCTCGATGGTCACATCGTCCAGCTCTTCCTTGCGCTTGAGCAGCAGTTTCACCAGTTCCCACTGCTGGCCACGGCTCAGGCCGAAGGTCGAGAAATCCTGGACCTTGCCCTGCTGGTGCAGCAGCCGCGCCTTGGACCAGTTCGGGTCGTGGTCGTTCACCGCGCGGTACTCGTCCAGCACGCTGAAGCCCTCGGGCAGTTCCAGCGCGGGCACATCCTGGAACAGGTCCCAGAAGTTGTCGTAGTTCCAGTTCATCTCGCGCCCGCCGCGCACCAGGTAACCCTGCTCGGGATTGCCTGCCCCATCGAGCGACCCGCCTTCGATGTCCAGGCTGTCGATCAGGGTGATGTTGGCCGCCGGCATGCCGCCATCGCGGATCAGGTAGAACGCCGCGGCGAGCCCGGCAATGCCGGTGCCGATGATGTACGCATGGCGCTGCGCGATGCCTTCCGTCGGCAGCGGGCGATTGCGCATGTAGGCGCCCATCGTGTCCGGCGGCGGCAGGGTGTTGAGCGGCTGGTTGGACCAGTAGGTGCCACTGCCGTCGGGCTCATGGTCGAACGTGGGCGACGTGGCGGGCGTAGCGGACTGCGCGGGCTGCTGGGTCATTGCACCTATCCTTCTGGTCTGCAGGGGTATCGCATGGCCGCTCGCGGCCTTGCGCCGACGGTAGCACCGCCGTGCTTTCCGTCAGGTTACGCCGCCGATCCCGCCGCGCCTTGATCGACATCAATACGCACGGCATCGCCTGCGTGCGAGCGAGCGATGATGCGAGGCACCGCATCTCAACGCGGTTCGCAGACCGCCGCCACCGCACGGGACCGGCGTGAAGACCCGGGCTTCACGCGGCGCGCACCATACTTTGCCGAATGCTTTACATACGGAACGCCCATTCGTGAGCCGGCACACGGCGCTTGCGCGCGCAAAGAAAGGACTTCACTGCACCGCCCTGCTCCTGTGCAGCGGCGCGGCCATGGCCCAGTCGCCCATCGGCGAGGCCGCCGTTCCGGCGCTGGACTGGCAGCAGTCGCAGCAGCGCCTGGAACAGGTGTCCGACGCACTGGCCGCCGCCGATGCCTCGGTGCGCAACAAGCAGGACCTGCAGGACGCCACCCGCCTGCTGCGCCTGCCGGAGATCACCGGTGAAGTGCGCCGCCTACAGTTCCAGAAGACGCTGACCCTGCCCCTGGGCTCGCTGGCCCCGGTGGCCGAGGCGTTCGGCATCGAGTCGCCGTTGCAGTTCACCGAGCGCGACTGGCGCACCCGCCCGGTCGTCACCGCGGTGCTGCCGCTGTACACCGGCGGTTTGATCCCGGCCGCCCAACAGGCCGCCGCCGGCGCCACCGCGCAGGCCAGCGCCGAGCGCGAATCGCAGCGCCAGTCGTTGAGCGTGCAGCTGGCCCAGGCCTACTTCGGGCAGCGCCTGGCCGAGCAGGCCGTGGACGTGCGCCGTGACGTGCGCGACGGGCTGCAGCGCCACCTCGACGATGCCCTGAAGCTGGAACGCGAAGGCTTCGCCACCCGCGCCCAGCGCCTGCAGGCCAACGTGGCCCGCGACAAGGCCGAGCGCGACTACCAGAAGTCGCTCAACGACCTGCAGACCCTGAAGGCCGCGCTGGCCACCCTGCTGCGCAGCGGGGGCGAAGTGCGCCCGCTGTCGCCGTTGTTCGTACATCGCACGCCGATCGGCGCGCTTCCCAGCTTCGAACGCGATGCGCAGGCCCGGCAGCCGCAGATCGCGCGGCTGCGCGCACTGGTGGCCCAGGCCGAGCAAGGCGTGCGCGTGCAGCAGGCCAAGCTCAAGCCCACCGTGTACCTGTTTGGCCAGTACGACTTCCTGCGCCGCGACGAAATGCTGACCGACCCGGACTGGGCGTTCGGCATCGGCCTGAAGTACACCTTCCTGTCCCCCAGTTCACGCCCGGCGCAGATCAGCGCCGCGCGCGCGCAGCAGGAGCAGGCCGAGGCCGGCCTGCGCGAAGCGGAAAACCAGGTCACCCTGGGCGTGCGCAAGGCCTGGTACGAACTGGATACCGCACGCCAGCAGTTCCTGCTGCTGGACAGCAGCATCGAACAGAACCGCGAGAACCTGCGCCTGCAGGAGTTGGCGTTCCGCGAAGGCCAGGCCACCTCGCTGGACGTGATCGATGCGCGGCTGGGGCTGGGCGGTGCACAGGTGGAACGCGCACAGGCGGCGTACCAGTACGACGTGGCGCTGGCACAACTGCTGGAGATCAGTGGACAGATGGACCGTTATGACGAATTCCGCCGCCAGGCCGACGAGGTGATCGCGCATGAATGACACACTGCAGGCGCCCGCCGATGCGCCGCCGCCGAACAAGCGCAAACTCGGTATTGCCCTCGCGCTGGTGCTGGCGATCGTGGTGGTGGTTGGCCTGTGGCTGGCCTGGCGCAGCCCGGCCGAACAGCTGCAGGGCATGGCCGACGCCGACACCGTCAACGTGGCCGCCAAGATCACCGCACGTCTGGCCGCACTGAAGGTGCGCGAAGGCGACCGGGTCCAGGCCGGCCAGGTGCTGTTCGTGCTGGACAGCCCGGAAGTGGCCGCCAAGGAAGAACAGGCGCAAGGCGCGCTGGAGGCTGCCAGCGCCGTGGCCGACAAGGCCGATGCCGGCGCGCGCAGCGAAGACATCCGCGCCGCGCAGGCCAACTGGAAACGCGCTGAAGCCGGTGCCACGCTTGCCGATGCCACCTACCAGCGCGTGCAGAACCTGTTCAACGAAGGCGTGATGACCCGGCAGAAGCGCGACGAAGCGCTGGCCCAGGCACGCAGTTCGCGCGAGCTGTCCAACGCCGCCCGCGCACAGTACGACCAGGCGCTGGCCGGCGCGCGCGAGCAGGACAAGCGTGCCGCACAGGGCCAGGTCCGCCAGGCACGCGGCGCGGTGGCCGAAGTGGACGCCGCGCGTGAGGAGGTCAACGGCCGCGCGCCGCTGGCCGGCGAGATCAACAAGCGCATGGCCGATGTGGGCGAACTGGTGCCGGCGGGCTACCCGGTGTTCACCCTGGTCGACATCGACCGCATGTGGGTATCGGTGAACCTGCGCGAATCGCAGATGCGGGGCCTGAAGATCGGCAATCGGCTGCGCGGGCAGGTCCCCGCGCTGGATCGCGATGTCGAGTTCGAGGTGTACTTCATCAACCCGGCCGGCGATTACGCCACCTGGCGCGCTACCCGGCAGTCGTCGGGCTACGACGTGCGCAGCTTCGAGATCCGGCTGCGCCCGGTGGCGCGCGTGGAGGGCTTCCGCCCCGGCATGAGCGTGCTGTTCGCGTGGCCGCAGGGATGAACCGGTCGCGGCGGGCGGGCTTCGGCGCCGCCTTCCAACGCGAGCTGCAGCACCTGCGCAGCGACCGCGCCGACCTGCTGCTGGTGACACTGTTACCGCTGCTGATGCTGGCGGTGATGGCCTGGTTGTTTGCCGCGTCGGTGATGCGCGACATTCCCATTGCCATTGTCGACCTCGACCACAGTGCCGAGAGCCGTCTGCTGGCGCGCATGCTGGATGCCAGCCCGGGCATCGCCGTGGCCAGCCAACCGGCCAGCCTGGCCGATGCACAGGCCGAGCTGCGGCGGCTGGAGGTCTTTGCCGTGGTGCTGGTCCCCCGCGACGCCACCCGCCAGGCGCTGCGTGGCAGCCAGGGCACCGTGTTCGCCTACTACAACGCGACCTACCTCACCACCGGGCAGTCGGCGGTGCGCGATATCGTGGAAGCGGTCGGTGCCTGGAACGCACGCCTGCTGACCGGCGGCATCGGCAAACAGGTCGGCCCGGCCAAACTGCGCGCGCCGCCCATCGCGGTGCAGTCGGACATCCTGCACAACCCGGCGCGCAGTTACGAACTGTTCCTGCTGCCGCTGCTGTTTCCGGCAGTGTTGTCGCTGGGCCTGGCGCTGGCGGTGGCCGCCAGCCTGGGCCGCGAGGTGCGCGACGGCCAGCTGCGTGCGTGGCTGGGCAGCACCCCCTGGGCGGCCATCGCCGGCAAGATCTGCCCCTATGTCGCGCTGTTCTCGGTGTATGGCGCACTCGGCGTGCTGTACCTGGCGCTGCTGCGCGGCGACGGCATCGCCGGCAGCCTGCTGTTGCTGATGCTGGGCCAGCCGCTGTTCTACCTGGCATGCGCGGCGGTGGCGCTGCTGTTTGTGGGGCTCACCCGTGACATGGGCACCGCGCTGTCGGCCATCGGCTTGAGCATCGGCACCGCGCTGGCATTCTCCGGGGCCACCTTCCCGGTGGTGGATGCGCCGCTGTTCACCCGCATCTGGAACCTGCTGCTGCCGCTCACCGCCTACGTCAAGCTGCAGACCCAGCAGCAGTTTGTGGGCGCACCGTGGACGGTATCGCTGTGGCCGTTGGCCACGCTGCTGCTGATGGTGCTGGTGGCCGGCGGCATCGGCGGCTGGCGCCTGATCGTCGCAGCGCGCGCCCTGCCCACGCCGGTGGCCTCCAACGGGGCGGCCGCATGAGCCGCTTCACCACCAGCCTGCGCCAGACCCTGCGTGCGGTGCTGACCGACCGCTATGCGGTGGTGTTGATGATTGGTGCGGTGGTGCTGTACTCGTTCTTCTACCCGGCCGCGTACCGCCACCAGGTGGCCAGCAACCTGCCCATCGTGATGGTCGACCACGACCAGAGCGCCACCAGCCGCGAACTGCTGCGGCGCGTGGACGCGTTGCGTACCGTTCGCATCGTTGCCCAGCCCGCCACCCTCGACCAGGCCCGCCACGCGCTCGAGCGTGGCGAGGCCGAAGGCATCCTGCTGATTCCTGCCCAGCTGGAGCGCGACATCCTGCGCGGCGGTGCCGGTCACCTGGTGTTGATGGGTAACGGTGCCTACCTCGGCCGGGCGAGCTGGGTACTCGGTGGCGTGGCCGATGCACTGACCGCGTTCGCGCGCGAAACAGCGGTTTCGCAGGCCGCCTTCATGGGCGCCCCGCAGCCACCGCCGATCACCCTGGTGCAGCGGCCGCTGTTCAACACGCTGGAAGGCTACGGCAGCGCCATCGTGCCCGGTGTGGCCGAATTGATCGTGCACCAGACGCTGTTGATGGGCATTGGCGTGCTGCTGGGTACGCGGCGTCGGGCACTCGGCCGGCGCCTGCGCTTCGACCTGCCCACCCTGGCCGGCATGGCGCTTGGCTTCGGCATCATCGGCCTGCTGGGCCTGCTCTACTACGCTGGCTTCACCGCGTGGGTGCAGGACTATCCGCGCGGCGGAAATCCGCTCGGGCAATTGCTGGGCGGGACGTTGTTCATTGCCGCCACGGTGGCGTTCGGCCTGTTCGTCGGCAGCTTCTTCGCCACCCGCGAACGCGCCTTCCAGGTGGTGATCGCCTGCTCGATCCCGCTGTTCTTCCTGGCCAATCTGTCCTGGCCGGCGGTCACATCGCCGCCAGCGCTGGTCGCCTTGGCACACCTGCTGCCCACCACCACCGGCATCAACCTGATGGTGCGCCTGAACCAGATGGATGCCCGCTTGGGCGAAGTCAGCCACGAGTTGTGGACGCTGGCCGCGTTGCTGGTGCTCTACGGTGCGCTTGCCGTGTGGCGGCTGGGCGCGCGCCGGCGCACGCCATGAGTCAGCGCGAAGCGTCCGGCGCGTACCAGAACGGAATGCGGAACTCGCGGTGGCGCATGGCGCCGCGCTCGGGCCCGCCGGCATTCCAGACCAGCCGCAGGTCGTGGCGGCCGGGTGACAACGCCGACAGCGGCAGGTAGCCGACCAGGCCCCGCATTTCCAGGTCGCGCCGCTCCATTGCCACGAATCCGTCCAACGCGACCGGCGTGCCATCCAGGGTGACCGCCCAGAAACGCGCCACACACTGCACCGCCGCCGTTTCAGCCGCCGGCCCGCGCAGCCGGTTCTCGCCGCCGGGCAGTGCGCCGCACAGCCGCCGTGCCAGTTCATTGTCACGCTGCGGCTGGTGCGGGATGAACACCCGCAGCAGCGCACCCTCCACCACGTCGGTGGGAATCATCGGGTAGCGCAGCAGGCGATCGTGGTCGGCGCGCAGCGACTCGTAATGCGCACTGACCATACCCTCGTCCACCGCTTCGGTGGTGATGACCTCATAGCGGTTGAACAGCGAGAACTTGGCCGAGCTGATCGCCTGCAACCCGCCGATGGACATCGCCACCATCACCGCGACGAAGTACGCCACCATGAAATTGCGGGCGTAGCGGTTGCTCTGCAGGGTCAACTGCACCGGCAGCAGCAGGCGCATCGGGATCAACCACTGGTTGAAGGCAAGCACGCGATGGGTGATCCGTTCCAGCCCGGGGCTGGCCACGCCGCGCAGGTGCCGGCGGGCAATCACTTTCTCGAGTACCAGGGGCACGCAGTTGCTCAGCACCAGGACGGTGAAGAACAGCCCGGCGATGATCAGCATGACGCGGTCGGCATTCCCGAACAGCGCGCCGATGGCGCCGGCGACGGCGAACAGCAGAACCGCGCCCGCGCCGATCAGCACCATGGTCAGGGCGAACAGCAGGGTGGCCGAAAACAGCGTGGACGCAGCGCGGTCGGCGTTGGCGATCACCCCGTCCAGACTACCCACGCGTGCCTGGTAGAACACCCGCGACACCCGCCCCATGAGCGGTATCCGTTCCCAACGGATTCCGTCGGGGAAGTGGACCTTCAACCCGATCAGGCCCACCCAGTACCCGCGGATGGCGAGGTGTGCGATGAGCGCCACCGCCACCACGTAGCACAGGCCCACGCTGGTGCTGAAGCCAAACCACAACGCGTAGCCGTAGACGCCCTCGGTATGCACGGTACTGGTGGCCCACGCCTCGAAGATGCGCCCCGGCACGGCCAACAGCGCGAACGCCAACAGGCCCGAAATGAACAGCTCCAGCTCATCGGTGCGTTCGCGCAGGCGTGCGAAGCGTCCCTCGTGGTCCGGCGCCGTTGGCGGGTGGCCGGGGGTACTGCCAGGCTCCAATGCTTCGCTCACGGGCAGCTCGTGCTGGGGTGTGTTGCCGGAGTATACGGCCGGTCCCCGAGGTTGCCACTGGCCCGGACACGAAAATGCCGGCCCCCAGTGGCCGGCATCGTGTCATCGCTACAGGGGCGCAGAATCAGCGGTACTGACGCTCGCAGCGGCGCTCGACCACGCGGTCGCCGTTCTTCTGCTGGCTGCGTCCCTGGATGTTGCGGCCTGCAGCGCCACCGGCAACGGCACCGGCCACCGTCGCCAGCTTCTTGCCGTTTCCACCGCCCACTTGGTTGCCCAGCAGGCCACCCACCACCGCACCGGTGGCGGTACCGGCGATACGATTGGGGTCCTTGGCGTTGCGCTGCACTTCCACGTTCTTGCAGACCACCTTGCTGCCGTCGTTGAAGCGGCGGCCTTCGTCCTTCGGACCATAGGTCTGCGCAGCGGCGCCGAACGAAGCGGCCACCAGCGCGCCCATGCACATCACACGTTGAATCGTCTTCATGTTCGTCTCCTCATTCGCAGGACATGGGACCAGCCTGCGCCCGTTGGCTGCAACCGGCAGTGAAAACATGTCGAGGTCACGTCAACATCGCCATTGCGTTCAGGCGGCGGACACCTGCGGGCGATGCGGCGCGGCGTCGACGCAGGCGTGTCCAACGGCCCGGTATGATCCGGCGTGACCCTCTCACCCACGCCGTGGTGGACCTCCATGCGCCGCACTGGAAAACCATCTTTTGCTGCCAGCCCGCGGGTAGCGCGATGACATCCCTCTCGCTGCTTATCGACGGCAGCGCGATACACGACATCGCCAGCTTCTATGCCGAGATCAACCGCGTGTTCATGGCCGACGAAGACTGGCAGCTCGGCCCCAGCCTGGATGCGCTGGATGACCTGCTGTACGGCGGCTACGGCGCACTGGCCGGGCATGCGGCAGTGAGCGTGCACTGGAAAGACATCGCACACAGCCGTGTGGCACTCGGCGAGGCAGCAACGCGCGCCTGGCTGCAGGAAAAACGCGCGCGCCCCGGCACCTTCAATATCCGCGCTATCGATGCCCAGCTCGAAGCGTTGGAGCGCGGCCAGGTCCAGACCTACTTCGACATCGTGATGGACATCTTCGCCGCGCATCCCAACGTGCGGCTGACCTCCTGAGGGGTCACGCATACTGCGAACATGACGGCCGCGTTGCCCGGTGCGACACAGAAGGATCATTTCTGCCTTGCGCGTCTGGCCAGGTCTTCCACACCGCGCACAAGGGACACCGCTGAGACCGCCCGGGAGTCTCCGCTTGACGACGCAGCTTCTGGCACGTGGAACGTGTACGCGTACATCGAGGAGTACACGTTGATCACCTGCACCGCGACCCAGGCACTGCAAGCGGATTCGGAAGCCCGGCGCGTGCCCTCACGATAGTTCGGCGACTGAAGGGCAGCATTGAGGTATGCAGGGAAGGCCGTGCTCCCGCCCCCGGACGCATCACCGTCGAGCCCGCTGTAATGGGAAAGATCCTCACTCGGCGACCATCGCATTTGCCGGTCGTGGGTCAGACCCGCCGGAGAGATCATGCCCAGGACACATGCAAACACAGCCTTGCTTTTCAGTGCGCGTAGCCATTGCTTCACGGTGGTACCTCGCCTTGATGCATCCATGTCGGCCGTGGGTGGGCGTGCGTGTGCGGTGGTCATTGCAGCTACCCGCCTACGCGGATCCGATCAGGGCGCTTCGCCATAGAACGTGACTCCTGCTGGGCACAAGCTCGGACACAATTTCGTTGAACACGCTGGGCGGGTCCGAGAGCGCATCGATCCGCAGCGTAAATCCCTGCCCCTCCTCCGCCTCGTAGGAAATCAATTCGGCAATGGCGCCGGAGGCACACTGCATTCCGATCGATCGCCATGGCCCCAGACCGGGTTCATCGCCCCGGACCAGATCGCAGCCAAAGTAGCCGGTCACATCCGCGTCCGTGATGGAGAGCTTGGCCACCTCAACATAGGACCCACCCGGCCAGCGCATGCCGCTCATAAGCGGCAGCAGGGTCTTCTTGGCATCGCGCATAGGGCTTCCTGGCATCCATCGGAGGGTGTCACGTTACACTTGGCGTCACGCCGACGAAGGGCTTCCCCCTCGATCGCACCCACCAGATCCATGGTCAATCCCACCCGGTTCCCGCGCAGCGCCACCAGGGCACCGATTCTCCCCGTGAGCACCCGGATTGACCGCCAGTTCGTAAGGACGTTTCTTGCAAACCACTGATTCGACAATGAAATCCAAGGACAGCAAGGGGGCCGCAGAGCACACCCCCCTGATGAAGCAGTTCTTCGCCGCAAAGTCCGAGTACCCGGACCTGCTGCTGTTCTTCCGCATGGGCGACTTCTACGAGCTGTTCTACGACGACGCGCGCAAGGCCGCGCGCCTGCTGGACATCACCCTTACCCAGCGCGGCAGCTCCGGCGGCGCGCCGATCCCGATGGCCGGTGTGCCGGTGCATGCCTATGAAGGCTACCTGGCCCGGCTGGTGGCCTTGGGCGAATCGGTGGCGATCTGCGAGCAGATCGGCGACCCGGCCCTGGCCAAGGGCCTGGTGGAACGCAAGGTGGTGCGCATCGTCACCCCCGGCACCGTCACCGACGAAGCGCTGCTGGACGAGCGCCGCGACACCCTGCTGATGGCGCTGTCGCGCGGCAAGCACGGCTATGGCCTGGCCTGGGCCGACCTGGCCGGTGGCCGCTTCCTGGTCAACGAGGTGGATTCGGAAGACGCGCTGGAGGCCGAGCTGGCCCGGCTGGAGCCGGCCGAGCTGCTGGTGCCCGATGAAGAAAACTGGCCCGAGTTCCTCAAGCACCGCAACGGCATCCGCCGCCGTGCGCCCTGGCTGTTCGATGCCGACAGTGGCCGCCGCCAGTTGCTCGCCTTCTTCAAACTGCACGACCTGACCGGCTTCGGCATCGACGACAAGCCGCGCGCCACCGCCGCGGCCGGCGCGCTGCTGGGCTATGTCGAAGAGACCCAGAAACAGCGCCTGCCCCACCTGACCGCGATCGCCACCGAGACGGCCAGCGAGGCCATCGCGATGAACGCGGCGACGCGCCGTCACCTGGAACTGGACACGCGGGTAGACGGCGATACCCGCAATACCCTGCTTGGCGTGCTCGACACCACGGTGACCCCGATGGGCGGGCGCCTGCTGCGGCGCTGGCTGCACCGCCCGCTGCGGCTGCGCGAGGTGCTGGTGCACCGCCACGATGCGGTGGCCACGCTGATCGACCGCGGTGCCGAGGGCGACATCCGCGATGCCTTCCGGGCGCTCGGCGACCTGGAACGCATCCTCACCCGCGTGGCGCTGCGTTCGGCGCGCCCGCGCGATTTTTCCACCCTGCGCGATGGCCTGGGCCTGCTGCCCGAGGTCCGCGCGGTACTGGCGCCACTGGATTCG
The DNA here is from genome assembly GCF_000661955.1 of Stenotrophomonas rhizophila. NCBI lineage: Bacteria > Pseudomonadati > Pseudomonadota > Gammaproteobacteria > Lysobacterales > Lysobacteraceae > Stenotrophomonas > Stenotrophomonas rhizophila. The sequence goes on from NZ_CP007597.1 coordinate 3,193,870, forward strand.
CCGCGCCTGGTGGCGCTGCATGCAGCGCTGGGTGAGCACGACGAATGCGCACACCTGCTGGCCAGCGCGATCGCGCCGACGCCCCCGATGAAGCTGAGCGATGGCGGCGTGATCGCCGAAGGCTTCGATGCCGAGCTGGACGAACTGCGCCGCCTGTCCACCCATGCCGACCAGTTCCTGATCGACCTGGAGCAGCGCGAGCGCATCAGCAGCGGCATCGCCACGCTGAAGGTCGGCTACAACCGCGTGCACGGGTACTACATTGAAATCAGCAAGGGCCAGAGCGACAAGGCGCCGGTGCACTACACCCGCCGCCAGACCCTGACCAATGCCGAGCGCTACATCACCGAAGAGCTGAAGTCGTTCGAGGACAAGGTACTGTCCGCGCGCGAGCGGTCGCTGTCGCGCGAGAAGGTGTTGTACGAGCAGTTGCTGGACACGCTGGGCGGGCAGTTGGAGCCGCTCAAGCAGTGCGCCGGTGCCTTGAGCGAGCTGGACGTGCTGGCCGGTTTCGCCGAGCGCGCCCAGGCGCTGGACTGGGCCCGCCCGGAGCTGGAGACCGCACCGTGCCTGCGCATCGAACGTGGCCGCCACCCGGTGGTGGAAGCGGTGCGCGAGCAGCCGTTCGAACCCAACGACCTGGACCTGCACCCGGACCGCCGCATGCTGGTGATCACCGGCCCGAACATGGGCGGTAAATCCACCTACATGCGCCAGAACGCGCTGATCGTACTGCTGGCCCACATCGGCAGCTTCGTGCCGGCCAGCCGCGCGGTGATCGGCCCGATCGACCGTATCCTGACCCGCATTGGCGCCGGCGACGACCTCGCGCGCGGGCAGTCGACGTTCATGGTGGAAATGGCCGAAACCAGCTACATCCTGCACCACGCCAGCGGCCACTCGCTGGTGTTGATGGACGAGATCGGCCGCGGCACGTCCACCTACGACGGCTTGGCCCTGGCCGACGCGGTGGCGCGCCACCTCGCCTACCAGAACCGCTGCTACACGCTGTTTGCCACCCATTACTTCGAGTTGACCGCACTGGCCGACGAGCAGCACGAAGGCGGCACCAGCGGTATCGCCAACGTGCACCTGGATGCGGTGGAGCATGGCGACGCGCTGGTGTTCATGCACGCGGTGAAGGACGGCCCGGCCAACCGCAGCTTCGGCCTGCAGGTCGCCGCGCTGGCCGGGCTGCCGAAATCCACGGTCGCCCAGGCCCGCCGGCGCCTGGCCGAACTGGAGCAGCGTGGCGGGGAAAGCCAGGTCGCCACGGTCACCCCGCAGGCCTTGGATGCACCGCAGCAGTTCGGCCTGTTCAACGCGCCCAGCACCGCCGCGCAGGACGCGCTGGCCGCGATCGACCCCGACGAGCTCACCCCCAAGCAGGCGCTGGAAGCGCTGTACCGGTTGAAGGCGCTGGTCTGACCGGCGCCCGGCACGACCAACGGTCGTGCCCTACCGGGCGATGCGAGGACGCCCACGCGCCCACACGGTGGCACGCGACCGTCGGTCGGGTGGCGACGACGATGCCACCCGTCGGCCGAACCGCCCGGTGGCACCCGACCGTTGGTCGGGTGGCCCCGTGCCCGGGCGACCCCGGTAGTGCCGGCCGCTGGCCGGCTCCACGCACCCCCACCGCAGCACGACCAACGGTCGTGCCCTACCGGGTGATAACCGGGCACCGCCCACGGAACACCACAACGGGGGCGACCGACCATTGGTCGGACGGCCCCCCACACCGGTAGCACCCGACCGTTGGTTGGGTGGCCTCTTCCCCCGGTAGCACCCGACCGTTGGTCGGGTGGGCCCTTCGCATCCCCGTAGTAAATCCGGCGGTATGCTCGGGCGGTCCGCCACCTGCCTGGAGTCCGTCGTGAACAACGCATCGCTTGCTGCTTCCCTCTTCCAACAACTGCAGCAGGGCCAAGGCCTGCAGCAGGTGTCCCAGCAACTGGGCATTGAACCTGCCCAGGCCAGCAGCGCCGTCGGCGCGGCGCTGCCGCTGCTGCTCGGCGCGATGGGCCGCAACGCCCAGCAACCGCAGGGCGCCGACGCCCTGCTTGGCGCACTGCAGCGCGATCACGCGCCGGCCGCCGGGGGTGGCTTCGATCTGGGCGGCCTGCTCGGCAGCGTGCTGGGCGGCGGCGGTGGCAACGCCACCAACGGGGCCGGCATCCTCGGCCATGTGTTTGGCGGCAACAGCGACCGCGCCGCGCAGGGCCTGAGCCAGGCCACCGGGCTGGACAGCAGCAAGACCAGCCAGCTGCTGGCCATCCTCGCCCCGATCGTCATGTCCTACCTGGCGCAGCGCTTCGCCAATGGCGGCAACGCCGGCCAGCTCACCCAGGCGCTCGGCCAGGAAGCGGAAGCGGCCAGCAGTGGCGGCCTGCTCACCTCGGTGCTGGACCAGGACGGCGATGGCCAGCTGGGTATTGGGGATCTGCTCAAGCTGGGGGGCGGGTTGCTCGGCAAGCGGTGATGTCCGATTGACCATAGGGTGCTGGGAGCCGGCCAGCGGCCGGCACTACCGGGGGGCCGCTTTGGTATAGGCCCGTCCTATCGCTTTGGTTGATTCGTTCGAATTTACCGAATGCCTGAACGTGCTTAACGTAGAGGCATTCCCGCAGGAGATCGTCGGATGCATCGATTGACCCCATCGCGCACGCGCGTCCAATCCATGCCCATCGACCGTGCCGGATGCTCCTCGCCCTGAGCGAAGCGCTCTTTCCGATTGCCCTGCCCAACCGCGGCAGGTGCCCACATTCGCAAGTACACAGGTAGCGACCCATGAAAAGCGAAGCCAAGTGCCCGTTCAACCACGCCCTCGTCGGCGATGCCACCACCAACCGCGACTGGTGGCCCAAGCAGCTGCGCGTGGACCTGCTCAACCAGCATTCCAACCGTTCCACCCCGCTCGATGACGGCTTTGACTACGCCACCGCGTTCAAGGGGCTGGACTACGCCGCGCTCAAAGCCGACCTCACCGCACTGATGACCGACTCGCAGGAGTGGTGGCCGGCCGACTTCGGCCATTACGGCGGCCTGTTCGTGCGCATGGCCTGGCACAGCGCCGGCACCTACCGCATCGGCGACGGGCGCGGCGGCGGCGGTCGCGGCCAGCAGCGCTTCGCCCCGCTCAACAGCTGGCCGGACAACGTCAGCCTGGACAAGGCACGCCGCCTGCTGTGGCCGATCAAGCAGAAGTATGGCCAAGCCATCTCCTGGGCCGACCTGCTGATCCTCACCGGCAACGTCGCGCTGGAATCGATGGGCTTCAAGACGCTGGGCTTCGCTGGTGGCCGCCCCGATACCTGGGAACCGGACCAGGACGTGTACTGGGGCCGCGAAACCACCTGGCTTGGCGGCGACGTGCGTTATGCGCATGGCTCCGAGGGCGTGCAGGAAGACCACGGCGTGCTGGTGTCCGATGACGACGCCGACGGCGACGTGCACTCGCGCGACCTGGAGAACCCGCTGGCGGCCGTGCAGATGGGCCTGATCTACGTGAACCCGGAAGGCCCGGACGGCAATCCCGATCCGCTCAAGGCCGCCTTCGACATCCGCGATACCTTCGGGCGCATGGCCATGGACGACGAGGAAACCGTTGCCCTGATCGCCGGCGGCCACAGCTTCGGCAAGACCCACGGCGCCGGCCCGGCCGACAACGTCGATGTGGAACCGGAAGCGGCGGGCCTCGAGAGCCAGGGCCTGGGCTGGGCCAACAGATTCGGCACCGGCAAGGGCGGCGACACCATCACCAGCGGCCTGGAAGTGACCTGGACGCGCACCCCGGCGCAGTGGAGCCACGACTTCTTCGAGATCCTGTTCGGCCACGAGTGGGAACTGACCAAGAGCCCGGCAGGTGCCCATCAGTGGGTGGCCAAGGACAGCGAGGCGATCATTCCAGACGCTCACGACCCGTCGAAGAAGCATCGCCCGACCATGCTCACCACCGACCTGTCGCTGCGCGTGGACCCGGCGTACGAGAAAATCTCGCGCCGCTTCCTGGCCGAGCCGCAGGCCTTCGCCGACGCCTTCGCACGCGCCTGGTTCAAGCTCACTCATCGCGACATGGGCCCGCGCACGCGCTATCTGGGCCCGGAGATCCCGGCCGAGGAATTCATCTGGCAGGATCCGGTGCCCGCAGCGACACGGCCGTTGATCGACGCCCAGGACATCGCCGGCTTGAAGCAACAGATCGCCAGCGCCGGGTTGAGCGTGGCCGAGCTGGTGTCCACCGCGTGGGCGTCGGCGTCGACCTTCCGCGGCTCGGACAAGCGTGGTGGCGCCAACGGCGCGCGCATCCGCCTGGCCCCGCAGAAAGACTGGGCGGTGAACCAGCCGCAGCAGCTGGCCAAGGTGCTGGCCGCGCTGGAGAAGATCCAGTCGGGCTTCAACGGCAGCGGCAGCAAGCAGGTATCGCTGGCCGACCTGATCGTGCTGGCCGGCGGCGTGGGTGTTGAACAGGCGGCCAAGGCCGGTGGCCACGACATCAGCGTGCCGTTCACGCCCGGCCGCACCGATGCCAGCCAGGACCAGACCGACGTGGAATCGTTCGCGGTGCTGGAGCCGTATGCCGACGGCTTCCGCAATTACCTCAAGGGCCGTTACAGCGTGCCCGCCGAGGTGCTGCTGATCGACAAGGCGCAGCTGCTCACGCTGACCGCGCCGGAGCTGACCGCGCTGGTCGGCGGGCTGCGCGTGCTGGGTGCCAACGTCGATGGCAATGCGCAGGGTGTACTGACCGATCGCCCGGGCACGTTGAGCAACGATTTCTTCGTGAACCTGCTGGACATGCGCACGCAGTGGAAGGCCGCTGGCGGTGGCTATGAAAGCAGTGGTGCCAAGCGCTGGACCGGCAGCAGGGCTGATCTGGTGTTCGGGTCCAACTCGGTGCTGCGTGCCCTGGCCGAGGTGTACGCCAGTGCCGACGGCGAGAAGAAGCTGGTCCAGGATTTCGTCGCCGCCTGGACGCGGGTGATGGAACTGGATCGCTACGACCTGCACGCTTGAGCCATCCAGGGGACCGACCTGCGGGTCGGTCCCTTCCGGCGTCCGTCGACATGCAGTGCCACGGCCTGCAGCCGCATGCGGGTATCAGCGGCCGGCAGCGCGCAGACGTTTGAGGATCGGCGCGAACTGCGGGCTTTCGGTGCGCATGGGCGTAGGCACCTTGCCCGCCTCCACGTCACGCCAGTACGTCGCCGGCAGTGCGGCGTCGCCCAGTTCGTAGTCCATGCCATCCCACGCGTCTTCGCGGAAGGCGTAGAACGCCCAATGCACCTTCTGTGCCTCGAGCACGCGCAGGACATCGTCCAGGTAGGCCGGGCAATCCGGCCAACGGCGCATGCAGCCGAACTCACCGACCACCATCTGGCTTCGCGCCACGCCATGCTCGTCGGCCCACGCCAGGGGCTGCTGCAGATAGCTGGCCACGCGCGTTGCATTCCACTGCGTCTTGCCCGGGCCGAACGGCACCACGGCCGGATACCGATACGGCGTGGCCCGCTTCTGGTTGGGGGCGCTGGTGGCCGCGTACGGCTCGTACATGTGCACGCTGTACAGCAGATGCGGATCTTTCAGCGGCGCAGGCCAGTACGCCAGCGCGTCGGCAGCTGCATACCAGCCCGGGTCCAGCATCAAGGGCATGTCGGCATCGACCTCGCGCACCGCCGCGATCAAGCCGGTGTAGAAGCGTGGCAGATCACGCGGCCCGTCCTTCACGGTGGCATACCACGCGCGCATCGCGGCCGGGTCGGCATGCTCGCGCAGCGGGGTGCCGTACTCCGGGGCGGGCTCGTTGATCAGGTTGTAGGCCACCAGCGCCGGGTGCCCGCGCAGCGCACGCGCGAGGTCGCGCCAGAACGCCTGCGCGGGCCGATGGTTGTCGAACGACTGCCAGAGCCGCTGGTCGACCACCCCGCCGTTCTTCTGCTTCCAGCGCAGCAGCGGCAGCGACAAGGGCACCAGCACCACCTTGATGCCGGCGGCATCGGCATCGTCGAGCACCCGGCGCAGGGTGGCGACGTCGGCCGGCACCAAGCCCTGGTAGCGATCGGCATTGCCCATCAGGAAATCGCGGCCACCGGCCGAACGCCACTTGTCCGGTGTCAGCCGTACCCAGGTGGCGCCGGTGGCGCGCAGCGCATCGAAATAGGCGCGGTCCGGTGGCTGTTCGTTGAAGCTGTTGCCGCCGCGCTGCGGCTGGCTCCAGAAGGTGTTGACGGCGGCCTGCGCACTGAAGGCGAACAGGCACAGCAGCATGCAGCAAAGGCGGATCGACAGCGGGCGCATGGGCGCACCTCCTTGAACGAAGCGGCAGCCTGACGCATGCCCATGGCATACACCGTGACTACGTCCCTGTTTCCGACATCAATAGTCACAATGCGTGGAAGCCACGAAACCACTAGAGCGAATCGATGTCCCCGAGTGCACGGATCAAGCGACGCGCGCGTTTGTCCGGGCGATGCTCCGGCGGCAGGTAACCATTGCGCGCAGCCTGGCGTTGGGCATGCGCCTCGGCCCGTCGCGCGCGCGACGCCTCGCTTTCCTCGTACAGCTGCTGCGCCACCGGTGCCGGCCCGCGCAGCTCGCTCAGGCCACGCACCTGCACCTCGTAGACGTCGTCGCCCCGGCTGATCTGCAGCTGCTCGCCCACGCGCACCGCGCGCGAGGATTTGGGGCGTTGCCCGGCCACGTCCACTTTGCCCGTCTCCACGGCCTGCTTGGCCAGGCTGCGGGTCTTGAAGAAGCGTGCGGCCCACAGCCACACGTCCAGCCGCACGGCGGCCAACGGCGTTGCTTCGATCATGCGGGTTGTTCAGCTCCCCGGCTCTGCCGGTCGTCGGTTCAAGGGTTGCGGCGCCGCCGGATTGCCGCGGCAGCCGGTGCCACCGATCAGCACGGGCACGCCCGCATCGAGATCCCGGCGCTCGCTGCCGACCTGGCATTCCGGTCGGTCCATGGGCCGCACCTGCGCATCGCCGAGGCGGTCCATACCCGAAGAACATGCGGGCAGCACCGCAGCAATCAAGAGCAGCGCCAGCGCGGGCATGAACCGGTCAGCCAGCGCGGCGCGCCGGCACCTGTTGCGGATGAAGGTTGGCATCGCGATGTTCCCCTGACGGGCTTGATGCTAGTGTGCCTCTCCCCGAGCCCGATCTCCACCGCACATGGCCAAGGCGCCGCTTGACCTGACCACCGGCCCTATCGGGCGCAACCTGTTCCTGTTCGCGCTGCCGATCCTGGCCGGCAACATTGCCCAGTCATTGAACGGGTCGGTGAATGCGATCTGGGTGGGGCGGTTCCTCGGCGAAGCGGCGCTGACAGCCACGGCCAACGCCAACAACATCATGTTCTTCCTGATCGGCTCGGTGTTCGGCATCGGCATGGCCGCCACCATCCTGATCGGCCAGGCCATGGGCGCGCGCGACATCCCCCAGGCGCGCCGGGTGATGGGCACCAGTGCCACCTTCTTCATCGGGCTGTCAGTGGTGATCGCCATCGCCGGCTGGTGGCTGTCGCACCCGCTGCTGGCCGCGATGGGCACCCCGGCCGAATCGCTGCCGCTGGCCGAGGCCTACCTGCGCATCATCTTCCTGGCGATGCCTACGCTGTATGCGTTCGCGTTCCTGAGCTCCGCACTGCGTGGTGTCGGCGATTCGCGCACGCCGTTCCGCTTCCTGCTGCTGTCGGTGGTGCTGGACATCGGCTTCAACCCGCTGCTGATCTTCGGCATCGGTCCGTTCCCGCAGCTGGGCATCGCCGGCGCGGCCTGGGCCACGCTGATCGCACAGACGCTGTCGTTGATCGGCCTGCTCTGGTACATGCGCAACAAACGGCACGTGCTGTGGCTGGGCCGCAAGGACATGGCCATGTTCCGCATCGACCCCACCATCCTGCGTGCGCTGGTGGTCAAGGGCGTGCCGATGGGCCTGCAGATGGTGCTGATCTCCCTGTCGATGATCCTGATGATGAGCATGGTCAACGGCTACGGCACCGACACGGCCGCCGCCTACGGCGCATCGCTGCAGCTGTGGACGTACGTGCAGATGCCGGCGATGGCGATCGGCGCGGCCTGCTCATCGATGGCGGCGCAGAACGTGGGCGCCGGCAACTGGGATCGCGTGCGGGGCACCGCGCGCAGTGGCGTGCTGTACAACTTCCTGCTCACCGGCGTGCTGATCCTGCCGCTGATCCTGCTGGACCGCTACACGCTGGCGCTGTTCCTGCCCGAGGCCAGCCAGTCGCTGGAGGTGGCCCGCCACCTCAACCACATCGCGGTGTGGTCGTTCCTGTTCTTCGGCGTGAACTTCGTCATCTCCGGCGTGGTGCGCTCCACCGGCGCGGTGATTCCGCCGCTGCTGATCCTGGCCGTTTCGCTGTGGGGCATCCGTGTGCCGTTCGCCGAACTGCTGCAGGACAGCTGGGGCGCCGACGCGGTGTGGTGGAGTTTCCCGGTCAGCTCGTTCTGCGCGATGCTGCTGTCGCTGGCGTATTACCGCTGGGGTGGCTGGCGCAAGGCGCACATGCTGCCGACCCATCGCGAGGAACTGGCGGCCCCGGCCGAAGTGCCGGCCATGCCGCCCTCGCCGGTGGCCGACCTCAACCCGGACGCGCCGCCCACGGCGGCCCCGCAACCGGTGCCACACCGCACGGGTTAAGCGGCGCGCCCATCCGGCAGGCTGCGCCACGCCGGGAGCCGGTAGCGCTGCTGCTGGGCGCGCATGATCAGCCCCATGATCACGCCGAACAATGCGCCGGCCAAGCATGCGCTACCCGCGATCCCCCACGTCTTCAGCGGTACCAGCAGCCCGAACAGCGGCAGCATCAACACGCCCCAGGTCACGCCGAAGAACACGCCCATCGACAGCGCGTTGGCGGCGAACCCGGCCAGCAGCGGTGGCGGCACCGCGATGCCCAACCGCCACAGCAGCCGGTGCAACGGCGGCGCGCGCAGCGTTTGCGGAACACCCGCGTCGTGCATGAGCTGCAGCGCGGTGCGGACCTTGGCGGGGTAATGGGGCATCGTCGTCCTGACTTGAGCGGGGGGGTTACCGTAATCGGTGCGTGGCCGGTAGGGCAACTCCAACGGACACCTGCGGATCATGCCCACGCCGTTGGCCTGCGCCACAAACGAAAACGGCCACCCGAAGGTGGCCGTTCGTTGCGCGACAACCGGGGTTGTCGGCGCGGTATTACTGGGCAGCCTTGGCAGCAGCCAGGCGGGCCTGCTTGGCCTGCGCAGCGGCAGCCAGATCTTCCTTGATGCGGGCAGCCTTGCCTTCCAGGCCACGCAGGTAGTACAGCTTACCGGCGCGGACCTTACCACGACGCTTCACTTCGACCGAGTCGATGATGGCGCTGTGGGTCTGGAAGACGCGCTCGACGCCGTAGCCGTGCGAGATCTTGCGGACGGTGAAAGCGGAGTTCAGGCCGGCGTTCTTGGTGCCGATCACGACGCCTTCGTAAGCCTGGACGCGCTCACGGTTGCCTTCCTTGACCTTCACGTTGACGACGACGGTGTCACCCTGGCTGAACTTCGGCAGCTCGCGGGTGATCTGGGCGGATTCGAAATCCGCAAGGATGGTTTTGTTCAGCTTGCTCATGGGTGCACCGATAGTGTTCGGGTGGTCGTGTCGTTCGACAACGTGGGCTCATGCAGTCACCGGACTGTGCTGCACGTTTTTTGTAGGGTTTCCACCACCGGGCGCAAAGGCCTGATGGGAATCGCCAATGATAACCGAAGATTCCCGCCCCGCGCTAGGGGGAAGGGTCGTCGGCAAGGGCCTGCCGGGCCTGCGCGAGCAGAATCCGGTCGGCCTTGGACAGCTGGGCCTCGTCAAGCAGGTCCGGCCGCCGTGTTGCGGTCCGCAGCAGCGACTGCTGGCGGCGCCAGCGGGCGATGGCGGCATGGTTGCCCGAGCGCAGCACATCCGGGACAGTGCCCCATTCATGCTGTGCCGGGTGGCTGAAATGCGGGCAGTCCAGCAGCCCCTGCGGGCCTTCGAAACTGTCCTGGGCCGCCGATTCGGCATCGCCCAGGGCGCCCTCCTGCAACCGGGTGACGGCATCGACGATCACCGCCGCACCCAGCTCACCGCCGGACAGGACGTAATCGCCGATCGAGATTTCCTCGCTGACTTCCGCATCGAGGAACCGCTCATCGATGCCTTCATACCGCCCGCACAGCAGGATCATGCGCGGCAACGCGGCCAGCTCGCGGACCTTGGCCTGGGTCAGCGGCGCGCCCTGCGGGCTGAGGTAGATCACCGGCGCAGGCGCCGGATCGGCCGCCTTGGCCGCGGCCAGGCAGGCGCGCAGCGGCTCGATCAGCATGACCATGCCCGGGCCGCCGCCGAACGGACGGTCGTCCACCCGGCGGTAGTTGCCTTCGGCATAGTCACGCGGATTCCAGCCATGCAGGTCGAGCAGGCCGCGCTCGGCGGCACGGCCGACCACGCCCAGCGCGGCCGACTGTGCCATGAACTCCGGGAACAACGTGATGACGTCGATGCGCACCGGATTAGAACTCCGGGTCCCAGTCGACCACGATCAGGTTGGTCTCGAAATCCACCGAGACAACGAATTCGGGCTGCACGAACGGAATCATCCGCTCACGGTCGCCCTGCACCACCAGCACATCGTTGGAGCCGGTCGAGAACAGGTGCGAAGCCCGCCCCAGTTCGACGCCGTCAACGGTACGCACCTGCAAGCCTTCGAGGTCGACCCAGTAATACTCGTCGGCCTTCGGCGGCGGCAGTGCGCTGCGCGATACATAGACTTCGGTTCCGTACATCGACTCGACCACATCGCGGTCGGTGATGCCCGGAAACACCGCGACCAGATGCTTGCCGGACTGACGTCCGCGTGCCCCGGTCAGGGTGCTCTCCTGGCCGGCGGGCGTACGCAGGATCCAGGGCTGATAGTTGAAAATGGCGGTACGCGGCTCGGTCCAGGACTCGAGCTTGATCTCGCCTCGCACACCAAAAGCGCCGACAATCCTGCCCAGCAGGATCCGGCGCTCGGTATCTTTCATCTGAATAGACCGAATGGGCCGCGGCAGGCGCGGCCCTTCAGGATCAGGCCGCCGAGGCCTGGGCCTTGGTCGCTTCCTTGTACAGGTTGCGAACCTTGTCGGTCATCTGGGCGCCGTTGGCAACCCACTTGTCGACCAGCGGCAGGTCCAGCACGATGCGGGATTCCGCACCCTGGGCCACCGGGTTGTAGTAACCGACGCGCTCGATGTTGCGGCCATCACGGGCGCTGCGCGAGTCGGTCACGATGATGTGGTAGAAGGGACGCTTCTTGGCGCCGCCGCGGGTCAGTCGAATCTTGACCATGGTGTTGTTTCCTCAATTGCCCAGTCGCCAGGATGGCGCGGTAAGCCGGCGATTATAGCGGCGGCCTGCCGCCATTCCAAGCCTGTGAAGACCGGCCAAGCTGAATAGCGCGCTAACCTGCGCTACTGATGGCCCCCAGAGGCTGCCAGGGCGCGGCCTCCAGGCTGCCCCGGGCCCACTGGCAGAACATCTCGGACCGGGCGAAGACCACCCCGTCGATCGCTTCTATCGGCCAGACCCCGGCCGAATTGCAGGCGATGGCACCACTGAACCGGTCCAGCTCGGCCAGCGCCACCGGGCGCACCTGCTGCTGCGCCGCTGCGAACCCGGCCTGCAGCAGCCGCTCGTGGGTACCGCGCAGGGCCGGCGCCTGCGGCCACACCACCTGGTCGTCGTGCAGGAAGGCGATGTTCCAGGTACTGCCCTCGCTGACCTGCCCGTCGTCGGTGACGAAGACCGCATCATCGAACCCGTCCTGCAACGCCCGGCGACGCTGTTCGAACAGCGCGAAGGTGCCTACGTGCTTGAGGTGCGGCAGCTCGCGCTGGTACACCACCGAACGCACGCGCCGCGCCGTGGCCGGCATCGACACTGGCGGGGCGACGGCCACCAGCACATCCACCGCGACCGGGCGCAGCGGCTGGCGAAAATCGAACGCACGCGAGAACACCGTCACCCGCAACGCGGCATCGCGCAGGCCTTCGGCGTGCAGCGCGTGCTGCATCCAGGCCTGTACCTGCGCCGCATCCAGCGCGGTGCCGAACAAGGCCTCGGTGCCCTCCTGCAGACGCTGCAGGTGCAGGTCCAGGCCCTGCACCGCGCCACCGCGCACCTGCAGCGAGGTGAAGTGGCCGTAGTTGGTCAAGGCGCCGGCAAGGTCATCGACGCTGGCGCGCTGGCCGTTGCAATACAGCGTCATTCCAGCAGCGCCCGCGCGTCGGACCACATCTGCTGCAGCACCTCGGTGGCCGGGCGCGCCGGTGCCATCCAGGCCGATTGCCCGGCCCAGGCCTGCATGGCGTCGATGCGGTGCTCGCGGTTGGCTTGCGCGCGCATCGGCGCACTGAGCCCACGCTGCACCGGATACGGCCGCGGCGTCGGCGCGGCGGGACCGGCAGCGGCACGCACGTAGGCGGTGGCCAGCCCGCGACCAAGACGGCCACTGAACGCCCGCGTCGGCCAGGTGTCTTCCGGCTCGGCCGCGGCCAGCGCCTCCGACCAGGCCGGGTCGATCGCGCATTCGGGGGTGCGCAGGAAGGCGGTGCCCACCTGCACCGCACTGGCACCGAGCAGCAACGCCGCCGCAACGCCGCGCCCATCGGCAATGCCACCGGCGGCGATTACCGGCACCTGCAGGTTGTCGGCCAGCCGCGGCAGCAGCGCGAACAGCCCCACCAGCTGGCGCTCAGCCGCGTCCGGCTCGAAGGCGCCGCGATGGCCGCCCGCTTCAAAGCCCTGCGCGACCACGGCATCGGCACCGGCGGCCTGCGCGGCCAATGCTTCGGACAAGGTGGTGGCGCAGGCGAACCAGGCGATGCCGGCGTCCTTCAGACGCTGCACCTGGCCGGCGTTCAACACACCCATGATGGTCGAGGCCACCGCCGGACGCGCGGCGATCAGCGCATCGAACTGCGCATCGAAATCGGCCGGGCCGGCATCGGCGGCACTGGCTGGCACCTCCGGCCCCCACTGCGCCAGGAATGCGCGCGTGGCGGCCTCGGCCTGCGCATCGCGCTGCGGCGGCGCGTCGGGTACCCACACATTGACCTGGGCCGGGCCGTTGGACTGCGCGCGGAAATCGTCCATCCACGCCACGATGTCCTGCGGCTGCGACAACACCGCCCCCATCGCGCCAATGCTGCCGGCGGTGGCCAGCGCGGCCGACAGCGGCACCGGGCAGGCGCCGGCCATCGGGGCGAGCAGGATCGGGGCCTTCAAGGCAAAACGCCGACAGAAACTGTCGGCGCGTTCGAGGATCGGCGAAAGACTCACGCGCGGCACACCTGTAGGGTCAGACCCGGCCAGCATACGCCGCACCGCCCTGCCCGGCATGCACGCCGGCAGGATTCAGCGCGCCGACACCGCGTAGGTGCGGACCAGCTGGCTGTCCATTTCTTCGTTGAAGGTGAAGGTCACATAGCGCGCGTCGTCGGCGGCGAATTCCTCTTCGACCACGGCCCGACCGATCTCGGTGCCCTCGGCATCCAGCGCGCGTGCCACCAGCTTGCCCTTGAACGGCTTGTCGGCCACCACGTACACCGCCGCGTCCTTGGAGCCCATGCCACGGCTCTTGCCCTGGGTCACGGTCAGGCCGCGCGCGGCCAGACCGGGGTCGGTCTGCAGCGTCACGCTCATGCGCTTGTCCACGCCCTCGCCCAGGCCGGCGACGAAATCGGCGGCGGTGCCGCTGATGGCACTGCCTGCCTTCTGCGACATCGACGTGTCGTCCTTGCAGGCGGCCAGCGCCAGGACCAGCGCCACCACCACGATCGACTTGTTCACGGGCATTCCTTTGAGAGGTTCAACAGCGGGTTAGTCAATCACCCGGCCAAGACGCTGGCAAGAGGCAACCGCGCAGGCCGATGACGCATGCGGACATTACGTTGAAGCAGAGGCGCGCGGGGCCCGCAGGCCTTCCGCGCACAGGGTGCTCAGCGGAACGGCAGGCCGCCGCGGCCGCCCATGGCCCCCATCATCCCCTTCATGCTGCGCATCATGCCCTTCATGCCGCCACCGGCCATCTTGCTCATCATCTTTTCCATCTGCTGGAACTGCTTCATGAGCTTGTTGACGTCGGCCGGAGTCAGGCCGGAACCGCGCGCGATGCGGGCACGGCGCGAGCCGTTGAGCAGGCCCGGGTTGCGGCGTTCCTTCTTGGTCATCGAGTTGATGATGGCGATCATGCGCGGCACTTCCTTGCCCTGGCTGACCTGTTGCTTGAGGTGCTCGGGAATGTTGCCCAGGCCCGGCAGCTTGTCCATCAGGCCACCAATGCCGCCCATGTTCTGCATCTGCTCGAGCTGGTCGCGCATGTCGTTCAGGTCGAACTTCTTGCCCTTGGCGACCTTCTCGGCCAGCTTCTGGGCCTTGTCCTTGTCGACCTGCTGCTCGACCTGCTCCACCAGCGACAGCACGTCGCCCATGTCCAGGATGCGGCTGGCGATACGGTCGGGGTGGAACACGTCCAGGCCGTCGGGCTTTTCGCTGACGCCGACGAACTTGATCGGCTTGCCGGTGATGTAGCGCACGCTCAGTGCGGCACCGCCACGGGCGTCACCGTCGGTCTTGGTCAGCACCACGCCGGTCAGCGGCAGCGCTTCGCCGAAGGCCTTGGCGGTGTTGGCCGCGTCCTGGCCGGTCATGGCGTCGACCACGAACAGGGTTTCGGCCGGGTTGACCGCTGCGTGCAGCGCCTTGATCTCGGCCATCATGGCGTCGTCGATGGCCAGGCGGCCGGCGGTATCGACGATCAGCACATCGGCGAACGACTTGCGTGCGTCATCGATGGCCGCGCGCACGATCGCTTCGGGCTTCTGGTCGGCACTGGAGGCAAAGAACAGCACGCCCACCTGGTCGGCCAGGGTCTTGAGCTGCTCGATCGCGGCCGGACGGTAGACGTCGGCCGACACCACCATCACCTTCTTCTTGCGCTTTTCCTTCAGGTGCTTGGCAAGCTTGGCCACCGTGGTGGTCTTGCCCGCACCCTGCAGGCCGGCCATCAGGATGATCGCCGGGGCCGGCACGTTGAGGTTGAGGTCCGACGCTGCCGAGCCCATGACCGTGGTCAGCTCGTCGCGCACGACCTTGATCAGCGCCTGGCCGGGGGTCAGCGACTTGAGCACTTCCTGGCCGACGGCGCGCACCTTGATGCGCTCGACCAGCGCCTGCACGACCGGCAGGGCGACGTCGGCTTCGAGCAGCGCGATGCGCACTTCACGGGTGGCCTCGCGGATGTTTTCCTCGGTGAGGCGACCGCGGCCACGCAGCCGCTCGATGGTGCCGGAGAGGCGCTGGGTCAGGGACTCGAACATGGAGGCAACCTGTTCAGAACGAAAGACAGAGAGACGCACAGTATAGCGGGTCCACCAAGCACCCCGGACCGCACCTGCGCCCCGTGGCCGCAGGCATCGCCAGCACCCCGGGGGTATGCGAAACTGCCACGATGACAATCGTTCTCATCGCGACCCTGCTGTACCTGACCGCCACCGCCCTGCTGGTGCGCGCCGTCAGCCGCGATGACGCGATCCGCTCACCTGCCTGGCTGTGGCCGGCGCTGCCGGCCATGCTGCTGCACGGCGGCTACCACGTGCTGGTGGCGATGCGCACCACCGGCGGCCCGGACATGCACTTCTTCGCCGCGCTGTCGCTGGTGGGCCTGGGCATGGCCTGGCTGACCTCGCTGGTGGCCGCGCGCGGGCGCATGGCCGCGCTGGGCGTACTGGTCTTCCCGATGGCCGCAGCGGTGCTGTGCATTTACCACGGGTATGGGCACGAGCCGAGCAAGCCGCTGGGCTGGCAGCTGGCCACGCACGCGTGGATGGCGCTGCTGGCCTACGCCACGCTGAGCGTGGCCGCGCTGCTGGCGATCATGCTGTGGCTGCAGGAACGTGCGCTGCGCCGCCGCGATTTCCGCCCCTGGCTGCGGGCCCTGCCGCCGCTGGCCGACCTGGAAGCCCTGCTGTTCCGGGTGATCACGGTCGGCTTCGCGCTGCTCACCCTGACCCTGGTCACCGGCGTGCTGTTCGTCGATGACCTGCTGGCCCAGAAGCTGGTGCACAAGACCGTGCTCAGCGTGCTGTCGTGGATCGTGTTCGGCACGCTGCTGATCGGCCGCCGCCGGTACGGCTGGCGGGGCGCCAAGGCCGTGCACTGGACCCTCACCGCGATGGCGCTGCTGCTGCTGGCGTTCTTCGGCAGCCAGTTCGTGATCGAACTGGTGTTCGGCCATTCCAGGTAGCGCCGGGCTCTGCCCGGCTGCATGATCCAGGGTTGCCGGGCAGAGCCCGGCACTACGGCCGGCTGCTGATCCAGCGCTGCCTCGTAGAGCCGGGCTCTGCCCGGCTGCTGATCCAGGGCTGCCGGGCAGAGCCCGGCACTACCGGTGTTCCCATTGCCGGGCGGGACCCGGGCAATGGGTTACAGCGGCGCCGACAACAAGGCGCGCTGCGATTGCCCGCTGTTGGTGATCATGTCATCCACCCGCCAGCAGCCATCGTCGGCGCGCACCAGCGTCAGGCGGGTCAACCGCGCGGCCTTCCACACCCGGTAGCGCGCTTCCACGGTGACGCGCGTGGCCTGCTTCGACGGCGTGGCCGTGAATACCGGCGGCGCATCGATCTCACCGTCCTGCCCATCCAGCCACGGATCGCTATCGAACCGGCAGATACCCTCTTCCACCCGCTGGCATTCGCGTTCGGCCGCCAGCAGTTGGGCGAAACCGGGGGTAAGCACGCTCGGCGAGGTGGCGAGGAAATCGTCCGCACTGGCCTTCAGGAAGGCCTGCCCCACTGCCACCGGATCGCTACAGGCCGGCGCGGCCTGTACCACCGGCACGCACAGCGCCATCAGCACCATGCCACCGCACATTTTCCAACCACGTGTCCGCATATCCCGTTCCCTTCCCTGTGAATGGGCCAGGCGCCCCACTGGCGCACCCGGCCTGGCTCTTATAGACCGTAGCGCTCGATCACGTCCACATGACGCTGCTCGTCCTGGCCACAGGCCTCGGCCAGGCGCAGCCAGCACAGCCGGTGCGGCCAGTGCGCGGTGGCCTCGAGCAGGAACCGGTGCAGGTCCAGCGGCGGCTGTTCCAGCGGCTGCGCCAGGGTGAACAGCACGCCCGGCAGCGGCGCATCGTCGCCCTGGGCATCGGTGAGCTGGTAATCGTCCGGGCTGTGCGTCCACAGCTTCCAGCCCCGGGCCTCCACGGCCTCGGAGAATGCGGTCCACGCGTCTTCACCGGGGTGCACGCCATCGACCAGCCAGCTGCCTGCATAGCCACCGCGCTGAAGCAGGTGGACTTCGGCGTAGGTAGGCATGAAGCGCTCGCGCTCCTGCTCGTCCTCCGGTGCCGGATGGACCAGTTCGGCGTCGAACACCACCCAGTCATCCACGCGCTGGCGGCGGTTGGCCGGCGCGTTCTCGACAATGCGCGCGGTGACCGGGCCGGTGCGGCGCGCATAGTATTCGATCGGCTCGCCGCCGTCCGCGCAGCGGATGATCACCCAGCCGAAGGATTCCTCGACCGGGCCATCGGTGCTTTCCAGTTCCATGCCGATGGCCGCTGCCGAACCACGCACGGCGGCCCAGTCGCGGGCGGCACTGGCGGCGGTCATGTGGTCCCAGTGCGCGCTGCGCGGCTCTTCGAGTACCTCGGTGAGGTGGCGGTACTGCGCGGCCGCGTCCTGGAAGCGCTGCATGGCCATCAGGGCCATCGCCAGCAGGTTGCGGGCGCCATGCGACTGCGGCGAAAGTGCCAGCAGCGCGCTGCTCGCCTGCTCCAGCGCGGGCCAGTCGGAGAGCTTGTGCGCCATCTGCGCCTGGCACCACAGTGCGAACACCGGCACCCGCGCCTGATAATGCTGCGCCAGGCGATCCAGCCCAGCCTGGTCGCCACGCTGCACCAGCAGGCCCATCAAGGAGTACGCCGGGGGAGCATCCTCATGCGCGTGGCGCTCGACGAACGCCCACAGCATCGCAATCGCGTCATCCTCGGCACCGCAGGCATTCAGCGCCGAGGCGGCGACATCCAGCATCGCCGCGTCGTCGGAACGCTGCTCCACGCCCTGCAGCAACCACTGCGCCTCGCGTTCGGGGTCGCGCCCCTCGCCCTGCTCGCCCTGTTCGACCAGCCAGTCCAGCAGGCCCTCGGCGGGCACCGGCAACGCCACCGCGCCGGGGGCGGCATCGATGCGCGCGGCCATCGCGGCCACGGCCTCGCTTGCACCGCGGTCCTGGCGCAGGCTGCCCAGGTGCTCCCGGGCCAGCGCCAGGTGGCGCCGTGCGGTCCACACCGCGCCACGCTGCAGCGCCATGTCCACGCACAGTCCGGCAATCTCGATCACGAAGCGATGCGCGCCGACCGCTGCGTAATGCGCCAGGGTCGCGCTGAGCCGGCGGCCCAGGTCCCAGCTGTTGCGCTCGGGTGCGTTGCGCACCAGCAGCGCCACCGTATGCGCCCACATGCGGCGGTAGTTCGGTGACAACTGGTTCCATGGCACCAGCGATTCCAGCGCTTCTTCATCGCGACCCAGCTGCGCCAGCGCCCATGCGCGCGACAGTTTGCGCGGGATGGTGCAGTTTGCCGGCTCGTAGTCGCCCTCGGCATCCACCTCGGCCTGGCGCGCGTCGATCAATGCCAGCGCCTCGGCCGCGCGGCCGCTGGCGAGCAGGATCTTGATGCGCATTTCCGGGAAGCTGTCGTACACCTTGCCGCCATGCGCCAGCACGGTGCCGGCCTGCACGTCCAGGTAATCCAGGGCGCCCTGGCTGTTGCCGTCGTCCAGCAATGCATCGGCCTTCTCGCAGCTGAGGCACTGGAAGCATGCCCAGCTCGGATCGATCCGCGCCAGCGTTTCCTCGCAGACCTCGATGCGCTCGGGCACCCAGCCGGGGCCGTCGATGTTGCCGTAACAGGCCGCCAGGTCCTGGGTTACGCAGATCGACTGCGGGCACTCCACCGTGTCGGCACGGTGCGCGCGCTCGAACAGCGCCACGGCGTCACCCAGCGCCGACTCGCCTTCCAGGCGGTTGCCGACGCGGTTGCGCATGTCCCAATGGCCGACGAACACGTCCAGCCACGGATTGCCCAGCGTTTTGCCCAACGCACGCGCTTCGGGCAGCAAGGCGTCCACACGGTCCAGGCGCAGTTCGCAGACTTCGTCGGTCAAGCGCGTCAGCAGTTGTGCGCTCTGCGCCTGCCCGGCCTCGCCAAGATCGTCCTGCAGTTTTTCCACCCAGTTCCAGATATCCATGCGGTCGTGTCGTCCTGCAGTGCGTAATGATGAAGAAAGGGAATATCAGCGCGCCTGCAGCATCTGCTGCAAGGCATCGGCGATGTCGCCGAACGCGCGGTTGAGGTCGCTACTGGCCGCGCCGCCGTCCTGGGCGCGCCCCTGCGCGCTGACGATCACCTTCAGCGAGCGCAGCAGGCGCGCGGCGGACGCGGCCTGCGGGTTGCCGGCGCGCATCGCCGCCAGCAACGCCTGCACGGCGGCGTTGTCCAGGTTGAGGTACAGGCGCGAGGGTGCGCGCGCGACGATCCGGGCGGTGAACTGGCGCGCCAGCCGCAGCGCGGCCATTGATACACGCTTGTCGTTTTCGTCGTCTTCCAGGCGGCGTTTCAGCTCGGCCTCGCGGTCGGGCACCACCACCACCGGCAGTTCGGCCGGGCTGAAATGCGCCGGCAACAATTGCTCACCGTCGCCCAGGTGGGTCTGCAGCCACTCCATGTCCGCCTCGGGCAGCGTATCGGTGCGGAACAGCGCGCGGTTGCCTTGTTCGGTGCCCAGCTCCACCAGCCGCATGCCCTTGGCCTGGGTCCAGCGGCGCAGGAACGGCACCACCGCGTAACGGTTGCCATGCGCCACCGGCACGCCCATCGCGCGGAACAGCATTTCCTCGAAACCGCCGCCGTTGTCCAGGATCACGTGGACCGCACCGCGCGAGGGCAGTTCGCTTGCCTTGATGTCGCCCTGCGAGCTTGGCACGCGCACGTGTTCGAGCAGCAACTGGAACAGGCGGTCATCGCACAGCGAGGCACCCAGCAGCGCTTCGTTGTGCCGCACCAGGATGCGTCGCCAGGCCTCCGGCTGCTGCCGTGCGATCTCCACCAGCCCATCGATGAGCGCCTCGCCCAATGCGTGCTGGACTGCGCTGTAGGTTTCATCGCGCTGCAGGTCCTCGCGGCTGGCGGTAGGCGTCAACCGGCTGGATTCGATGACACCACCGATGAAACCGGCCCAGGGCGGCAGCAGGTCGCGTGCGTCGTCGTCGAGCAGCATGCCGCGCACGAACACCGAGAGATTGCGGTTGTCGCTGGTGCCGTAGGTGGCGCCGTCCTGTACCCAGAGCAGGCCCACCGCATCGCTGCCGCCATCGGCGCGCAGCGGCATGCAGGCGATCGGCTCGAAGCTGCGCTCGAAGTGCGCGGCGAACTCCAGGCCGCGGCGCTGCGCCTGCAGCGGGTGCATGACCACGCCGGCCTGCGGGCGCCACGGCGGCGGCTCGGGGTTGATCGCGCGCGCATCCTGGCCGATGTGGATCGGCTCGCCCAGCAGCGCGCAATAGCGGCCGAGGATATCGCGCAGGTTCTGCTCCTGCGCCAGGTGCACGTAACTGCCATGCAGTTCCAGCACCACTTCGGTGCCGACCGCGCGTGCCGGCATCGGGGACACCGTGTACTGCTCGGCGTTGCTGGAGACATAGCAGTGGCCCAGCATCGGCTGCTGGTAGGAGGTGGTGCGCACGGTCACCCGGCGCGCCAGCACGAACGCGGACAGGAAGCCCAACCCGAACATGCCGATCAGGCCTTCGTCGTCCTCGCCGGCCTGGCGCAGGCCACGGGTATAGCCCACGCCAACCGTGGCCAGGTAATCGTGGATTTCCTGCTGGGTCAGCCCGGCGCCGGTATCGACGATGCGCACGATGCCGCTGACCGCATCGCCGTGCACCTCGATCCGGCCCGGCTCCTGCCAGTCGGCCTGTTCCAGGCGCCGTCGCACCAGCGAATCGTGCGCGTTCTGCACCAGTTCGCGCAGTGCCACCACCGGGGTGGAATACAGATGCTTGCCAAGGACAGTCATCAATCCGTTGAGGTCGACACCCGCGCGACGGATCTCGCTGGCGCCCTGTACATCCAGGGGAGTCTCTTGCATGGAATCGTTTTCTCTGGCGGGCGCACCCCGGCCGGGATACGCGCTGGAACGAGGATTTCAGGGGAGGAAAACTAGCACAGCCCGGCCGCGCATTGCCTGCGCGGCGGGTGCCTCGGAAACACCGCGTTCAGATCGCCTCGATCGCCTCGGACAGCCGCTCCACCGCGATCACCTCCATGCCCTTCACGCTGCCGGTCTTGGGCGCGTTGGCCTTGGGCACGATCGCGCGCTTGAACCCATGGGTGGCCGCTTCGCGCAGACGATCTTCGCCGTTGGGCACCGGGCGGATCTCGCCCGACAGGCCGACCTCGCCAAAGGCAATGGTCTTCTCGGCCAGCGGCCGGTCCTGCAGCGAGGACAGCACTGCCAGCAGCACCGGCAGATCCACGGCGGTTTCCTGCACCCGGATGCCCCCCACCACGTTCACGAACACGTCCTGGTCGCCGGTGAGCACGCCGCCGTGACGGTGCAGCACCGCCAGCAGCATCGCCAGCCGGTTCTGCTCCAGCCCCACCGCGACGCGGCGCGGGTTGGACAACGGCGAGGTGTCCACCAGCGCCTGCACTTCCACCAGCAGGGGCCGGGTGCCCTCGCGGGTGACCATCACGCAGCTGCCGGGCTGCTGGGTGCTGCCGCCGGACAGGAAGATCGCCGACGGGTTGGAGACTTCCTTCAGGCCCTTCTCGCCCATCGCGAACACGCCCAGTTCGTTGACCGCCCCGAAGCGGTTCTTGAACGCGCGCAGCAGGCGGAAGCGGCTGCCGCTCTCGCCTTCGAAGTACAGCACCGCATCGACCATGTGCTCGAGCACGCGCGGCCCGGCGATACCACCTTCCTTGGTGACATGGCCGACCAGGAACACGGCGGTGCCGGTTTCCTTGGCGAAGCGCACCAGCCGCGCGGCGCTCTCGCGGACCTGGCTGACCGAGCCGGGCGCGGCGGTCAGCGATTCGGTCCACAGGGTCTGGATGGAGTCGGCCACGATCAGCTTCGGCCGGGCCACGCTGGCGTGCTGCAGGATCGCTTCCACCTGGGTTTCGGCCAGTGCGTTGACGTTGTCCAGCGGCAGATCCAGCCGCACCGCACGGCCGGCGACCTGCGACAGCGATTCCTCGCCGGTGATGTACAGCACCGGCAGGGTGGCGGCCATCTTCGCCACCGCCTGCAGCAGCAGCGTGGACTTGCCGATGCCCGGGTCACCGCCGACCAGGATCACCGCGCCCTCCACCAGGCCACCACCGAGCACGCGATCGAACTCGCCGATGCAGGTACTCACCCGCAGGTGTTCGGTCTGCTGCACGTCCTTGAGCGCCATGATCTTGGGCGCGTCGACCTTGCCCGCCCAGCCCGAGCGGCGCGACGCCGGCGAGGCCTTGCCGGCGGGGGTCGCGCTTTCCAGGGTGATCTCGGTCAGCACGTTCCAGACCCCGCACTCGCTGCACTGGCCCTGCCACTTGCTGTATTCGGCGCCACATTCACTGCAGACGTACGCGGTGAGTCGCTTGGCCATGTCCACTTCCACTTCATCGGTTGTCGGGCAGGATAGCCGAGCCGCGTCGCAGCAACCGAGACGCCGCCTCACCCCCATCGCTAAAGATCCTCCCGGCGATGCCGATACCACAGCGGGCGACTGCCCCTTCCGTTCTTTTCCAGGCTTTTCCATGACCGGCACCTACAGCCAGAGTCTTGTCGTGTTCTCGCTGCTGGTCGCCATCCTCGCCTCGTACACCGCGCTGGACATGGCCGGCCGGCTGGCCAGCACCCAGGGGCGGGTCGCCCGCTGGTGGCTGGCCGGCGGCGCCGGTGCGATGGGGCTGGGCATCTGGTCGATGCACTTCATCGGCATGCTGGCCTTCCACCTGCCGATCCCGGTGGGCTACGACCTGGGCATCACCCTGTTCTCGCTGGCGGTATCGGTGGGCGCGTCGGCCTACGCGCTGTGGCTGGTCTCGCGCCCGGCACTGCCGTGGGCGCGGCTGTGCGCCGGTGCGGTACTGATGGGCCTGGGCATCGCGGCCATGCATTACCTGGGCATGGCCGCACTGCAGATGCAGCCGGGCATCGAGTACGACCCGTTCTGGTTCACGCTGTCGCTGCTGATTGCCGTGGTTGCGGCCGGTGCAGCCCTCTGGATCGCCTTCCGGCTGCGGCTGGAACAGCGCCGTGCACTGCTGCTGCGTGGCATGGCCTCGGTGGTGATGGGGCTGGCCATCGTGGGCATGCACTACACCGGCATGGCGGCGGCGAACTTCCCCGCCGGCAGCATCTGCGGCGCGGTGATCGGCGACGGGCTGGACAGCAAGTGGCTGGCAGTGCTGGTCATCGTGACCACCCTGGCCACGCTCGGCATCGCCCTGCTGGCCTCGGTGTTCGACCGCCAGATGCGCACCCGCACCGGCCTGCTGGCCGATTCACTGGCCCACGCCAACGAGAAGCTGCTGCAGGCTGCCCTGCACGACCCCCTGACCCAGCTGCCCAACCGCATGCTGCTGCAGGACCGCATCGAACAGGCCATCGAAAAGGCGCAGCGGCGGCAGTTCAGCTTTGCGGTGATGTTCTGCGACCTGGACGGCTTCAAGGCCATCAACGATGCCTACGGCCACCAGCTTGGCGACAAGCTGCTGATCCAGATGAGCGAGCGCGTAAGTGCATTGCTGCGCAGCCACGACACGTTCGCGCGGCTGGGCGGGGATGAGTTCGTGATCGTGTTCCAGGTGGACGATCCCGAAGATGCCGCCGTGGTTGCCGAACGCATCATCGCCTGCGTGGCCGAGCCGTTCCTCATCGATGCGCTGGAACTGCAGGTCACCGCCAGCCTGGGCATCGCGCTGTACCCGGCCGATGCCACCGACGAGCGGGCGCTGATGGCCCATGCCGACGCGGCGATGTACCACACCAAGGATTCGGGCCGGAACGGCTATACCTTCTTCACCGAATCGATGCATGTCAGCGCCAACCGCCAGCTCAAGCTGCTGCAGGAACTGCGCCGTGCCATCCAGCGCGACGAACTGGTGCTGCACTACCAGCCCAAATTCCCGGCCAATGGCCAGGCCCTGATTGGCGCCGAAGCCCTGGTGCGCTGGCAGCACCCGGAGCTGGGCCTGCTCAGTCCGGACAGCTTCATTCCGGTGGCCGAACGCAGCGGGTTGATCCTGCCGCTGGGCGACTGGGTGCTGGACCGGGCCTGCGCGCAGCTGCGGCAGTGGCACGATGCCGGCCACCCGGACTGGTCGATGGCCGTGAACCTGTCGCCGCTGCAGTTCGCCTCAAGTTCCCTGCTGGAAACGGTGCGGCGCACGCTGGAAAAGCACGCCCTGAACCCGCGCCACCTGACCCTGGAAGTCACCGAAACCACCGCCATGAAGGACGTGGAAGCCAGCCTGCAGATCCTGCATGGCCTGACCGACATGGGCGTGAACATCTCCATCGACGATTTCGGCACGGGCTATTCCAGCCTGCTCTACCTCAAGCGCATGCCGGCCACGGAACTGAAGATCGACCGTGCGTTCGTGCGCGACCTGGAAGACAACGCCGAAGACGCCGCGATCGTGTCCTCGATCATCGCGCTGGGGCGTTCGCTGCAGCTGCAGATCGTCGCCGAAGGCGTGGAGACCGATGGCCAGCGCCAGTACCTGAGCGACCTCGGTTGCGACATGCTGCAGGGATACCACCTGGGTCGGCCGGTGGCCGCCGACGCGTTCCTGCGCCTGGCACAGGCGGCGTAGGAGACCGCACGCACCGCGTCCGCCGGTAGGGTCGAACCTTTGATCGACTGCCGGTAACGGTGCAACGTGCGGTGGCGACATGACCATTGAACGACGCAGGTCCTGCCCTACGATTGAACGATGCCGGCTCTGCGGTGACCGTGCGTGGCCGCGATGATTGCCATGCGTTCGTCGGGTGTGGACGGGATATCGGCGGTCGTTTGGGAACCGACCCTACCTCGGCGGGTGCCAGATTGCCGGTAGGGTCGAACCTTGGTCGACTGCCGGTAACGGTGCAACGCGCGGTGGCGACATGACCGTTGAACGACGCAGGCCCTTCCGTGCCATTGAACGCCGCAGGCCCTGCCCTTGCCGTGCCCGGCCGCGATGGTTGTCATGCGTTCGCCGGGCGCGGACGGGATATCGGCAGTCGTTTGGGAACCGACCCTACCTCGGCGGGTGCCAGATTGCCGGTAGGGTCGAACCTTGGTCGACTGCCGGTAACGGTGCAACGCGCGGTGGCGACATGATCGTTGAACGGCGCGGGCTCTGCCGTGCCATTGAACGACGCCGGCTCTGCCGTTGCGGTGCGCGGCCGCGATGATTGTCATGCGTTCGCCGGGTGTGGACGGGATATCGGCAGTCGTTTGGGAACCGACCCTACCTCGGCGGGTGCCAGATTGCCGGTAGGGTCGAACCTTGGTCGACTGCCGGTAACGGTGCAACGTGCGGTGGCGACATGACCGTTGAACGGCGCAGGTCCTGCCCTACGATTGAACGATGCCGGCTCTGCGGTGACCGTGCGTGGCCGCGATAATTGCCATGCGTTCGTCGGGTGTGGACGGGATATCGGCAGTCGTTTGGGAACCGACCCCACCTCGGCGGGTGCCAGACGCAGAAAGGCCGCCCGAAGGCGGCCTTTCTCCGTGCAGCAACGTCGCGAGGACGTCAGTGCATCATGTGCACGTTCATGTTGTGCATGACCCACAGCGAGCCGGCGACGATGATGCCGATCACCACCACGGTGAAGGCCGCCGCGCTGACGTTCCAGCGCTGCTCCGACGAGCGGTTCAAGTGCAGGAAGAACACCAGGTGCACCAGGATCTGCAGCACCGCGGCGATCACGATGATCACGCCGGTGGTGAAGGTCGGCAGGTTGCCGTGCATCACCAGCCAGAACGGGATGATCGTCAGGATCGCGGCCAGCGCGAAGCCGACCAGGTACGACTTGACGCTGCCGTGGCTTTCGCCGCCGGCACCATGGTCGTGTGCGTGGTTGTCGTGTGCGGACATTACAGCGCTCCCTTCAGGTAGACGACGGAGAACACGCCGATCCAGATCAGGTCCAGGAAGTGCCAGAACAGGCTCAGGCACGCCATACGGGTCTTGTTGGTCGGGGTCAGGCCGTTCTGCTTGATCTGGATGAACATGATCAGCAGCCACAGCAGACCGGCACTGACGTGCAGGCCGTGGGTGCCCACCAGCGCGAAGAACGCCGACAGGAACGCACTGTGGTCCGGACCGAAGCCCTCATGGATGAGGTGGTTGAACTCCCACACTTCCATGACCATGAAGCCGAAGCCCAACAGCCAGGTCAGGCCCAGCCAGAGGTACATCTGGCCCACCTTGTGCTTGTGCAGGGCAATCATGCCCAGGCCGAAGGTCAGCGAAGAGACCAGCAGCAGCGTGGTTTCCCAGGCAACGAAGGTCAGGTCGAACAGATCCTTCGGGCCCGGGCCACCGTTGGTGCCACCGGACAACACGATGTAGGTGGCAAACAGGCTGGCGAAGATGAGGCAGTCGCTCATCAGGTACACCCAGAAACCGAAGACGGTATTGCCGCCGGTGTCGTGGTGCTCGTGATCATCATGGCCGTGGGCCGCCGCGTGCGCGGCGTGCCCATGGTTCATGGCGTTGGAGGTAGTGCTGCTCATGCCTTCAGCTCCGCTTTCACCAGGCCCTGCGCCACCAGGTGGCGACGGTGCTCATTTTCGATGCGCTCCACTTCGGCGGCGGGCACGTAGTAATCGGTGTCCTTGTCGAAGGTGCGCCAGATGAAGGTACCGATCATGCCGACGATGCCGACGATGGCCAGCCACCAGATGTGCCAGATCATCGCAAAGCCCAGGACCAGGCTGAAGGCACCGATCACCACGCCCGTGCCGGTGTTGCGCGGCATGTGGATGTCGGTGTACTTGGCCGGGCGCTCCCACGCTTCACCACGCTGCTTGCGTTCCCAGAACTCGTCCAGCTCGGTAACGCGCGGCAGCGAGCCGAAGTTGTAGAACGACGGCGGCGAAGAGGTTTCCCACTCCAGCGTACGTGCATCCCACGGGTCGCCGGTCAGGTCGGCGGTCTTCTTGCGGTCGCGGATCGACACGGCGATCTGGATCACCTGGCACAGGATGCCGGCGCCGATGATGAACGCACCGAACATCGCAATCACCAGCAGCGGCTGGTATTCCGGGTTCGGGTAGCTCTGCATGCGGCGGGTCATGCCCATGAAGCCCAGGATGTACAGCGGCATGAAGGCCACGTAGAAGCCGATGAACCAGCACCAGAACGCGCGCTTGCCCCAGGTTTCATTGAGGCGGAAGCCGAACATCTTCGGCCACCAGTAGGTGATACCGGCAAACATGCCGAACACCACGCCGCCGATGATGACGTTGTGGAAGTGGGCGATCAGGAACAGGCTGTTGTGCAGCACGAAGTCGATGGCCGGAATCGCCAGCATCACGCCGGTCATGCCGCCGATGGTGAAGGTGACCATGAAGCCGATGGTCCACAGCACGGGCGTGGTGAACTGCACGCGACCGCGGAACATGGTGAACAGCCAGTTGAAGATCTTCACGCCGGTGGGAATGGAGATGATCATCGTCGTTATGCCGAAGAAGGCATTGACGTTGGCACCCGAGCCCATGGTGAAGAAGTGGTGCAGCCACACGATGAACGACAGAACGCCGATGCAGGCGGTGGCGTAGACCATGCCCTTGTAGCCGAACAGCGCCTTGCGCGAGAACGTGGCGATGACCTCGGAGAACACGCCGAAGGCCGGCAGCACCAGGATATAGACTTCCGGGTGACCCCAGATCCAGATCAGGTTGATGTACAGCATGGCGTTGCCGCCACCGTCATTGGTGAAGAAGTGCGTGCCCAGGTAACGGTCCAGGGTCAACAGCACCAGGGTGACGGTCAGCACCGGGAAGGCAGCGATGATCAGTACGTTGGTGACCAGCGCGGTCCAGGTGAACACCGGCATGTGCATCAGCTTCATGCCCGGGGTACGCATCTTCAAGATGGTGATGAAGAAGTTGATGCCGCTCAGCGTGGTACCCAGGCCTGCTACCTGCAGGCCCCAGATGTAGTAGTCGACACCTACCCCTGGACTGTATTCCTTGCCCGACAACGGCGGGAAGGCCAGCCAACCGGTCTGCGCGAACTCACCGACGCCCAGCGAGATCATCACCAGGCCCGCGCCCGCCACGAACAGCCAGAAGCTGAGCGAGTTGACGAACGGGAAGGCCACGTCGCGTGCGCCGATCTGCAGCGGCACGACAACGTTCATCAGGCCGGTGATCAGCGGCATCGCCACGAAGAAGATCATGATCACGCCGTGGGCGGTGAAGATCTGGTCGTAGTGATGCGGGGGCAGAATGCCTTCATTACCGCCGGCAGCCATGGCCTGCTGCACACGCATCATGATCGCGTCGGCGAAGCCGCGCAGCAGCATGACGAAGGCGATGACCAGGTACATCACGCCGATCTTCTTGTGGTCCACCGAGGTGAACCACTCTTTCCAGAGATAGCCCCACAGCTTGAACTTGGTGATCAGGGCCAGCACCAGCAGGCCACCGATACCAGCACCGATCAACGTGGTGATGATGATCGGATCGTGCGGGATGTCGGCAAATGTCAGTTTACCCAACAGATTCATGCTTATTCTCCCGAGCCTGCGTGGCCGGTGTGACCGGCGGCGGCATGCTCGTCTGCAGTGTGTTCGGCGTGCTCGGCGTCAGCACCCGCGGCGTGCGCCGCGTGCGTGTCGTCGGCGTGCACGTCCGCCGGGGCAGGACTCGCAGCGGCAGGCATGTCGTGGCCGGCGTGGCTTTCGCCCGCGGCGCCGTCATGGCCCATCGCGTTGTGGTCGTGCTTCATGCCGTAGTGCTGGTTGTCGCCCATGTGCTTGGCGATGACCCAGTCGAACAGGCCGGCTTCGGCGGTACCGAAGTACGTCACCGGGTGCCAGTCGTGGTTCTTTTCGGCCACCAGCGCATTGAACGCGGTCTTGTCCAGGGTCGCCGCGTCGGCGCGGACCTTGGCCAGCCACTGCTGGTACTGCGCATCCGTCACCGAATGGGCGCTGAAATGCATCTTGCTGAAGCCCGCGCCGCTGTAGTGCGAGGACATGCCCGGGAACTCACCGGTCTCGTTGGCGATCAGGTGGAGTTTGGTCTCCATGGCCGTCATCGAGTAGATCATGCTGCCCAGGTGCGGGATGAAGAAGGCATTCATCACCGAATCGGACGTGATCTTGAAGTTCAGCGGGGTATCGACCGGGAACGTGATCTCGTTGACCGTGGCGATCTTCTCTTCCGGATAGATGAACAGCCACTTCCAGTCGAGCGAGATGGCTTCGATCACCACCGGCTTCTTGTCCGACTCCAGCGGACGGTACGGGTCCAGCGCGTGCGAGGAACGCCAGGTCAGCACGGCCAGCACCAGCACGATCATGCACGGGATCGACCACACCACCACTTCGATCGCGGTGGAGTGCGACCACTTCGGCTCATAACGGGCCTTGGTGTTGGTCGCGCGGTACTTCCAGGCGAAGGTCAGGGTCATGATGATGACCGGCACGACGACCAGCAGCATCAGCACGGTAGCCGTGATCAGCAGCGTCTTCTCATCGTGGCCGATCTGGCCCTTGGGGTTGAGGATGGCCGAGTTGCAGCCCGTCAGGAACACGGACAACGCGAACAGCAGGCCCGGACGCAAATAGCGTCCAAGGGGTTTCAACGGAATCATCGGTCGATCCAATTGCGTAGGGAATGCCAGCTCAAGCGCGCCCCGTCCCGGCCAAAGGCCGGTTGTGCCGGTCCAGGGGGACAGGCACAGGGGACGATCATGTCAGCCCTCTAATTTTAGGCCGTCATGCATCATTTAAGAAAGGCATTGACAATGATCCAGCGCAGGAAAGCCCCGTTTTGGCTGCGACACGTTGTCGCAGTGCGGGCAATACGCCCGATTCAGCACGCCAACACGTTCATGTATAGACATGAATGCCCTGCCCGTCACCCGAGCAGCCACGACAGCAGCAGCGTGCACAGGCAGACATAGCCGAGCAGCGCCAGGCTCACCGCCAGGGTGGTGCGCATGATCGCCGATTCCTGGCCCACCAGCTTCACCGCCGCGGCCGCGATGGCGATCGACTGCGGCGACACCAGCTTGGCCATCACCCCGCCGGCGGTGTTGGCGGCCACCAGCAGCGCCGGGCTGACCCCGATCTGCGCAGCAGTGACCGCCTGCAGGTGGGCGAACAGGGTGTTGCTGTTGACCACCGAGCCGGTGATGAACACGCCCGTCCAGCCGATCACCGGCGCCAGCGCCGGGAACACCCCGCCGGCCTGGGCCAGCGCCAGCCCGATCGTGGACGAGGCCCCCGAGTAATTGGTGATGTAGGCCACGGCCATCACCAGCGCCACGGTGGCCAGCGGCTTCCACATCTCCCGGCCGGACTGGGCCAGTTCCTCGCCGGCCGCGCGCAGGCCCAGCTTCGGCGACAGCACCACCGTAAGCAGCGCGGCAATCAGGATCGCGGTGCCCGAGGCGTTGAGCCAGCCCACGGTCCAGACCGCCGGCAGCGTGTGCGCGGCGGCCACCAGCGGCGGCAATTCCTGCACGCGCTGGTGGAGCAGGCTGACCGGCAGGTGCAGCACCGTGGACCCAAGCGCGCCATCGGCGGCGAACAACGCCTTGAACGCCGGCAGGCTCCAGACCAGGATGGTGGCGGTGAGAATGTAGAACGGCGACCAGGCCAGCAGCACCTGCCGCAGCGTCCAGCGCTGGCTGGACACCGGCGGCGCCTGCGCCTCGCGGTAGATCCGGCGCGGGCGCCAGACCTGCATGAAGGCGGCCAGGCTACCCATCGCGGCCAGCGGCCCGATGATATCCACCAGTTCGGGCCCCAGCAGGTACAGCACGAGCGTCTGGCTGCCACTGAACACGCCGCCGACCACCAGCAGCACCGGCCAGGTCTCGCGCACCCCGCGCCAGCCGTCCAGCAGCAGCACCAGCACCGCCGGCAGCAGCAGCGCGCAGAGCTGAACCAGCGGGATCAGCATCTGCGACATCTCGCCCAGCCCCACCCCACCCTGCTGCGCACCCACCAGCACCGGAATGCCGATCGCGCCGTAGGCACCGGCCGCGCCGTTGGCGACCAGGCACAGCATGGCCGCCTTCAGGGGGCGGAAGCCCAGTTCAACCAGCAGCGCGGCGCAGATCGCGATCGGCACGCCGAAACCGGCGGCGCCTTCGAGGAAGCCGCCAAAACAGAACGCGATCAGCAGCACCTGGATGCGCTGGTCCTCGGAAATGGTCGCGATGCTGCCGCGGATCACCTCGAACTTACCGCTGCGGATGGCCAGTTTGTACAGCCAGACCGCCATCAGCACGATGAAGCTGATCGGGAATACGCCGTTGGCGATGCCGAGCAACGCCGCCCCGAGCAGGGTGTCCAGCGGCATGCCGAACACCAGCGACGACACCAGGGCCGAGACCAGCACCGCCAGCAGCGCGGCGGTGAGGCCCTTGAGGCGAAGCACGGTGAGCGCCAGCAGGAACACCAGCACCGGCAGCGCGGCCAGCAGCGCCGAGAGGTTCGCATTGCCGAGCGGATCGTAGTTCTGATGCCACATGGTCAGCCCCTGCGGTGGGAAAAGACGGGGAACAGCGGTACGCGTGGATCAGGGCAGCGGCACCGCATTGGGACACGGCCGGCCAGCGGCGAAATCCCCCAGGTTGCGCAGGGTGATCTCGGAAATTTCCTGCAGCGCCTCCACGGTGAAGAAGCCCTGGTGCCCGGTGACCAGCACATTGGGGAAGGTCATCAGGCGCTGGAAGGCGTCGTCATCGATGATCTCCCCGGAGCGGTCCTGGAAGAACAGCGCGCTTTCCTGCTCGTACACGTCGATGGCCAGGTGCCCCAGCTGCCGCGCCTTTAGCGCACCAATCACCGCGTGGGTATCGACCAGTCCACCTCGCGAGGTGTTGACCAGCATCGCGCCGGGCTTCATCCGCGCCAGCGAGGTGGCGTTGATCAGGTGGTGGGTGTCCGGTGTCAGCGGGCAATGCAGCGACACGATGTCCGCGCGCGCCAGCAGCTCGTCAAGCGCGACGTACGTGCCGATCGCATCGAGCGCGGACGACGGGTACGGATCGTGGCCGAGCACGGTGCAGCCCATGCCCTTGAAGATACGCGCCGTGGCCAGGCCGATCTTGCCGGTGCCCACGATGCCCACCGTCTTGCCGTAGAGCGTGCGCCCGAGCAGCCCGTCGAGCATGAAGTTGCCTTCGCGTACCCGGTTGTAGGCGCGGTGGGTGTGCCGGTTGAGCGTCATGACCAGCGCCAATGCGTGCTCGGCCACCGCCTCGGGCGAATACGCCGGCACCCGCGCCACGAAGAAGCCCAGCTGCCCGGCCATGGCGAGGTCCACGTTGTTGAAGCCGGCACAGCGCAGCAGGAGCGCGCGCACGCCCAGGGCGTGGAGCGCCTGCAGCACCGGCGCGTCCAGACGGTCGTTGACGAAGACGCAGACCGCCTCGCAGTCCTGCGCCAACGCTGCGGTATGCACGTCCAGCGTGGCATCGAAGTAAAGGAACTCCACCGGCCGGGCCGCATCGGCACGCTGGGTGGCCTCCTCGAGGAAGCGGCGGTCGTAGGGCCGGGCGCTGAAGACGGCAGTTCGCATGACGGGCTCTCCGGGAATTCCAGCCCCACCATACCGCTCCTCGATGACACACGGAAACACGCGGCAGATACCGGCCCCCACCATGGACCCGGCTGCCCACCTGCCCTAGTATTCGCCCCTTGGGAAACGCCATGGGTAAACGTACTTGGGCAGTTTTGAGCGCTTCAACGGCCGCCGCAGCGGTCAGGGCAACGAGGTCGTCATCCTCTCCCACGGCTTCGGCACCGACCAGACCGCGTGGACGGCATTGCGGCCCTGGTTCGACCAACGGTTCGACGTGATCTCGTTTGATCTCGCCGGCTGCGGTCCCAACGGCGCGGACACCTACGATTTCGACCGGCATGGCGCGATGTTCGGCTATGCCGACGATCTGCTCGATATCGTCGACGAGCTCGACCTGCACCGATTTACGTATGTCGGGCACTCGATGAGCGGCATGATCGGGGCGGCCGCCGCGGTTGCACGCCCGGAACTGTTCGAACGCGTCGTGACCATCGGCGCTTCGCCGCGCTACCTCGACGATGACGGCTACACCGGCGGCTTCAAGCCGCAGGACCTGGACAACCTGTTCGAGAGCATGCAGGCCAATTACCAGGCCTGGGTGGCCGGGTTCGCGCCCATGGTGGTGGGCGTCGAGGACAACCGCGTGCTCGCGGATTTCTCGCGCACCCTGTTCCAGATGCAGCCGGACATCGCGCTCAACACCTCCCGCACCATTTTCACTTCGGACATGCGCACGCTGGCGCCGCAGTTGTCCATGCCGGTGCACGTGATCCAGACCGCGGTGGACATGGCGGTTCCGGTCGAGGTGGCCCAGTGGCTGGCCGATACCATCGACGGTGCAACGCTGGACATCATCGATGCGTCCGGGCACCTGCCGCATATGACCGCCGCCGACGAAGTGACACGCATCCTGGAACGGCGATTGATCGAGACGGCGCCTTGAACGCGCCCAGCAGCGAGGCGCTTGCCGCCCTGTGCGGCTTCGCCCGGCTCACCACCCACGCAGACCTGGCCCTGGCCGTTGAACTGGATGCGCAGGGCCGTTCGACGTGGTCGACCGGATCGCCCACGTTGCCACTGTCCGGCTTCAACCTGGCGCGCAGCGGCATTCTCGAGCGCGCCTGGCAGGGCCAACCCGTGGACGCGACCGGCTTCCGCCTGCCGACGGCCATCCTGCAGACCTTGCAGGGTCCGCCCACCCAGCTGCTGTACGTGCCGGCCCCGTCGGTGGGCAGCCCGCACAGCGGCCTGTTGCTGCTCTGGAAACACCAAGCGCCTGCCGAGGGGATCACGGCCCAGCTGCCATTGCTGTCCAGCAGCGTGGCCGGACTTCTCTCCGCGCGACGCGAAGCCACCCGCCAGCTCATCGCGCACAATCAGTTCATCGATCTGGTGGAAAGCGTGCCGGCCGGCATCGTGTTGATCGACGGCGATGGCGTGGGCGCGGTGATCAATGAGCACGCTGCCGCGCTGCTGAGCTGTGCCGCAGGCAACCACCGCGCCGCCGACCTGGCTGGCCCGATGCGAGCCTTGCGCCTGCGCAGCGACAACCACGCCGAGCTGGAACAGGCCTATGCCGCGCAGATGGGCAACGTCAACTTCGCCGCCACGTTGAACTGGACGTTCGGCGAACGCACCTTCGAAGTGGACACCCACCCGGTGCGCGGCAACGGCGAGTACGGCCGCATCTGGTTGTTCACCGACGTCACCGCCGACCTGTTGATGGCCGCCGAACTGCGCCGTCTGGCGTCGTCGGATCCGTTGACCGGCGTTCCCAACCGACGTCATTTCGAGGAGCGTTCCGCACAGATCATCGCCGCCCGCGAAGCCAGCGGACATTCGGTGGCGGTGCTCATGGTCGACGTGGATCATTTCAAGGCGATCAACGACACGCACGGCCATCCGGTGGGCGATGAAGTGCTCAAGATCGTGGCCCGGCGCTGCCGCGACGCGCTGCGCGACCGCGACCTGTTCGCGCGGTTCGGCGGTGAGGAGTTCATTGCACTGCTGTCGGCGCCTGTGATCGATGAAGTGCCCGCCGCCGCCGAGCGCCTGCGCAATGCGATTGCCGCCGAGCCGATCACCGTGGGCGGCACCCGCATTGCGGTGTCGGTGAGCGTGGGCGGTGCGGTGGGCGAAGCGCTGCCGGGCTGCGATGCGACGCTGCTGGAGGACCTGGTGGCCCGTGCGGATGAGGCGCTTTACCAGGCGAAGACAGCCGGACGTAACCGGGTGAGCATGGCAGCGTAGGCTGATCAGTCGCGACCATCACCTGCACGGGTCGCGCAGGCCTCAGTTCTCGAGCGGATCGATTTCGACCTTTCCGTCATCCCCCACCCACACCATGCACAACCGGCCATCGCCTTCGTACTCGTACGACCAGGCCGTGTCCGAACGCGCGTCGCTGATGAAGGTCATGCCCGTTTCGCTGCCGGTCTTGGCAAGCGCGCAGGCGCGGACTTTCTCATCCGCAATGCGGCGCGCGGCGGCCCTGGCAGCGGCCGAGTCCGGCGCGGGTTTGCCGCAGGCGGTGAGCAGGATCATCGCGGCGGTGGCGGTGGCGGTGGCGAAGGTGATGCGGGTGGTTTGGCGCATGTGGGTGTTCGATGCAGGGCTTGAGAAGCGGGATCGCAGCATGTGGGCCGGGGGAACGGAAGGTCGGTCTCTGCGAACCGCTTCCTGGCGGCATCGGCATTGCCATACGCCTGTAGCGTTCGTGACCAAACCTCAGGAACCAGGCAAAACAGCGCGCCGCCATCGGCGCTTGGATAGAGGGCTATTGAAGATCGCCCCCTAGTCACCGCAGTGCCTCGATGGTCTGCACATACAGGACGTCGTCGGAGCATCCACCGCCTTCAATGCGCCTGTCCCTGATGTCGTGCCACAGAAGATTCAGAGACCGCGGCCGAAAATCCATGGCCCCGGTGAGTACCACGGCCTGTCCATCCCAGGCAGCGGATCTGCGTAGGACATTCTTGGGTAGAGCAAGATCAACGCACTCGCCCGAAAGGGCCTGTACCGATCCCAATCCGTGCCCACCCACGTACACCGTCATAACCCCGCGGAGCGTTGTTTCGCCCTGAACAGCAGCGACGTGGGTTCTGCACGATGTGGCAAGTATCACCAGTACGGCTACGGTCAACAGTTGTTTGACGAACATGAGACGCCCCCGTTTCGAAGCACCGTCAGTATTGCTTCAATCCTTGACCCGGTTGATCAGGCCATTCAATGCGCGGCCTCGAAGCATGTTGCTCCTTCAGTTCTTACAAGCGGGGCGATACACCAACTGCAGCCCGGTCCTCCCCAAAAAACCCCGCACATCCTTCAAAGAACTTCAATCACTGTGTACGTCAGCGAGCACGTTGGCAACCATCCATCCACCCAGCAGGCTTTAGCGATTTTCCAGCTAAAGCCCCCTATAAACCAGGATTCCACTTACAGGCTGAACTTGAGAACACTACAACTCCACCATTCGTATTGTGAAAATTTACCAATAGCGACTGCGGCATTGAAATCATCAACAAACGCAATATCAAAAGCTATGAGCTAGGACAAAAGCACTTAAAGCCCGTTGCAATATTTTATCAAATGCTCCAGAAAGACGCCGAGTACGGTGTCTTCTCACGGTATCGACCCAACAGCACCACCCTGCAGGGAACGACAAACGGCTTCAACGGGAAACACCCACACCATAAAGAGCTCAGATATCTACAATTAAGTCCAGCATACCGTCCGCAAAACGCCTCCGCATTTCAGATGAGTCGTGATTGTCCGGGAATGCCAGGATTAATTCCCGTGAAGCCGCGAACGCATCCATCGTCGCAGAACAGACTTCCCCCAGTGTCGGCTCCACCAAGACCGGACGTGACGTAATTGGAAACCTGCCCCTTGGAAAATGATCATCAGGAAAGCCCATCGACTTTAACGTGAGACCGGGCAATCTCGGCATCGAATCCATTACGTCCGCAACTTTTGCCAACCAGTCTGAACTTGGCCCAATCCTCTTCAACAGGTACCACACAACCGCGATCAGTCCGTAGAATCGGCCCTTTGCGCGCAGATCCAGATTGAGCTCATTGAAGTATCCACGCCGAGGCAGCATGAGCGTGCGGGGGTTCGGCCGGTTGCACAGCCGCGCGTGATGAGCGCACCGATTCCGGACAACATTCAAGTTGATAAGCCAGTTATCGACGACATTCCGCTCCACGATATCCAGACGTTCGCAGATGCTGTCCTGATGACTCGGAGTCAACATACTGTACAGCTTTGAAACTGCGCCGAAGTCCCATGCTTCGCTGGCCACCCACACCGGTATGGGTTTATTGGCTTCAACATGCGAACGGATGCTGTCCTCATGACTCTGGGCTATCAATTTTTCGTGCCGCGCTAGCCATGCCGAATGCAATGATAACGTTCCCGCAGGAGTACCCTCTCGGACCGCCAGAGCCGATCGAATCACACTGGAACGATCAAGATGCGCCAAGGGGTCATGCCGTCCCAGCTCATGCGCAATGATCGTCCTCAGATGGACCTCAATGCGCTCAAGAGCATCCGTCATAAGAATACGGAGTGACTTGTCCATAAGGTAGAACTGGAACACGGCATCGAACGAAGTATTCTGCTGAAAATCATCAAAACGATGGGAAATGCGTTTCCCTTCCCGACGTTCTATGTGGAATCGTCGAGAAGGATGCCAGTACCCCGACAGGCGGTAGTAGCCTACTTGGGCAATCTTCCGAATCGCCCTATCCTTGTCCTCGACAATCATGCCTCGCGCCTCCAAGAGGTCGACGAGGTCGGGGTAGTCCCTGAATGGCTTTGCCGTGGCGGCAGGGGTGCTGTATTCTGTCACGTCCTAGTGATCCGATTTTCAGACAAAAAAAAGGCCAAACCGTCACTGACACTTAGTCAGGAGGGGATTTGGCTCTGTTGGAAAGAATTTTACGTTAAGTATCCCTAACAGTCAACTTGCCCCAACATCGAGCCACACGAAGGCATCCTGTGGGAAGCAGGAGTCACGAAATAGCCTCTACGCACGGCTTGATTACGACTCTGTCTTCAGACGGCCTAGGTGGCATCGAAAGAGAGAACCTTCCGCCCCTTCTACCGCCTGCGCGCTTCCTCCACCAGTAAGACCGGGCACCGATTGCCGGCGGTTTCCACCTTGGCCGTGATGCCACTGATGGGAGCAACCTTGGGCCGAATCATGGGCCTGATTCTGTCAAAGGACTCTGGGCCTGCTAGACAATGCATGGGCCAACTACTCGGGCACCTGGAGGCCCATCGCAAGGGCCGCTAGTACAGACATAAAGCTGCTGCTACTGTTCGCCGAAGGCGACGGGGGCCGTCGGAAGGGGATCGTAATGAGTATGGATACCATCGAGACATGGGCCAAGCTGCTAGCGCCCATCGTCTCGGCGCTGCTGATTGCTGGATTCAAGTGGTACACGGAAGGCAGACCCCGTGTTATCTCCTACCTTGTCCAGTCATGGGGAGTGCGGATCGAAGCTGGCTCGGACGGTACGCCAGGCGCAGTTGTGCACTCTCATTCAATCGTAGTTGCTAACACTGGCCGCAAGCCAGCAACCGGCGTCCGCGTCACCCATGGCATCAAGCAGACCTTGCCTGCCCATGCCATCCACCCTCCAATTCAGTACTCCATCGAGACCAACCCCGAGGGGTATCCGCAGATCGTGTTCCCGGTGTTGGTCCCTAAGCAGCAAATCACCATCTCCTATCTGTACTTCCCTCCCCTGCTTTACAGCCAGATCCTTGGCAACGTCTTAAGCAATGAGGGAATGGCAAGGATTTTGGATATTGTCCCTACCCCTAGACCGAGCCGATTTGTGTCGTGGGGTACATGGATTTTGGCAACCATCGGCGGGTCCGTCATCGTCTATTGGCTCTTTCGGATAGCTATCTGGCTAGTGCTCAGCGCGTAGAACCTGAGCCGTCCTGCAAGTCATTGAAGCGTTGAGTGGCCAAGTCTTTTCTCGGAAAGGTCCAAAGTTCAGCAAGTGAGCGCGGTCCTAGCTAGTGCCCGACCGCGCCATGAAGACAGCCGTCCGCTGACTCGTAGGGGCTTCGCAGTAAGTGGCCTTTAGACCGGTCGATCACACAGATTCAGACTTGCCGCAAGGAAACGAACTCTCTTCTACTCACCGCAAGGAAGCACTGCCAGCAAGCGTCTCAACAAGCTCCCTTTGCCCGTCAATCAGTTCCGACACCCACAAACAAAAAGCCCCGACCAAGGCCGGGGCTTTTCGTACAACTGGTGCCGGAAATAGGAATCGAACCTACGACCTACGCATTACGAATGCGCCGCTCTACCAACTGAGCTATTCCGGCTGAGCACGCAATTCTACGGTGGCGGCCCCAAGCGGTCAATTGGCACCGCCCCGGCCCGCCACCAAGGGGCACACACACACGCCCCACCCCACCAGGCGTTGACGCAAGGCCACCTACAGTAGTGCTGTCCCGCTTGGAAGCCCCCGATGCCCGCCTGTTCCCGACTGACCGGCCTCATGCTGGCCGCCCTGCTCTGCACCGGCAGCGCCGCCGCCGAACCCGCCCGCCAGACGCCGCAGCCACCCGACCAGCAGTGGCAGCCGCTGTTCCAGCAGGTCCAGGGTGCTCACCTGTTCAAGGACCAGAAGACCTTCGCCGACGCCATCCCGCGCCAGGACGCCCGTGCGCTGCTCGATCGCTGGCAGCAGGCCCAGACGCAGCCGGGCTACAGCCTGCCCGCCTTCGTCGCCGCCCAGTTCACGGTACCCGGCGATACGGCCGCCTACGTGCCCCCGGCCGGCGAAAGCCTGCGGGCCCACATCGACGGCCTGTGGCCGGTACTGACCCGCACCACCCGCACTGTCGACCCGCACGGCTCACTGCTGCCGCTGCCCAAGCCCTACGTGGTGCCGGGCGGGCGTTTTCGCGAGGTCTATTACTGGGACAGCTACTTCACGATGCTGGGGCTGGCGTCCAGCGGGCGCTGGCAGCAGGTGCGCGACATGGTCGACAACTTCGCCTGGCAGCTGGACCAGTACGGGCACATCCCCAACGGCAACCGCAGCTACTACCTGAGCCGCTCGCAGCCGCCGTTCTTCAGCGTGATGGTGGATCTGCTGGCCACCCACGAAGGCGATGACGCCTACCGCCGCTACCTGCCCCAACTGCGCACCGAGCATGCGTTCTGGATGCGCGGCGCCGACGGCCTTCAACCGGGCGCGGCCAGCGAGCGCGTGGTGCGTCTGGCCGACGGCCAACTGCTCAACCGCTACTGGGATGCGCGTGCGGTACCGCGTACTGAATCGTGGACCGACGATCTGGCCACCGCGGCGCAGGCGCCACAGCGCGCGCCATCGCAGGTCTATCGCGACCTGCGCGCGGGGGCGGAGTCGGGCTGGGATTTCAGCTCCCGCTGGCTGGCCGATCCGGCCGCGCTGGGCAGCATCCACACCACTGCCATCGTGCCGGTGGACTTGAACAGCCTGCTGTTCCATCTGGAAAAAACCGTGGCCCGCGCGAGCAAGGTGGCCGGTGACCGCGCTGCTGCACGCGATTACGAGCAGCTGGCGCAGGCGCGCCAGGAGGCGATCAATACGCTGCTCTGGGACGCCGCCCAAGGCTGGTACGTGGATCGTGATATCGGGCGCGGTCAAACCCGCCCTGCCCTCACGGCAGCGGCGCTGTTTCCGCTGTGGCTGCAGGTGGCCACCCGCGCGCAGGCCCGGCAGACGGCAGCGGCGGTGGATGCGCAGTTGCTGCGCCAGGGCGGCCTACTCACCACCACGGAGCGCACCGGGCAGCAGTGGGACGCGCCCAACGGCTGGGCACCGCTGCAGTGGATCGCCGTGGATGGGCTGCAGCGCTATGGCGAGAACACCCTGGCGCATCGCATCGGCACGCGCTTCCTGCACACCGTGCAGGCCGTGTACGACAGCGAAGGCAAGTTGGTGGAGAAGTACGTGGTGGACGGCTCGGCCGGCGGCGGCGGTGGCGGCGAGTACCCGCTGCAGGATGGCTTCGGCTGGAGTAACGGGGTGACCTTGGCGCTGCTGGACCGGCTGTGTCCGCCGCGACGTACGTGCGTCAGTGCACAGGATGTGGGCGCCGCAGATTGAGCTGCTGCGCAGCGACAATCAACTTCCGCGCGTGCCGTGGGCGCCCGGTACCGACCGCGCAATGCCGTATTGCGCGGCGTAATACGTACTCAACACCAGCAGGCTGGCCATCGGCAACCCACCGCCGAAACGGTCCCAGGCCAGCAGGCAATCGCTGGCCACGAACAACACCGCGCCGCCCGCCGCCCACGCCGTGCTGCGCCGGTCGATGCCCTGCGGTGCCGGCGCGCGCCAATGCCGGGCCAGCGCGAGGATCGCCATGACCGCCAGCACCACCACGTAGGCCAGGACGGGCACGCGCATGTCGGCCGGCAGGTGCGGCCACAACGCGATCAGGTTGCCCGCAGCGAACGCGCCAAGCAGCACGACCGCCACGCCCAGTCCGCGCCCGGCGTGGATGCCGGCGCGGAACGCGACGATGTAGCAGACATGCGCCAGCAGGAACGCCACCAGGCCCGGCACGAAGGCGTCCATCGGCAGCATCAGCGCGATGTCGCCGAGGCAGGAAAGGCCCATACCGGCCAGCACCGCACGGCGGTAGCCGGGTGCCGGTGACATTGATGAGGCCACGGCCTGCCATGCGATCGAAGCGATCAACAAGGTCGCCAGTGGTTTGGCCAGCCAGTGCACCCAACGTCCATCGCCGTCCAGGCCCGCGCCGACGATGGCCGCGATGGCCACGGCCACGATGAGTACATCGCGGCCGCGCGAGGTCATCGGGCTCTCCACAGCTCGGCCAGGCGATCAGGCTTGCCGGCGATGCGCTGCAGCGACGGGTACAGCAGGCCACCGTGGTAGTCCAGGCTCACCGTGTCGATGCGGTCGAAACTGCGCACCAGCAGGGTGATCGGCGCCTTGTCGGTCTTGGCGGCCGTCACTGCGTCTTTCAGTACGTCGCCCTTGAACACGCGCCCGTTGACGGCCAGCACCGTCATGCCCGGCGCCAGGCCGGCGTTGAACGCCGGGCTGTCCCACAGCACGTCGGTCAGCGCGCCGCTGTTGGCCACGCTGACGCCGAGCGAGTAGGTCAGGTTTATACCGGCGGCGCGGGTTTCCTGGGCCTTGACCGCATCGCTCGGGGTAT
This sequence comes from Stenotrophomonas rhizophila, assembly GCF_000661955.1. Lineage (NCBI taxonomy): Bacteria > Pseudomonadati > Pseudomonadota > Gammaproteobacteria > Lysobacterales > Lysobacteraceae > Stenotrophomonas > Stenotrophomonas rhizophila. The sequence goes on from NZ_CP007597.1 coordinate 3,235,971, forward strand.
CGGTGTAGACCAGTTTCCAGCCGGCCGCTTCCAACCCGCCGGTCAGCGATCCATGCCCGTCCAGGCGCTCGCGCAGGAAGCTGGCCCAGTCAAACGGGGCGATCCCGTTCAAGGTGCGCACCACGTCCTCGAAGGTGTAGGGATGGACGTTCCAGTCGCCATCGTTCACGCCGAAGAACGCCTTGGCGAAATCGTCGAGGCTGCGTTTGTTGCCGGTCAGCGCGCGCAGCTTGCCTTCCACTTCCAGCCACACCATCTGGCCACCGGAGTAGTAGTCCTCGCTCAGCTGGTAATTGCGGAACGCCAGCGCGCGACGCTGGGCGATGGTGGGATCGTTGGTGGTGTCCTGCAGCGCGCGCCACGCCAGGCCCGGTCGGCCGCGATCGTAGGTAGCCGCCACGTTGGCCAGGGTTTCGCGGGTCTGCTGCACGCTCCACAACCCCGAGCGCGCGGCCAGCACCTGGCCCCAGAACTGGGTCTGGCCTTCATACAGCCACAGCAGGCTGTCGCCCATCGGCACGTTGAAGTTGGGCGTGGACAGATCCGCACCGCGCCGGAACTTGCCATTCCAGGAGTGGTTGAACTCGTGCGGCAGCAGGTCGCGGCCCAGCCAGTTCTTGTCCCACTCGGTGAAATAGCCCGGTTCGGCGCTGTTCTCGCTGGAGCGCTGGTGCTCCAGGCCGATGCCGCCAAGCTTGCTGGTCAGCGCCAGCAGGAAGTCGTAATGATCAAAGTGGCGTGCGCCGTACAGCTTGTAGATCTGCTGCACCAGCGCGCGGTGCGCCTGCAGCTGTTCGGGCTTGGCGACCAGCGATTTGGCATCGTCGGCAAACACGTTCAGGCGCACCGGTACCTTGGCACCCGGATCCAGGTCGAACTGCTGGTAGTAGCGGCCGGCAAACAGCGGCGAATCGACCAGGTGGTCGTAGCTGATTGGCTTGAATACCACGGTGTCGCCGTCGCGGCGCTCGGTTTCCAGCGCGGTGGCGTAGTTCCAGCCCTTGGGCAGGGTCACGCTGGCCTGCGCCTGCAGGTTGCGGGTGATCACGCCGGCCGGATACAGCGAGTTGGCGTTCCACTGCAGGTTGAGCATTTCCGGGGTCATCACCACCCGGCCCTGGCTGCCGCCCTGGGAGGACAGGAACTTGAACTCGGCCACCACTTCGCTGGCACCGTCGGGCACATTCACCTTGAAGGCGTACACGTCGTACTGATCGCGCGTCCATTGCAGCGGCTTGCCGTTGGCGGTGACCACCAGCCCGGCCACCTTGTCGATCGGGCCACTGGGCGAATGCGCACCGGGCAGCCACTGCGGATACAGCAGGGTGAGCGGGCCGGGCTTGGCCGGAATGGTCGCCTTGACCTTGAAGATGCGCCGGCCGATGTCGCGCGCGTCCACCTCGATGCGCAGCACACCCGGCCAGGCAACATCCTGCGGGGGCGGCGTCTGCGCCTGTACGCCGGTGGCGGTAAGTGCCAGCAGCACGGACAGGACGGTGGTACGCATGTTCATCGGCAACGCTCCGGCGGTGATAGAGCCGATCCTAGCCCTCGTCCCTGCCCTGCCCCATGGCCAAAGGTCATGCGTGGGGCAGCGGCCAGACTATGCAAAGCACGGGCGTCGCGCGTGGGTAAAACCACGCCATGCGTGGCTGCGCCGCGTCAGCTGATCAACCGCAGCCGCAGTTCCTTGGGCAGCGCGAACACCATCGATTCCGGTTCGCCGTCGAGTTCGCCGATGCCGGTGGCACCCAGCTCCTTCAAGCGCGCGATCACGCCGTCCACCAGCACCTGCGGTGCCGATGCGCCGGCGGTCAGGCCGATGTGCTTCTTGCCCACCACCCACGCCGGGTCGATCTCGTGGGCGCCGTCGATCAGGTACGACTCCACGCCTTCACGGCGCGCCAGTTCACTGAGGCGGTTGGAGTTGGAGCTGTTCGGCGAGCCCACCACCAGCACCAGGTCGCAGCGCTGGGCCAGGTCACGCACGGCGTCCTGGCGGTTCTGGGTGGCGTAGCAGATGTCGTCGTTCTTCGGCCCCTGCATCGCCGGGAAGCGCGCACGCATGGCCTCGATGATGCCGCGCGTGTCGTCCACCGACAGCGTGGTCTGGGTGGTGTAGGCGAAGTTTTCCGGCTGCTCGATCTCCAGCGTGGCCACGTCTTCGACGTCTTCCACCAGGTAGATCCGACCGGTGCCGCGCTCGCGGTTCCACTGGCCCATGGTGCCTTCCACTTCCGGGTGGCCGGCGTGGCCGATCAGCACCACGTCGCGGCCGGCGCGGCAGTGGCGGGCCACTTCCAGGTGCACCTTGGTGACCAGCGGGCAGGTGGCATCGAACACTTTCAGGCCACGGCGCTCGGCTTCCTGGCGCACGGCCTGGGAGACGCCGTGGGCGCTGAAGATGACCGTGTTGTCGTCGGGCACTTCGTCGAGTTCCTCGACGAAGATCGCGCCGCGCGCCTTCAGGTCATCCACCACGAAACGGTTGTGCACGACCTCGTGGCGCACGTAGATCGGCGCCCCAAGGGTCTCGATCGCGCGCTTGACGATCTCGATCGCACGATCGACACCGGCACAGAAACCACGCGGATTGGCGAGCAACACGTCCATCGGTCAGATACTCCGGCCGGCACGCGGCCGGTTGATTGCAGGAAACAGGAGGGAATTATCCCGCTTTTTTCTCGGACTTGCCGTCGAACAGGCCAAACACAGCGATCCCGACCGCCCCGACCACGATCGCCGCGTCGGCGATGTTGAACGAGGGCCAGTAATGGTCGCCGATATGCCACTGGATGAAATCCACCACGTGGCCGTGCATCAGCCGGTCGATCACGTTGCCGACCGCCCCGCCGATGACCAGCGCGTAAGGCACCGCGCTGCGCCAATGGGCGCGGGCGGTGCGCGACAGCCAGAACGCCATCAGGCCGCTGATGCCCACCGCCAGCGCGGTGAAGAACCACAGCTGCCAGCCACCGGCATCGCTCAGGAAGCTGAACGCCGCACCGGTGTTATAGGTGCGGAACCAGTTCCAGAAGCCCTCGATGACCACCACCGGCTGGTACTCGGGCAGGCTGGACAGCACCCAGGCCTTGCTCCACTGGTCCAGGCCGATGATCGCCACCGACAGCAGCAACCACACCAACGCATTGGGACGCGGACGGACGGCGCTCATCAGAACCACCGCCGATCTTCGCCGGCACCGTCGATGTTGGTCACGCAGCGACCGCACAGTTCCGGATGGGCCGCCACCGTGCCTACATCGGCACGGTAATGCCAACAGCGCACGCACTTGGTTTTTTCAGTCGGCTGCGCACTGACAAACACCTCATCGGTGGTCGCCGGGCGCACCTGCACATCGCCACTGATCAGCAGGAAGCGCAGTTCGTCAGCCAGCGGCTGCCAGCGGGCGGCGGTGTCCGCATCGGCGGCCACGGTGATCTCCGCTTCCAGCGCCGCACCGATGGCACCGTTGGCACGCATCGGCTCGAGCACCTTGGACACCTGCTCGCGCAGGGCCAGCAGCTGGTCGAAATCGGCGGCGGTGAGCGGCGCGTCGGCCGGCAGCGGTTCCAGACCGTCGTACCAGGTGGCAAACAGCACGTTGTCCTTGCGTTCGCCCGGCAGGTAGCCCCACAGCTCGTCGGCGGTGAAGCTCAGGATCGGGGCGATCCAGCGGGTGAACGCTTCGGCGATGTGGTACATCGCGCTCTGCGCCGAGCGGCGGCCACGCGAGTCCACCGGCATGGTGTACAGCCGGTCCTTGGTGACGTCCAGGTACAGCGACCCCAGGTCGACGCTGCAGAAGTTCAGCAGCAGCTGCACGATCTCGGCCATGGTGTAGCTGGTGTAGGCGGCCTTGATCTTCTCCTGCACCTCGAAGGCGCGATGCACGATCCAGCGGTCCAGCGCGACCATGTCGGCCGGCGCCACCAGGTGCTGGGCCGGATCGAAGCCGTCCAGGTTGCCCAGCAGGAAGCGCGCGGTGTTGCGCAGGCGCCGGTAGGCGTCGGCATTGCGCTTGAGGATCTCCTGCGACAGCGACATTTCATTGCTGTAGTCGGCCGAGGCGATCCACAGGCGCAGGATGTCCGCACCCAGCGTTTTCATGATGTCCTGCGGCTCGATGCCGTTGCCCAGCGACTTGGACATCTTGCGGCCCTTCTCATCCACGGTGAAGCCATGGGTGAGGCACTGCTTGTACGGGGCATGCTTGTCGATGGCCACGCCGGTCAGCAGCGAAGACTGGAACCAGCCGCGGTGCTGGTCCGACCCTTCCAGGTACAGGTCGGCCGGCTTGCCGAAGCCACGTGCCAGCAGCACGCCTTCGTGGGTGACGCCGGAATCGAACCACACATCCAGGATGTCGGTGACCTTCTCGTACTGCGCGGCGTCGTCACCGAGCAGCTCGGCGCTGTCCAGCGAATACCAGACGTCGATGCCGCCCTGCTCCACACGGTCGGCCACCTGCTGCATCAGTTCAACGGTGCGCGGGTGCGGCTCGCCGGTTTCGCGGTGGGTGAACATCGCGATCGGCACGCCCCAGGTGCGCTGGCGGCTGATGCACCAGTCCGGGCGCCCTTCGACCATGCCGCCGATGCGCGCCTTGCCCCAGCTCGGGAACCAGCCGACGTTGTCGATGGCGGCCATCGCATCGCTGCGCAGGTTGGCCTTGTCCATCGAGATGAACCACTGCGGGGTGGCGCGGAACACCACCGGCGTCTTGTGACGCCAGCAGTGCGGGTAGCTGTGCACGATCTCGACATGGGCCAGCAGCGCACCGGAGGCGCGCAGCACGTCCACGATCAGCGGCTGCGCCTTCCACAGGTGCACACCGGCCAGCTCGACATCGCCGGCCGGCGGGGTCGAGGGCAGGTACACGCCACGGCCGTCGACCGGGTTGATCTGGCCTGCGTTGTACTGCTCCATCAGCCCGTACTGCTGGCTGACCACGAAGTCTTCCTGGCCATGGCCCGGGGCGGTGTGCACCGCACCGGTACCGTCTTCGGCCGAGACGTGCTCGCCGTTGAGCAGCGGGATGTCGCGGGTGGGATAGAACGGGTGGGCCAGCAGCAGGTTTTCCAGCGCCGCACCGGTGGCGTGGCCGTGTACGACCAGGCCATCGACGCCGTAGCGCTGCAGCGAACGCTCGGCCAGCGCGGCCGCCAGCACCAGCCAACGGCGCTTGCCGTTGTGGGCCGGGCCTTCGGCCAGCACGTACTCGATCTCCGCACCGAGGGACACCGCCAGCGAGGCCGGCAGCGTCCACGGGGTGGTCGTCCAGATCGGCACGGCCACCTCGACATCGGCCGGCACGGTCGCGCCGAAGCGCGCGGCCAGCTGCGCGCCATCACGCGCGGCGTAGGCCACGTCGATCGCCGGCGAGGTCTTGTCCTGGTATTCGATTTCCGCTTCCGCCAGGGCCGAGCCGCAGTCGAAGCACCAATGCACCGGCTTGGCGCCGCGCACGATGTGGCCGTTGGCGAACACCTTGGACAGCGCGCGGATTTCGTTGGCCTCGAAATCGAAGCTCAGCGTCTTGTACGGGTTGTCCCAATCGCCGATCACGCCCAGGCGCTTGAAGTCGCGGCGCTGCAGCTCGATCTGCTCTTCGGCGAACTCGCGGCACTTCTGGCGGAACTGCGCGGCATCCAGCTTGACCCCGACCTTGCCCCACTTCTTCTCGACCGCGATCTCGATCGGCAGGCCATGGCAATCCCAGCCCGGCACGTAGGGCGCATCGAAGCCGGCCAGGTAGCGCGACTTGACGATGATGTCCTTGAGGATCTTGTTGACCGCATGGCCCAGGTGGATCTGGCCGTTGGCGTAGGGCGGGCCGTCGTGCAGCACGAACAGCGGGCGACCCTGCGCGTTCTCGCGCAGGCGGGCGTACAGGCCCTCGTCTTCCCAGCGCGACAGAATGCCCGGCTCGCGCTTGGGCAGGTCGCCGCGCATCGGGAATTCGGTTGCCGGCAGATGAAGGGTGGCTTTGTAGTCCTGGCTCACGCAGTGGCTCGCAATCTGTGTTCGGAAAGGATGTGACGCGCCTGTTCGGCGTCACGGTGCATCTGGTCGGTCAACGCAGCCAGATCTTGGAACTTCTCTTCATCGCGCAGCTTGGCGACGAATTCCACTTCAATATGACGACCGTACAGGTCGCCCTGGAAATCGAACAGGTGGGCTTCCAGCAGCGGCTCCACGCCGTCCACGGTGGGACGGGTGCCGAAGCTGGACACCGACGGCCACGGCTGGTCGAACACGCCGTGCACCCACGTAGCGTAGATGCCCGACAACGCCGGGGTCTTGGGGAAGCGCAGGTTCGCCGTCGGGAAGCCCAGCGTACGGCCCAGCTGGCGCCCACGCACCACCCGGCCGCCGATCGAGTACGGGCGGCCCAGCAGATCGTTGGCGTGGGTGAAGTTGCCTTCGCGCAGCAGCTGGCGGATGCGGGTGCTGGAAATGCGCTCGCCGTGCAGGTCCACCGGGTCGATTTCGCCCGCCGTAAAGCCCTGCTCCGCGCCCATGGCCTGCAGCAGCGCCAGGTCGCCGCGACGGCGGTTGCCGAAGCAGAACTCCGGGCCGATCCAGACTTCACGCGCACTCAGGCGCTGCACCAGCAGCTGCTGGACGAAGTCTTCGGGCTGCATGGCGGCCATGCGCGCATCGAAGCGCAGCAGGCCCACCGCATCCACACCCAGTTCGTTGAGCATGGCCACTTTGTCGCGGGCCAGGGTCAGCCGCGGCGGCGGCTCGCCCTGGGCGAAGTACTCGCGCGGCAACGGTTCGAACGCCACCGCCACGGCGGCCACGCCCAACGCGCGCGCACGCGCCACCGCATGCCGCACCAACGCACGATGGCCGAGGTGCAGGCCGTCGAATGCGCCGATGCAGACCACGCTTCCGTGCGGGAACAGCTGCCCGCCTTCAATGCTTCTGAACAACCTGCTCATCAACTGGGAATCCGGCCCACCAGGGCCGATAGAGTGCAAGGGATAGCCATGAAGTATAGCCGGGGTGTCCACGGATCAATGCTCGCGCAGGTGGCGCGGGCGGAACCCCATCGCCACCAGGGCCACCAGGTAGGTCAGGCCGCCGCCGCCGACCAGCAGCGCGAGGTTGCCCATCCGGTGCCACTTGTCCATCTCGGTGAAGCCGGACATGCCGTGCAGCAGGCCCAGCAGCACCGCCACCATGGCCGCGCAGGCCAGGCCCAGGCGGGTCACATAGCCGCCCCAGCCGGGCTTGCGCTGGTACACATCGGTCTTGCCCAGCCAGTACCAGAGCAGGCCGAGGTTCAGGTAACTGGACATCGCGCTGGCGATGCCCAGCGCCAGATGCAGGCCCGGCTGCTTGCCCAGCGCGACCCACACGCCCTGCGATTTCAGTTCATCCGGCACCATCACCTGGTACAGCACGGCCAGCAGGATGAAGTTGAAGACCATGTTGGCCACCAGCGCGGCGATACCGGCCCGGACCGGGGTGCGGGTGTCCTGGCGCGCGTAGAACGCCGGCAGCACCACCTTGAGCAGCGCGAACGCCGGCAGCCCGAAGCTCAGGCCGTACACCGACAGCGCGGTCATGCGGGTGTCGAAGGCGGTGAATTCCTTGTACTGGAACAGCGTGGCGATCAGCGGCTCGGCCAGCAGCACCAGGCCAAGCATGGCCGGCACCGAGATCAGCAGGGTCGTGCGCAGGCCCCAGTCCAGCGCGCTGGAGAAGCCGGCCTTGTCGGTGCTGACGTGATGGCGGGCCAGCGCCGGCAGGATCACCGTGCCCAGCGCGACGCCGAACACGCCCAGCGGCAGCTCCAGGAAGCGGTCGGCCAGCGACAGCCAGGACTGCGAGCCGTCGGTCAGCTTGGCCGCGATCACCGTATCCAGCAGCAGATTGATCTGGGCCACCGAGGAGCCGAACAGGGTCGGCACCATCAGGGTGAGCACCTTGCGTACGCCCGGATGCCGCCAGCCCCAGCGCGGCAGGGTCAGCAGGTTGATGCCCTTCAGCGAGGGCAGCTGGAACAGCAGCTGCAGCAGGCCCGCCGCCAGCACCGCCCAGCCCAGGGCCAGGATCTGCTTCTCCGGGGTGCCGCCCAGCCGGGGCGCCAGCCACACCGCGCCGGCGATCATGCACAGGTTGAGGATGACCGGGGTCAGCGCCGGCATCGCAAAGCGCTGGAAGCTGTTCAGGGCGCCGCCCGCCAGCGCGGTCAACGACACGAACAGCAGGAACGGGAAGGTCAGCCGGAACAGGTCGACCAGCAGGCCGTGCTTGGCCGGGTCGGTGTCCACCCCGCTGGAGAACAGGGTCGCCAGCTGCGGCGCGAAGATCAGCGCCAGCGCGGTGACCAGCATCAACACGCCGCCCAGGGTGCCGGCCACCCGCGACATCAGCTCGCGCAGCTCGGCGTGGGGGCGGGTTTCCTTCACTTCCGTGAACACCGGTACGAAGGCGGTGGCGAAGGAGCCCTCCGCGAACAGCCGGCGCAGGAAGTTGGGCACCCGGAAGGCCACCCAGAAGGCATCGGTCACCGCATTGGTGCCGAACGTGGTGGTGATGACCTGGTCGCGAACCAGCCCCAACACCCGCGAAATCATGGTCATGCTGCTGAAAGACAGCAGACCCCGCAACATCCTTGGTGAACTCACCCGTGTTCCCTCTTGACAATTGACTTGACGTACATTTTTCGAGCCATCATACTTTCCAGCTTGCTGTTCCCATTACACCGATTTTTCAGGAAACCACCACTGTGGCCAATATCAAGTCCGCCAAGAAGCGCGCCAAGCAGACCGTCGTGCGCAACGCGCGCAATACGGCTCAGCGTTCGATGCTGCGCACCGCTGTCAAGAAGGTGATCAAGGCTCTGGATGCCAATGACGCCGCCGGCGCCGAGGCAGCCTTTGCTGTTGCCCAGCCGATCCTCGACCGTTTCAGCTCGCGTGGTCTGATCCACAAGAACAAGGCTGCTCGCCACAAGAGCCGCCTGACCGCGCGCATCAAGGCCATCAAGGCCGCCTGATACGGCGCTGCGGGTGTCGTAGAGCCACGCCCCGCGTGGCTTCGACCCAACCGCAGAAAAAGACCCGGCCCCGGCCGGGTTTTTTGTTGCCCGCAGATCCGTAACGCCCTTGGCGGCGACATCATGAGCAAGACGCCCCGTAGCGCCGGGCTCTGCCCGGCTGCCGTTGGCAGCGATATCGTGAGCAAGCCCCGTCGTAGAGCCGGGCTCTGCCCGGCTGACCTGCGCGGCAATATCGTGAACGTCGGACGCCAGCCGGGCAGAGCCCGGCTCTACGAGGCCATTCAAACGCAGCGTCCGCAAGACGATGCCCTGCACACGCGGTGCGGGCGCACCACAGAAAAACCCGGCCGCAGCCGGGTTGTTCAGGGGCGCGCGGAAGCGCTCAGTAAGCATCGCGCGCTTGCGCCTCATCTTCCTTCTGGCGATCGAAGAAGGCCATGATGTTGGTCATGATCGGCCAGGTGCCTTCACGGCCCAGCGCCGAGACCAAGTACCACGGCTGGGTCCAGCCCAGCTCGGCGACGATCTTCTCGGCCGCGGCCTTGGCCTCGTCCTCGAACATCAGGTCGGCCTTGTTCAGCACCAGCCAACGCGGCTTGTCCAGCAGCTCCGGATCGTGCTTTTCCAGCTCGCGCTCGATCGCACGGACCTGCTCGATCGGCGAGACACCTTCCACGCCACCTTCCATCGGGGAGATGTCCACCAGGTGCAGCAGCAGGCGGGTGCGCTGCAGGTGGCGCAGGAACTGCGCGCCCAGGCCGGCACCGTCGGCGGCCCCTTCGATCAGGCCCGGAATGTCGGCGATGACGAAGCTGCGGTAATTTTCAACGCGCACCACACCCAGGTTCGGGTACAGCGTGGTGAACGGGTAATCGGCCACCTTCGGGGTGGCGGCAGACACCGCGCGGATCAGGGTGCTCTTGCCGGCATTGGGGAAGCCCAGCAGGCCCACGTCGGCCAGCAGCTTCAGCTCCAGCTTGAGCAGGCGCTCTTCACCCTCTTCGCCCGGCAGCGCCTGGCGCGGCGAACGGTTGGTGGAGCTCTTGAAATGCATGTTGCCCAGGCCGCCGCGGCCGCCCTTGGCTACCAGCAGGCGGTCGTCGTGCTGGGTCAGGTCGCCGATGATTTCATCGGTGGCCACGTTCATGACCACGGTGCCAACCGGCACGGTGATGACCAGGTCTTCGCCGCCCTTGCCGTAGGCCTGGCGGCCCATGCCGTTCTCACCGCGCTGCGCCTTGAAGATGCGCTCGTGGCGGAAGTCGACCAGGGTGTTCAGGTTGGCGTCGGCGCGGATCCAGACGTTGCCGCCATTGCCACCATCGCCACCGTCCGGGCCGCCCAGCGGAATGAACTTCTCGCGACGGAAACCGACGCAGCCGTTGCCGCCATTGCCGGCGGTGACCTGGATTTCTGCTTCGTCTACAAGTTTCATGATTCTGGATGCCAACTGGAGGCGGCGGGCAGCGGATGCACCCGACCGCAGAGTCTAACGTCCCCGGTACGATCCGTGGACGGTGGCGGGAAGGATCCCCGCCCATGTTCGAACAAAAACAAAAAACAAAAACCCCGCCGAAGCGGGGCTTTCGTCAGCGGCCCCACGCGCTAGGCGTGGGCGCCTGCGTATCGCGAAGATCAGGCTTCGGCGACGACGCTGACGGTACGACGCTTCTTCGGGCCCTTGACCGAGAACTCCACCTTGCCGTCGACGAGCGCGAACAGGGTGTGGTCACGGCCGAGGCCAACGCCGCTACCCGGGTGGAACTGGGTGCCGCGCTGACGCACGATGATGTTGCCGGCATCGATGGCCTGGCCACCGAAGATCTTGACGCCGAGGTACTTCGGGTTGGAGTCGCGACCGTTGCGCGAAGAGCCTACGCCTTTTTTATGTGCCATGACTGGTTCTCCTTATTACTTGCTGCCACCGGCAATGCCGGTGATCTCGATTTCGGTGTAGTACTGACGGTGACCCTGGCGCTTCATGTGGTGCTTGCGGCGACGGAACTTGATGATCCGGACCTTGTCAGCACGACCCTGGGACACGACCTTGGCAGTGACCGAAGCGCCGCTCAGAGCGTCGCCCAGCTTGATGCCATCGCTGTCACCCAGCATCAGGATGGTGTCGAACGTGATCTCGTTGCCGACTTCGACTTCGAGTTTTTCGACGCGGAGCGTTTCGCCCTGCGCCACGCGGTATTGCTTACCGCCGGTTACCAGTACTGCGTACATGACCAGACTTCCTCTGTAGTTATTGTGGTCTATGGACTGCTGCCATCGAGGGCAGACAGAAGCGGGATTTTAATGACTGGTGGTGGGTCGGGTCAAGTCACCCCCCGCCTTGCCCTGTCTGGGGCTGAATCCTGTTCAGGTAACGCCCCGGCAGGTCTCAGGCGGTGAGACCCGGGGCTGGCAATGTGCGCGATTGCCCCCAAATCCCAAGCTCGGTAGGCTGACCGATTGCCGTCTCCGCTTGCCCCACCCGCTTGCCGGCCCTCCGGGCCAGAGCCCCACAACGGATCCCCCATGGCGATGGATTTCATCCGCATCCGCGGCGCGCGGACGCACAATCTCAAGAACATCGATCTCGACCTGCCCCGCGACAAGCTCATTGTCATCACCGGCCTGTCCGGCTCGGGCAAGTCCTCGTTGGCGTTCGACACCATCTACGCGGAAGGCCAGCGTCGTTACGTGGAGTCGCTGTCGGCCTATGCCCGCCAGTTCCTCAGCGTGATGGAAAAGCCGGACCTGGACCACATCGAGGGCCTGTCCCCGGCGATCTCGATCGAGCAGAAGTCGACCTCGCACAACCCGCGGTCCACCGTGGGCACCATCACCGAGATCTACGACTACCTGCGCCTGCTGTACGCCCGCGTCGGCAGCCCGCGCTGCCCCGACCACGGCTACCCGTTGGAGGCCCAGACGGTCAGCCAGATGGTCGACCACGTGCTCAGCCTGGATGCCGAGCAGCGCTACATGCTGCTGGCCCCGGTGATCCGCGAGCGCAAGGGCGAGCACGCCCAGGTGTTCGACCAGCTGCGCGCGCAGGGCTTCGTGCGCGTGCGCGTGGACGGCATCCTGCATGAAATCGACGCGGTGCCGCCGCTGGCACTGCGCCAGAAGCACACCATCGAGGCGGTGATCGACCGCTTCCGCCCGCGCGAAGACATCAAGCAGCGGCTGGCTGAGAGCTTTGAAACCGCGCTGAAGCTGGGCGATGGCATGGTCTCGGTGCAGTCGCTGGACGTCGAAGACGCGCCGGCCCACCTGTTCTCGTCCAAGTACAGCTGCCCGGTCTGCGACTACTCGCTGCCGGAGCTGGAACCGCGCCTGTTCTCGTTCAACTCGCCGGTCGGCGCCTGCCCGGGCTGCGATGGGCTGGGCATGGCCGAGTTCTTCGACCCTTCCCGCGTGGTGGTGCACCCGGAGCTGTCGCTGTCGGCCGGCGCCGTGCGCGGCTGGGACCGCCGCAATGCGTACTACTTCCAGCTGATCGCCTCGCTGGCCAAGCACTACAAGTTCGACGTCGATGCGGCCTGGCAGACCCTGCCCGAGGACGTGCGCCAGGCGGTGCTGTACGGCAGCGGCGAAGAGACCATCACCTTCACCTACTTCACCGAAGCCGGTGGCCGCACCCAGCGCAAGCACCGCTTCGAGGGCATCATTCCGAACCTGGAACGCCGCTACAAGGAAACCGAATCGGCGGCGGTGCGCGAAGAACTGGCCAAGTACATCAGCGAGCGCAACTGCCCTGAGTGCCAGGGCCAGCGCTTGAACAAGGCCGCGCGCAACGTGTTCGTGGCCGACCGCGCACTGCCGGAACTGGTGGTGCTGCCGATTGATGAAGCGCTGAAGTTCTTCAGCGGCATGACCCTGCCCGGCTGGCGCGGCGAGATTGCCGGCAAGATCGTCAAGGAGATCGGCGAGCGCCTCGGCTTCCTCGTCGATGTGGGCCTGGATTACCTCACCCTGGAGCGCAAGGCCGACACCCTGTCCGGTGGCGAAGCCCAGCGCATCCGCCTGGCCAGCCAGATCGGTGCCGGCCTGGTCGGGGTGATGTACGTGCTCGATGAGCCGTCCATCGGCCTGCACCAGCGCGACAACGAACGCCTGCTCGGCACCCTCACCCGCCTGCGCGACCTTGGCAACACGGTGATCGTGGTCGAGCATGACGAAGACGCGATCCGCTTGGCCGACTACGTGCTGGACATCGGTCCGGGCGCGGGCGTGCATGGCGGCGAGATCGTCGGCCAGGGCACCCTGCAGGACATTCTGGATGCGCCGCGTTCGCTCACCGGGCAGTACCTGTCGGGCAAGCGTGCCATCGAGATTCCCGCGCGCCGGCACAAGCCCAACCCGAAGATGACGCTGCACCTGCGCGGTGCCAGCGGCAACAACCTCAAGGGCGTGGACCTGGACATTCCGTCGGGCCTGCTGACCTGCATCACCGGCGTGTCCGGCTCGGGCAAGTCGACCCTGATCAACGACACCCTGTTCTCGCTGGCCGCCAACGAGATCAACGGCGCCTCGCACCCGATCGCGCCGTACAGGGAAGTGGACGGGCTGGACCTGTTCGACAAGGTGGTGGACATCGACCAGTCGCCGATCGGCCGCACCCCGCGCTCGAACCCGGCCACCTACACCGGTCTGTTCACGCCGCTGCGCGAGCTGTACGCACAGGTGCCCGAAGCGCGTGCGCGCGGCTATTCGCCGGGGCGCTTCAGCTTCAACGTGCGCGGTGGCCGCTGCGAAGCGTGCCAGGGCGATGGCCTGATCAAGGTGGAAATGCACTTCCTGCCGGACGTGTACGTGCCCTGCGACGTGTGCCATGGCAAGCGCTACAACCGCGAAACGCTGGAGATCCTGTACAAGGGCTTCAACATCAACGATGTGCTGCAGATGACCGTCGAAGATGCGCTGAAGCTGTTCGAGCCGGTGCCGAGCATCGCGCGCAAGCTGGAAACGCTGGTCGACGTGGGCCTGAGCTACATCAAGCTGGGCCAGAGCGCGACCACGCTGTCCGGTGGTGAAGCGCAGCGCGTGAAGCTGTCCAAGGAACTGTCGCGGCGCGATACCGGCCGCACGCTGTACATCCTGGATGAGCCGACCACCGGCCTGCATTTCCACGACATCGAAGCGCTGCTCGGCGTGCTGCACAAGCTGCGCGACGAAGGCAACACGGTGGTGGTGATCGAGCACAACCTGGACGTGATCAAGACCGCTGACTGGATCGTCGATCTGGGTCCGGAGGGCGGCCACCGCGGTGGCACCATCCTGGTCACCGGTACGCCGGAAGACGTGGCGGCCTGCCCGACCTCGTACACCGGCCAGTTCCTGGCCAAGATGCTGCCCTCGATCAGCGCCCGCCCACAGCAGCCGGCCGCAATGGCCAACAAGCCCGATGCGCGCCCGCCCCGCAAGGTCAAGCCGGAGAAGCCGGCCAAGAAGGCGGCCGCGGCCAAGAGCACCGGCAAGGCCAGCAAGACCAGCACCGCCAGCAAGAAGAAGGACGCCTGATGAGCAGCGAACACAAGATCCTGGCCCGCGTACCGATCAGCGTGCGCTGGCGCGACATGGACAGCATGGGCCACGTCAACAACGCCAAGTACATCTCCTACCTGGAAGAGGCGCGCGTGCGCTGGATGCTGGGCGTGGACGGCGTGTCGATGACCGACCGCATCGCTCCGGTGGTGGCGGCCACCAACGTCAACTACCGCCTGCCGATCGTGTGGCCCAACGACATCGTGGTGGAACTGTTCGTGGAGCGGCTGGGCAACAGCAGCGTGACGATCGGCCATCGCATCGTGGACCAGAACGACGACGCCAGGCTGTACTCGGACGGCAACGTGGTGGTGGTCTGGATGGACACGCAGACCGGCAAGAGCGCACCGCTGCCCGACGCGATCCGCACCGCGTCCACCTGAAGGTAGTGCCGGCCGCTGGCCGGCACCCCCATGACGCCGGAAGGATGTGCATGGATGCCGGCCAGCGGCCGGCACTACCGCCATTCATTCAAAGGAATGCCATGTTCCACCAGACCGACATCCGCACACTTCTTCCCGGAATGACGCCGTTCCCCGCCGACGTTTTTTCCCAGGAACAACCGTGGCTGGCCCAACACCTGCTGCCGCTGATCGGCATCGACCTGGGCATCCTGCGTCCGGAACTGGCCGGCACCGTGGCCACGATGCTGTGCCCGATAGAGCCGTATGAAGGCTGCATCGGCGAAGACACCGAAGAGCACCACAACGCGTTCACCGGCACCAACTGGATCGCATTCGAACTGACCACCGACAACCGCATGCGCTTCCTTGGCAACGCGGGCTACTTCGTCGGCGACCAGGAGCAGGACAGCGACGCGGTCGAGCACATCGCCGAGATGCGCGACAGTCATGCCAAGGCACACGCCTATTTCCAGACCCACGGCTCCCTGGCCAGCTACATGCGCTATGGCGATGGCGAGCCGGGCGAACAGGCGTATCTGGACAGGCTCGGCGGGCAGATTTCCGGCGGCAACTGGACCGAAACCGCCGAGATCCCGCCGGCATTCGAGATCGCACTGGATCCGGCGATGTATGACCGCGACCGACCTGACGATGCCGAGAACGTGCGCATCACCCGTGATGGCAAACCGTTCTTCGCGGTCGCCGAGGTGGCCGGTTACAACTGGTGCGCCGCGGGTGCCGATGCCATCGTGATGCTGTACGAACCGGACAGTCGCACCGTGTTGTTCTCCTACGACTGGAGCTGAGCGCGCGCCTGCCGGCCAACACGCGCTCAACGCGCGCCGCGCACCTGCAGCTGTCCATCCACCTTGCGCCCGTCTTCCAGGCTCAGCCGCAGCGGCAGCTGTGCCCCCTCCTTCAGCGGCACCTCCGGCTGCATGAGCATCAGGTGCAAGCTCCCCGGCTTCAGCTCGACGGTCGCACCGGCCGCGATCGGCAATCGGTCCACCGCGCGCATCCGGCTGACCCCGTCGACCAGCGTGGTTTCGTGCAGGGACACATCGCCGAACGCCTTGCTGCCGGCAGCGATCACCACGACCGCCTCGCGGCAGTCGTTGCGGATCCGCGCGTAACCGGCGGCCATCGGCATCGCGGCCGGCGGCAACCGCAGCCAGCCGTCGCGCAGTGACACACAGGAAGGTTCTGCGGCCACTGTCGGCGCCGATGCTGCGATCGCACACAGTCCCAACAATACGCACACGAATGGTTTGGTTATCATCGGCTTCGTTCCCTGTCCGCAACGAGACTGCAGCATGACGACGCTCATCGAGGTGATCAACCATGGCCCCATCCGCGAACTGCGGCTGGCGCGGCCGCCGGTCAACGCGCTGGACACCGAGTTGTGCCGCCACCTGATCCACGCGATCAACCAGGCCATGGCCGATGACGCGCACGGCATCGTGCTGTCGGGCAGCGCGCGCATCTTCAGCGCCGGCATGGACGTGCCGCACCTGCTCGGCCATGGCGAGGACAGGCACAAGCTGCTCGACAGCTGGCAGGCCTTCTTCGGCGCAGTGCGCACCCTGGCCGAATGCCGGGTACCGGTGGTGGCCGCGCTGACCGGGCATGCGCCGGCCGGCGGCTGCGTGCTGGCGCTGTGCTGCGATTACCGGATCCTGGCGCGCAGCCCGGACCCGGCCCAGCCAACCGTGATCGGCCTGAACGAGGTCCAGGTGGGGCTGGTGGCCCCCGAAGGCATCCAGCGCCTGATGCGCCGCGTGGTCGGCCACCACCGCGCCACGCAGTTGCTGGTGGGCGGGGAGATGGTGCCGGCCGAACGTGCGCTGGAAATCGGGCTGGTGGACGAACTGGCCGACGCCGCCCAGGTGGTGCCGCGCGCGGTGGCGTGGCTGCAGCGCCTGCTCAAGCTGCCCCGCCAGCCGATGCTGCTGACCCGCGCCATCGCCCGCGCCGACCTGCACGAAGCCTTGCACGCCGACCTGATCCAGCTCGACCGCTTCGTCGAGGCCTGGTACGCCCCGGACGCCCAGCAGGCACTGCAGCAGCTGGCGGCCCGACTCGGCAAGGCCTGACCCGGTAGTGCCGGCCGCTGGCCGGCAACCCCGGACTGCTTCGATCGTTCTTCGCCTGGTTGCCGGCCATGGGCCGGCACTACCTTATAATTCGGGCTTGCCCCCTGCAGGTTGCTTCCCTTGTCCGACACGCACGAACCCGTCGTCTCCGAGCTGATCGACCTGCTCACGCTCGAGCGCCTGGAAGACAACCTGTTCCGCGGCCAGAGCCGCGACATCGGGACCAAGTACGTGTTTGGCGGCCAGGTGCTGGGCCAGGCGCTGTCGGCCGCGCAGGCCACCGTGGACAACGGTCGCCACGTGCATTCGCTGCATGCCTACTTCCTGCGCGCGGGCAACATCGACCACCCCATCGTCTATGACGTGGACCGCACCCGCGACGGCGGCAGTTTTTCGGTGCGCCGGGTCACCGCGATCCAGCACGGCAAGGTGATCTTCTTCTGCGCGGCCTCCTTCCAGCAGGCCGAACAGGGCGCCGAGCACCAGCACAAGATGCCCGAAGTGCCGCAGCCGGAAGACATCGAACCCAACCGCCCGCTGCCGCCGGAGGTGCTCGAACGCCTGCCGATCAAGGTGCAGCGCTGGCTGTCGCGCGGCGGCCCGTTCGAGTTCCGCCACGTGTACCCGCGCGACGAACTCAACCCGCCCAAGCGCCCGCCCTACCACCAGGTCTGGCTGCGCCTGAATGAGAAAGTGGGCGATGCGCCGGAGCTGCACCAGGCGCTGCTGGCCTATGCCTCGGACTTCCACCTGCTGGGCACGGCGACCTTCCCGCACGGCATCAGCTACTACCAGCCACACGTACAGATGGCCTCGCTGGACCACGCGATCTGGTTCCACCGCCCGTTCCGCGCCGACGACTGGCTGCTGTACTCGCTGGACAGCCCCAGCGCGCAGGATTCACGCGGACTGGCCCGTGGCCAGTTCTTCACCCGCGATGGTCTGCTGGTCGCAAGCACCGCGCAGGAAGGCCTGATCCGCGTGGTACCCGACAGCGCCGCGGCGGCCGCCGTTCCGGCCAAGGACTGACATGAGACAGATTTTCAACAGCCAGCGCGTGGAAACCGTGGAAGGCGTGGCCCAGCTGCTGCGCGATGCCGGCATCGAGGTGCGCATCACCAACGGCCGTTCGTACCACAGCAAGCGCGGCAGCCAGTTCAGCTATCTGGATACCAGCAAGGCCACCACCCATCCCACGCTGTGGGTGGTGCATGCCAATGACCAGCCGCGTGCGCGCGAGATCCTGCGCGACGCGCGCCTGCTGGAAACCACGCGGCGCGACCACCCCACCGCCGAGTTCGCCTTCCGCGACCAGGTGGGCGAGGTGGCCCCGCGCCGCAACTGGGCCTGGCGCATCCGCATCGGCCTGCTGCTGGTGATTGCCGCCGTGGCGATGGTGGTGGTGATGCGCCACCGCAACGCCCCACCGGTGGCCCCGACCCCCGCCGTACAGCAGGCCCCGGCCGCAGCCCCGGCCCAGCCCGCGCGCCCGGAAGAAGAGGAAGTGCGGGTACGGATCCAACCGGCGAAGTAACCGGCAACGCCGGGCGCTGCCCGGCCGCCCCGTAGAGCCGGGCTCTGCCCGGCTGCCCGTACGGCCGGCCCCGTGCAGAGCCGGCCAGCGGCCGGCACTACCGGGCACAAGCAACCGGCCCCTACCCCGTCACATTCTTTCGCGGCCATCGTCATACTCGGATCACCTCCGGAAATTCCGCCATGACGCCCCTGCTGACCGCCACCCTGGAACGCGAACTGCCCGCGGCCGCCTCCGGCTGCACCCAGTCGTACGGGCGCATCGTGCTGGCCTGCCAGAACACCGTCACCGCGATCGCCCTGGCGATCACCCGTGACGTGCAGGCCAGCGAGGACATCGCGCAGGAGGCCTTCATCAAGGCCTGGCAGCAGCTCAACCAGCTGAGCAATCCGTCCAGCTTCCTGCCGTGGCTGCGCCAGATCACCCGCAACCTGGCCCGTGACTGGCTGCGCGCCAACCGCGGCCGCCCGCTGTCCGGCGAAGCGGCCGAGATCGCGATCAGCATGGCCGCCGACCCCGGCCCGACCGCACCCGAGCGCCTGCAGCGGGTGGAAGAGGAACTGGCGGCCGAAGAGATCATTTCGGCCCTGCCCGAAGACGCCCGCGAAACGCTGCTGCTGTACTACCGCGAGGGCCAGCGCTCGCAGCAGGTGGCCGACCTGCTGGGGCTCAGCGATGCCGCCGTGCGCAAGCGCCTGTCGCGCGCCCGTGCCAGCGTGCGCGAAGAGATGCTGCGCCGTTTCGGCGACTTCGCGCGCAGCAGCGCCCCCAGCGCCGCGTTCGCCACCACCCTGGCCTCGGCGCTGATGATCGCCGCCCCCGGCACCGCCAGTGCCGCGATCCTGCTCGGCACCGGGCTGGGCACCGGCAAACTCGGCCTGGGCGGGGCCACGGTCTCCGGCGGCACGGCCCTGGGCTCGCTCAGCGCGGCGTTCAGCCAGAATGCGGCACCGGGCGAGATGCTGAGCCTGGGGGCGGCCATCGGCGGCCTGGTCGGCGGCATGCTGGGCAGCTATCTCGGCGGGCGCTACCTGCTGTCGTATGCCGAATCGTCCGGCGAACGCGAACAGATCCGCCGGTTCGTGGTGCTCAGCAGCGTCACCGCGATGGTGATGTGCCTGTCGGTGTTGATGCTGAGCGTGCTGGAAGCACCGGTCTGGATGCTGCTGTCGGCGATGGCGCTTGGCATGGCCGCGGTCAACTACCAGTGCCTGTACCCGCTGCAGAAGGTGATGGCGCCCATGCTGGCGCGCGATGCGGCGCGCCACGGCCGCAACGGGCCAAGCTGGGCCTATCAGCTGATGTATGGCCGCTGGGCGATCGTGCTGGTCACCCTGGGCGTGGCCGCACTGGTGCTGTACAGCCTGGTGCGCACCGGGCGGCTCTGAACGAAAAACGGGCGCCGGTCGATGACCGGCGCCCGTGCGTAGTACGGCGGGGGCTTACTTGGCCGCCGGCGCCATCGGCGACATCGGCGGCTTGCCATCGCGGTGGCCGCCACGCGGGCCCCCCATCGGGCCCTTGGCCGCGTCGAACTCGGCCTTGCTCAGCTGCCCGTCCTTGTTGGTGTCAGCGGCGGCGAACCACGCATCGCGGTGCTGCTTCCGGCCCAGCTCGCGGTCGGCCTTGTCCAGGTAGCCGTCCTTGTTGACGTCCATCTGATCGAAGCGCGCGGCCAGGCGCGGATCGGCCTTGGCTTCCTCGCGGCTGATGCGGCCGTCCTTGTTGGTGTCCAGCTTGGCCATCATCTCGCCACGGCCACCCGGGCCGCGGCCATGCCGCTTGCCGTGCCAACGCGGCAGTTCGTCGCGCGACAGCTTGCCGTCCTTGTTCTTGTCCAGCGTGTCGAACTGCGCGGCCAGACGCGGCGCCTTGGCGGCTTCGGCACGGTCGATGACGCCATCGCCATTGGTGTCCAGCTTGGCGCGCGGCGGCGCACCGGCCGGGGGCGGAACATCAGCAGCCATGGCCAGGCCGGCGGCGCCGGTGGACAGCAGCAGGGCCAGCAGCAGAAGGGGTTTGCGATTGCGCATGGGTCACTCCGGTAGGGGAAATCGGCGTGCGGTGCATCGGCACCCACGCCTACAACAACGCGCGGCCGCCGGCGGCGTTGACAGCCGCGCCGGTCATGTTCATCTGGCGGACAGTCGCGCCGGCTGCGACGCCCCGGCGCTATGCTGTGGGCATGGCAATGCATGGCGACCGCGACGACGAGCTGCGACTGTTCCAGACCGGTGACCACCCCTGTGGTTACTGGCCGGAACGGGCCGCGCGCGACCTGGTGCTGGACCCGCACGATGCGCGGCTGGGCACGCTGTACCCGATGGCGCTGAGCTGGGGGTTCCGGCGCTCCGGCGACCTGGTGTACCGGCCGCACTGCGCCAACTGCCACGCCTGCGTGTCGGTGCGCATTCCGGTGGCCCGCTTCGCGCCGGACCGCAGCCAGCGCCGCTGCCTGGCCCGCAACGCGGACCTGGAGGTGCGGATCGTGGCGGCCGAGCAGACCGAAGAACAGTTCGCGCTGTACCACCGCTACCTCACCCACCGCCACGCGCAGGGCGGCATGGACGGGCACGGGCCGCACGAGTTCGACCAGTTCCTGATCGGGCAATGGGCACAGGGCCGCTTCATGGAACTGCGCGCGCCCGGCCAGCCCGGCAAGCGCGGCGACCTGCTGGGCGTGGCGGTCACCGATGTCACCCCGCAGGGGCTGTCGGCGGTGTACACCTTCTTCGACCCCGAGCACGCCCACCGCAGCCTGGGCACCTTCGCGATCCTGCAACAGATTGCCTGGGCCCGGCGCGAGCAGCTGCCGCACCTGTACCTGGGCTACTGGATCCGCGACCACCGCAAGATGGATTACAAGCGCCGCTTCCGTCCGCTGGAGGCCTACGACGGGCGCCGCTGGCACGAGTTCGACGACGCCCGGGAAGGGCGCTGACGCCGCCCTGCATGAACGCGACGACCTGCAGGTGCAGCAGCTGTCGCATCCGGCCTTGGCCCACACGCCTTGGCTGGGCAAAGTGGGGCAGCATTTACCGCACCGGCTAACACCATGCAGCGAGTACCGTATCTGGCAGCATCCGCGCTGCTGTTGTTGAGTGGTTGTGGTAGCGGCGGCGGCAATGATGGCGATCCTGCCTCGATTTCGCCCACCGAAGCCACGGTCGGCAGCCCTGCGGCCATTCCCGAACCTGTCGACGTCGATCCGGCCATCGTCCCGGCGGCCGAACCGTCGCCTGTCCAGGCCTTGGCCCTGACCGATACCAAGGCGTGCCTTGCCTCGCTGAAGGCGCATGCACGGGCGCCGCGGGTGCGGGAGACCGTCAGCATATTCCGCATGTTCAATGCCTATCCGCCACGTCCAGGCGCTCTGTACGACGCCCAAGACTTTGATGCCGTCGATGTGCGGCGGCTGCACCGGGTGAACATTTCGCCGGACTGCTTGCCGTCGCTGCCCTTCACATTCGACGTCTATGAACGCGACGCCGAGGGTGGCATCAGGCCCAGGACGGTCAAGCCCGGCGACCTGCATCCCATACGCGCCCTTCGTCTGAAGACCGGCAACTTCCTGGTGCTGTACGCGCATCGGATGATCGAAAGCTACCTCGCGGGAGACAATGCGGTGGCGGTATCAGCCGTTATGTTCAACACGGAAGGCCGCGTATCGGATTGCGTTCCTCAGATCTCGCTCTACCTGACAAATGAGAGCAGCCTTTGGCTGGAAGATGCGACGCTGGACGACGTGGGACTGACTGTCGCCTATGCAAACATCGACCCAGAGCGTCGGGATCGCGCGGGCAATGTTCTGGAATACACCCGCGCGCGCTCCCCCGAATTGCATCGCCGCTATATCCTGAAGAATGGGCGATTCGAGCGACAGCCCGTCTTGGAGGATCGTATGGCCGGGTGGGATCCTGTCCAGCACATTTCTGGTTACAAGTCGGGGCTGACGCATCCCTGACACCGGCTTGGGTGCAGAATAGGCGCATGAAAGCCCATCCCCTGATCCTTGCCCTGGCCCTGCTGTGCAGCGCCTGCGCCCAGACCCCCGCCAAGACCGCCATGCAGGAAGCCGCCACCGAACCGCTGCGGATTGCCACCTACAACACCTCGTTGTACAGCGACGAGACCGGCGGGCTGATCGCCGAGCTGGAAGGCGACAGCGAGCACGCCCGCAAGATCGCCGCGGTGCTGCAGCAGGTCCGCCCGGACCTGGTGCTGCTCAACGAGTTCGACTACGACGACGCGCACCGCGCCGCCGACCTGTTCCAGCAGCGCTACCTGGAAACCGCCCAGCCCGGCGGCGGCAAGCCGCTGCACTACGCCTACCGCTACCTGGCGCCGGTCAACACCGGCGTGCAGAGCGGGCTGGACCTGGACAACAACGGCCAGATCGGCGGCGATGGCCGCGCCCGTGGCAACGACGCCTGGGGCTACGGACTGCACCCGGGCCAGTACGGCATGCTGGTGCTGTCGCGCTACCCGATCGACGAGGCCAAGGTGCGCAGCTTCCAGCTGCTGAAGTGGAGCACGATGCCCGGCGCGCTGCGCCCGATCGACCCGCGCACCGGCAAATCCTTCTACAACGACCATGTCTGGTCGCAGCTGCGGCTGTCGTCCAAGTCGCATTGGGACGTCCCGGTGACCACGCCCAATGGCGTGGTGCATGCGCTGGTGTCCCACCCCACCCCGCCGGTGTTCGACGGCCCGGAGAAGCGCAACGCGGCGCGCAACCACGACGAGCTGCGGCTGTGGCAGGACTACCTCAAGGACCGCGACACCTCGTGGCTGTGCGATGACCGTGGCCACTGCGGCGGCCTCCCGCAGGACGCGCGCTTCGTGATCCTCGGCGACCTCAACAACGACCCGGTCGATGGCGATGGCCGCCACGAAGCAATCGTCGAACTGATCGAAAACCCCCGCGTCCTGCGCTACCCCACCCCGCGCAGCGTCGGCGCGGAGCAGACCAGCCTGGCGTATGCGGAGAAGGGCATCGTCCGCAAGGGCGCACCGTTCCATGCCACCGGCGATTTCGGCCCGAAGTCGGGCACGATGCGGCTGGACTACGTCCTGCCCTCGGTCGGCTTCAACTACATCGGCAGCGGCGTTTTCTGGCCGGCCAACGAAACCCCGGAAGCGAAGATCGCCGATGGCAGCGACCACCATCTGGTGTGGGTGGACGTACGTTGACAAAAGCGTACCGACCAACGGTCGGTACCTACCGGTAATCCATCCCCGCGGTAGGCGACGACCGTTGGTCGTCGCGTCGCGGTTGGTTGGCGACGACCGTTGATCGTCGCGTCGCGGTTGGTGGGCGACGAAGGTTGGTCGTCGCCCCCGTTCGATCACCGCAATTCGATCCCGATCGCTTCCGCCGCCTCGCGCGCGATCTTCCGCGCGGTATCGATGTCTTCGCCGCGCGCCAGGGTCACGCCCACGCGGCGGTGCCCATGCACGCTCGGCTTGCCGAACAGGCGCAGCGCCGAATCCGGCTGCACCAGCGCTTCGGCCACGTTGCTGAAGAACGGCACGCCTTCGCCATGGGCCAGCATCGCGCACGAGGCCGACGGACCATTCTGGCGGATCAGCGGGATCGGCAGGCCCAGGATCGCGCGTGCATGCAGGGCAAATTCGCTCAGCTCCTGCGATGCCAGCGTCACCAGCCCGGTGTCATGCGGGCGCGGCGACACTTCGCTGAACCACACCTCGTCGCCCTTCACGAACAACTCCACGCCGAACAGGCCCCAGCCGCCGAGATCATCGGTGATCGCCTGCGAGATTTCCTCGGCACGCGCCAGCGCACGCGGCGACATCGGCTGCGGCTGCCAGCTTTCGCGGTAGTCGCCGTCCTTCTGCCAGTGCCCGATCGGTGCGCAGAACGACGTCCCGCCCGCATGCCGCACGGTCAGCAGGGTGATTTCGTACTCGAAGTCGATGAAGCCTTCCACGATGCAGCGCCCGGCACCGGCACGGCCGCCGGTCTGCGCGTACTCCCAGGCCGGGGCGATGTCGGCCTCGCTGCGCAGCGTGCTCTGGCCCTTGCCCGAGGACGACATCACCGGCTTGACCACACACGGCAGGCCAATCGCGGCCACCGCCGCGCGGTATTCCGCTTCGGTATCCACGAACCGATACGGCGAGGTGGGCAGGCCCAGGGTTTCAGCGGCCAGCCGGCGGATGCCTTCGCGGTCCATCGTGAGGCGGGCGGCGCGCGCGGTCGGAATCACCCGCAGGCCACTTTCCTGCTCCAGCTGGACCAGGGTTTCGGTGTGGATGGCTTCGATCTCCGGCACCACCAGGTGGGGCTGCTCCAGGGCGATCAGCGCGCGCAGCGCCATCGCGTCCAGCATGTCGATCACGTGCGAGCGGTGCGCCACCTGCATGGCCGGCGCATCGGCATAGCGGTCGGCGGCAATCACCTCCACGCCCAGGCGCTGCAGCTCGATGGCGACCTCCTTGCCCAGTTCACCGGAGCCCAGCAGCAGGACGCGGGTGGCGGAGGGAGACAACGGCGTGCCGAGCGTGGACATGGCGGTATTCCGGGCAACAGGGTGGGAGCGCATTTTAAGGCTTCCTCGCGGGCGAAACCGGGTACTTGCAACCTGATATCAATTTGATATCGTTCCAGTCAACCACCCAAGGACGCCCCGCCATGAAAGAGATGCCCACCCGTTCGCTGTCCGGCCTGCCGTTCCTGCTCGGGGTGCTGGTCCTGCTGGGGCTGTCCGTGTGGCTGTTCATCGCAGGCGCACGCACTGTTCCAGTGTCGCCCGGCCTGATGTTCGGCGGCGTCGCGCTGTCGATCGTGGCCATGCTCAGCCTGACCGGCCTGTACACGGTGCAGCCCAACCAGGCCGTGGTGCTGAGCCTGTTCGGCAAGTACGTGGGCACGGTCAAGGACAACGGCCTGCGCTGGAACAACCCGTTCTTCAGCAAGAAGAAGGTCAGCCAGCGCGTGCGCAACTTCGAAAGCGGCAAGCTCAAGGTCAACGAACTGGACGGCAGCCCGATCGAAATCGCCGCGGTGATCGTCTGGCAGGTAGTGGACGCCTCCGAGGCGGTCTACAACGTGGATGACTACGAGAGCTTCGTGCACATCCAGTCCGAATCGGCGCTGCGGGCGATGGCCACCAGCTACCCCTACGACCAGCATGAGGAAGGCCAGCTGTCGCTGCGCAGCCACGCCGCCGAGATTTCCCAGCACCTCAAGGACGAACTGGCCGAGCGCCTGGCCGATGCCGGTGTGCAGGTCATCGATGCGCGCATCAGCCACCTGGCCTACGCACCGGAAATCGCGCAGGCGATGTTGCAGCGCCAGCAGGCCAACGCGGTGATCGCCGCGCGCACGCGGATCGTCGCCGGCGCAGTGGGCATGGTGGAAATGGCGCTGGCCGAGCTGCAGAAGAACGGCGTGGTGCAGCTGGATGAAGAGCGCAAGGCGCACATGGTCAGCAACCTGCTGGTGGTGCTGTGCTCGGACCGCGGCACCCAGCCCGTGGTCAACGCCGGCTCGTTGTACTGAGCCATGAGCGAGAAGAAAGCCTACCCGCTGCGGATCAACGCCGACATCCTGGCGGCGTTGCAGCGCTGGGCCGATGACGAACTGCGCAGTGCCAATGCGCAGATCGAATACGTCCTGCGCGATGCACTGCGCAAGGCTGGACGCCTTCCCAAACCCGAGTCGAGCAAGGAGAGCAAGGAATGAGCAAGCGCTGGAGCTACCTGACTGTCGAAGTAAAGCCGTCGTGGACCGGGGTGAAGTCCGATGAGCTGCAGACCGAACTCAACCGCCACGGCCAACTCGGCTGGGAGCTGGTGAACGTGCTGCAGACCCAGCCGATGGGCGTGGCGGTGCTGATGTTCAAGAAGGAGGTCTGAGGTGGTCGCCCTGCTTTGGCGCGGTGCTGCACTGCTGTTGTCCACGCTGGCCTTTGCCGCCTCGGCCGCCACGCCACCCCAGGAGGTGGCTACCCGGCTGCTCGACCATCTGCAGGCCGGTGACGGTGCCGCCGCCGTGGCGATGTTCACCCCGGAAATGGCCAAGGCCGCCCCCGCGCCCGGCTTGCTGGCCCTGTGGCAATCGTTCGGCGAACCCCGTGGCCGCGGCGCAGCGGAGGTCATCTCCACAAGTCACCGCCCCGACGTGGTGACGCAACCGCTGCAGTTTGCCGCCGGCACCATTGCGGCCACCGTGGTGGTAGACGACCAGGGCCGTATCGCCGGGCTGTTTTTCAAGCCCGCCGAGCCTGCCGCCGCGCCACCGGTACCGGCCGATGCTGCCTACGCCGAAGTGCCGCTGGACGTGGTGACCGCCACGGGCACCCTGCCCGGCACGCTGGCCCGGCCGCAGGGCGACGGCCCCGTGCGCGCGGTGGTGCTGGTACACGGCTCCGGACCACAGGACCGGGATGAAACCATCGGTGCCAACCGCCCGTTCCTGGACGTGGCGCGCGGCCTGGCCGCCCAGGGCATCGCGGTACTGCGCTACGAAAAGCGCAGCCGCGTGCGGCCGCAGGATTTCACCGGCAACCGCTACACCGTGGACGATGAGACCACCCACGACGCCGTCGCCGCCGTAGCGACGCTGGCCGCCCAGCGCGGGATCGATCCGCGCCATGTCTACGTCATGGGGCACAGCCAGGGCGGGATGCTGGCGCCGCGCATCGCCGCGCAATCGGGCAAGGTGGCCGGGCTGATCCTGTGGGCGGCACCGGCCCGGTCGCTGCTGACCCTGCTGCCCGAACAGAACCGCTATCTGCTCGGGCTGGACGGCCAGATCAGCGCCGACGAACACGTCTTCCTGGACACGCTGGACCGCCAGATCGCCGCGGCCCGCAGTCATGCCGACGTGGCCCCGGCCGACCTGCCGCTGCGCATGCCGGCCCACTACTGGCGCACATTCGAGGCGATCGATCCGGTCGCCGATGCCCGGGCGTCGCCGCTGCCGATGCTGTTGCTGCAGGGCGGCCGTGACTTCCAGGTGGTGGAGACCGATTGGCAGCTGTGGCAGCGCGGCCTGGCCCGCCAGCGCCAGGTCAGCTTCAAGCACTACCCGCCGTTGAACCACCTCGGCATCGCCGGCGAAGGACCGGGGTCGCTGCAGGAGTACAGCCGGCCGGGCCACGTGCTGCCGGCGCTGATCGACGATGTCGCCGCGTGGATAGCGGCGCAGCCATGAGTGTGGCGCGCGCGACTGACACCGCCTTTGCCGTGGCTCCGGCCCCGATCTGGCGCCTGCTGTGGCTGTGGGTGCCCATGGTGGCCGTGGCGGCGCTGATCGTGGCCACCACGTTGCAGTCGGCCCAGCGCACCCCGCACGAACTGGGCCTGACGCTGCCGTTCCTGGCGGTGCTCACCGCGGTGCTGAGCGCGGCGTTCTTCCGCCGCCGCATCCACCTGCAGGGTCGCGAACTGGAGGTGGTGTCCACGTTCTATCGCAAACGGGTGGCGGTGGACGCCCTGCAGCTGGACCAGGCGCGGGTGGTGGACCTGGCCGAGCATGGCAGCCTCAAGCCGGTGGTGAAGACCAACGGCTACGGCATGCCCGGCTTCCTGTCCGGGCACTACCGCATGCGTGACCGGCGCAAGGCGTTCTGCCTGCTCACCGACGCCAGCCGCGTGCTGTATCTGCCGCTGCGCGATGGCAGCGTGCTGGTGATCAGCCCGGAAAAGCCCCGCGACCTGTTGGCGGCCCTGCAGGCGCTGGCCGCGCCTGGGCGCACGCACTAAGCTGGTCGCATGCGCCGCGCCCCTGCCCTGCTGATCAACACCGCCGACATCGAACTGTGGCCCGGCGGCCTGCTGCGTGCACGCAGCAACGCCGACGCGCGCGCGCTGGCCCAGGCGCGCTGGGTATTGCGGCGCAAGCGCGATGGCCGCTATCTCGCTGTTGCCACCGCACACGGCGTGCTGCCCCTGGTGCCGCGCCTGATGCGTGAGGACGGCATTGAAGCCGCGCTCGACGCGCTGGACCAGCAGGCGCTGGCCCCTGCCCGTCGCGCGGCGGCCGACAGCACGCTGCTGCCACTGAGCGGCCTGCAGCAGCGGCTGGCGCAGCTGGAGATCGATGCAGACGGCTATGAAGCCGCTACCGGGCTGGCGCTGGAGGCCGAGCCGGCGCAGCTGCACCTGGCTGGGTTCGATCGCTATCGGCGGCCGCTGTGGTTGCGCCGATCTGCCGCACGCGGCTGGCAGCGGCTGCGGTTGGCGGCCGCCGCCGAGGGCGTCGCGCTGGATGCGATCTCCGGTTACCGCAGCCATGCCTATCAGCTGGGCATTTTCGAGCGCAAGCGCGCGCGCGGGCTGGCCGTGGCCGACATCCTGCAGGTCAATGCCGCCCCCGGCTACAGCGAACACCACAGCGGTTTCGCGCTGGATATCGGCACCCCCGACGAACCGCCGGCCGAAGAGAGTTTCGAACACACCGCCGCGTTTGCGTGGCTGCAGGACAACGCGGGGCGGTTCGGCTTCCAGCTGAGCTACCCGCGCGACAACCCGCACGGCATCGTTTACGAGCCTTGGCATTGGTGCTGGCGTGCTTGAAGCCCGGTGGGCTGAGTCGTATGCCCGGCTGCGCTGGGTTGCCATTGCCGCGTAGCGCCGGGCTCTGCCCGGCTGCTCTTGGCCTGGCATGGCGTTGCCGCGTAGAGCCGGGCTCTGCCCGGCTGCTTTTTTGCTGGCGTGGCGTTGCCGGGCAGCGCCCGGCACTACGAGGTTGCGTTGCCGGGCAGCGCCCGGCACTACGATCTTGCGTTGCCGGGCAGAGCCCGGCGCTACGGGATCTTGCGTTGCCGGGCAGAGCCCGGCACTACCGGTTGGTCTAGTCCTGCGAGCGGTTGGTTGCTTCTTTGGCGTCCGCGCTGAAATCGGCGATGCGCCACAGGTACAGGCTGGCGTAGGTGCGGTACGGGCCCCACTTCTCGCCGCGCGCCTGCAGTTCCTTCGGGGTGGGCATGGTCTCGGCCTTGTCCACGCGCTGGGCGCCCTTGCGGATGCCCAGGTCGTCGATGGGCAGGATGTCCGGGCGGCCCAGGCGGAACATCAGCATCATTTCCACGGTCCAGCGGCCGATGCCGCGGATCGGCACCAGCGCGTCGATGATCGCGTCGTGCCCCATCACCGACATCCGGCGCAGGTCGGGAATCTGGCCGTCGGCTTCGCGCCGGGCCAGGTCGCGCAGCGCCAGTGCCTTGTTGCCCGATACCCCGCAGGTGCGCAACGCGGCGTCGTCGATGCGGCCCAGCGTATCGGCATGCAGGCGCTGGCTGCCAATGGCTACCTCTACCCGCCCCACGATGGTCGAGGCGGCCTTGCCGCTGAGCTGCTGGAACAGGATCGCGCGCGCCAGCGCATCGACCGGGTCGAAGCGCTTGGCCCAGCCGGGCTGGGCATCAATCGGACCCAGCCGTTTCATCCACGTGCCCAGGCGGCGGTCGCGCCGGCTCAGCCAGGCGTGTGCCTCCGCTACGTCGAAGCCGCGAGCGAAGCGTGGCATGTCAGCGGCGCAGCGCGTTCAGGCCGTACGCCAGCCAGCCCAGCATCAGTGCGGTGCCGCCGACCGGCGCCAACTGCGTACTGAGCTTCCACAACGCCCCGGCCACCAGACTGCCGGAGAACAGCAGCGTGCCGATCAGCAGCACATACAGCGCCAGCTTGCCCAGGCTGTTCTGCTGGGTGGGCCCGAGCACCGCCAGGGCCACCCCGTGGCCGAACGCGTACAGCGCGGCGGTGGTCACGTGCGACTGTGCCAACGGGTCGGCGATGCCATGCGAGGCGTAGGCCGACAGGCCCACGGCGGTGGCGGCCAGCAGGCCGCCGAAGCAGGCCAGCAGGGAGGGTTTGCGTGCGCGTCGTTCCAGGTTGAGCATGCGGGCATCCTTCGATGAATGCTCCGCGGGCGGAGCAAAAAAAAACGCGCCGCAAGGAGCGGCGCGTTTTTCGTCGTGCGTTACATCACCGGTGACCGTCGGATTACTTGACGGCCCAGTAGATGTCGTACGTGCCTTCCGGCGTGAACGACTTGTCCACGCCGTCCTTCCAGGACTCGTACGGACGGTCGATCACTTCGTTGCCGTTGGTCACCGACCACGCACGCAGGGCGTTGCGGGCGATGTCCAGGCCAGCCATGTGGCCGGTGTAGGCCGCGTGGGCCGAACGGTGCGGAGCGACGTGCACGTACTTCACCGGGGCACCGGCGTCGATCTTGACGGTCAGGGCATCAGCAGCAGCACCCTGGGTGCCCTTCTTCTTGACCGGCTGGGCCACGTCGAAGGCGTACTTCTCGGCGCCGAAATCGGTGGTGATGATGCGGAACGGACCGGCGGCTTCGAGGTCATTGGCCTCCATCACGCGCTTGATCCACTCCTGGTTGTCCTTGATGGACTTGGTGATGGTCTCCTGGCCGCGATCGACGTTGCCGGCGGTGACCACCAGCAGGTCTTCAACCGGGACGTCCACGATGGCCAGATCGGTCAGCGGGGCTTCGGCGGTGCGGTAGTCGATGTTGGGCACGGTGGCCAGCATGTTGGCCATGCGCGACAGACCCAGCTTCAGGTCGTCACCGACGTGACGGCTGACATACAGACCCGCATAACGGCCAAACAGGTTGAAGCCGTACTTGATGCTGTAGTCCTGGGTGATCTTGACGTTGCGGCCACCCTTGCCGGTCGGCTCCAGGGTGAAGCTGGTCTTCTTGTCGTGGCCCTTGGTCGGGTCCTCGATGGCGATGGACACCAGCTTGTTCTTCTCCGACTCGGTGATCTCCCAGCTGCCCTGGCCCAACGAGCTTTCCTTGGAAGAATAATCCAGACGTGCGCCAACGCCGGCAGCAGGGCCGGAGAGCTTCAGTTCAACGGCGGGATCGCGCAGTACGAGCGGGTTCCAGTCCTTGAAGCGGCGCAGGCTGTTGACCGTGTCGAACACGATCGTCATCTTGCGGTTGGTCTCGATGCTTTCGGAAATATGGCGCTCGCCCGGCAGACATACGCCAATGATGACGAACAGGCCAGCCACGATCCCCAAGGCGATCAGGAACTCGATAATACGGGTCATTCAGAAGTCTCCGGGGCCGATCCCACGGCCGGGTTGATTGAAGCGAAGCGCCAATCCTAGCAGGCTTCGCGGGTGTTGTAGATCAGGATTGGCGCACCGGTTTCCATGCCGGCAGCGGTTTTGCATAGACAAGGAGCGGAACGATAACGTATCGCGCGTGTCAGCACGTAGCGGTTCGGGAATATTTCTTTGCCGGATTCGGCCGAATGGGCCGTTTCTCGGCGCGCAGCCCTTGTGGCACAAGGGATCCGGCGCATATTCAGGATATTGCACAAAGACCACCGGCAACGGCTCGCCGGTGGCCCTGGCGCGGTCTCAGACCAGTTGCAGCTCGAAGGCCTTCAATACCGCGCGGGTGCGGTCGCGGACGCCCAGCTTGGACAGGATGTTGGACACGTGGTTCTTGATCGTGCCCTCGGCCACACCCAGTGAATTGGCGATCTCCTTGTTGGAGAAACCGCTGGCCATCAGCCGCAGGATCTCGGTCTCGCGGTCGGTCAGCGGGTCCGGCCGGTCCAGGCTGACGAATTCATTGCGCATGTGCTCCAGCCCGGACAGCAGCCGCTGGGTCACCGCCGGCTGCACCAGCGAACCGCCGTCTGCCACGGTGCGGATCGCGCCCACCAGCTGTTCCAGGGTGACATCCTTGAGCAGGTAGCCCTTGGCACCGGCCTTGAGCCCGGCCAGCACCAGCTGGTCGTCGTCGAAGGTGGTCAGGATGATGGTCGGGGGCAGCTGGCCCAGCCGGGACAGCATCTGCAGCGCCTCCAGCCCGGACATCACCGGCATGCGCATGTCCATCAGCACCACGTCCGGACGGATCTGCGGGACCACCTCGACCGCCTGGCGGCCGTCGGCGGCCTCGGCGACCACTTCTATCCCGTCGTCGAGCGCCAACAGCGAGCGGATCCCCTGCCGCACCAGGGTTTGGTCGTCGACCAGGCAGACGCGAATCATCAACGAACTCCTCAAGTAACGGGGGCCAGCATCAGCACTGGCGCGCCGGGAACCGAGGCGCGCAGGCGGAAGCCCTGACCCCGGCGGGTTTCAATCTGCAGCTCACCGCCACATTGATACAAGCGTTCACGCATGCCGCGCAGGCCATTGCCGACCACGATGCCGTCCGCGCCCACCCCGTCATCATGCGCCTGAATGACCACTTCGCCGCCACTTTCGCGCCGGACCTGGATCCACAGGTTGCGCGCGTTGGCGTGGCGCACCGCGTTGGTGATGATTTCCTGGGTGCAGCGCAGCAGCACATGGGCGCGCTCGGGGTCTTCGACGTTCAGCGGTTCGGCGATGTCCAGGTGGATGGCCAGCGACGGCACCTGTTCGGTGAGCGGGCGCAGCGCGGCGGCCAGGTCGATGGCGCCACTGTCGCGGATCTGGCTGACCGCCTCGCGCACGTCGGTGAGCAGCAGCTTGGCCAGGGTATGGGCCTGGTGCACATGCTCCTGGGCCTGGCCGTCGGTGAGGTGGCCAGCCACTTCCAGGTTCAGGCTGAGCGCGGTGAGGTGGTGGCCCAGCAGGTCGTGCAGTTCCCGCGAGATGCGGGTGCGCTCGTTGACCCGGGCGCTCTCGGCCAGCAGCACGCGGGTGGCACGCAGCTCCGTGTTGAGCCGGCGCTGTTCTTCACGGGCGTCGGTCTGCTGCCGCGCGACCAGGCTGGTCACGAAGATGAACATGGAGAACCCGCCATACAGCAGCGACTGCATCAGCGCCTCGAACAGCGGCATGCGCAGGATCAGGTAGTACACCGGCAGCACCGCCAGCTGGCTGAGCAACAGCCACAGGACCCCACCGCGCACCTGCAGCATCCAGGGGATGACCCCGGCGGCCACCATCATCAGGATGCTGCCCAGGCCCGACCCGCTCAGGTAGCTCACGCCCAGCGCCGAGGTGGTGAGCAGCAGCAGCACCACCCGGTCGTACCAGGCCGAATGGCCGCCGCCATCGCGCAGGCCGCGGGTCAGCCAGAAGTAGCAGGCGCCGAAGGTGAGGTAGGCGGTGAACAGCCAGACCGCCCAGCTGTCCAGGCCGTCGCCACGGTGGCGCAGCAGCGACTCGTATTGGGAATAGACCACGGGCAGGCCGACCATGACCCAGGTGAACAGGCCGGCCAGTCGCAGTACTCGGGTTTGGCTCAGGTATCCCAACATGGACGCATCTTAGGCTGAACCTGCGCCCCTGCACTCCCACATAAGTCATGGGCGGCGATTCGCCCGGGCCCGCCACCCGTGCAATAATCCGATGAGGGTCCCTTGATGGACCAACCGCGTTACCCCACGGAGTCACAATGTCGATTGTCATCCGCGACGTGCGCGAGCACGAGCTCGATTCCGTCCTGGCCCTGAACAACAACGCCGGCCTGGCCATCCTGCCGCTGGATGCCGCCCGCCTGCGCCTGTTCTATGAAACCGCTGAGTATTTCCGCGTCGCCGAGCGCGACGGCAACCTGGCCGGCTTTTTGATCGGCTTCGGCAGCGACAGCCAGCACGACAGCAGCAACTTCGCCTGGTTCCAGCAGCAGCTGGACAGCAAATTCTTCTATATCGACCGCATCGTGGTCGCCAGCCGCCGTCGCGGCGGTGGCGTCGGCCGTGCTTTCTATGCCGATGCACAGAGCTACGCCGAGCTGCGCTACCCGCAGATGACCTGCGAGGTGTTCCTGGACCACGGCGCCGACGCGGCGCTGCTGTTCCATGGCAGCTTCGGCTTCCGCGAGGTCGGGCAGAACAACATGGCCCACGTCGACGTGCGCGCCAGCATGCTGCTCAAGGACCTGTGCAGTTACCAGTGGGTACACGCTACCTACGGCGACCAGCTGCCCGACGTGCCCTGGGTGGGCCATCGTCGCGAGCCGCTGCGTGCGCACCGGCCGACGGGGACCTGAGGTGGCGGCGAACATGGATTTTGAACAGGCCGGTGAACTGAAGATCGGCCAGGTGGGGATTGCCAACCTGCGCATCCGCACCCTGGATGTGGAACGCCTCACCCGCGAAATGCACGACCGCGTGGCGCGTGCGCCGAAGCTGTTCGGGCGCGCCGCGGTGATCCTGGATTTCGGCGGGCTCAGCCAGATCCCGGACGTGGCCACGGCCAAGGCACTGCTGGATGGGCTGCGCAGCGCCGGCGTGCTGCCGGTGGCGCTGGCCTACGGCACCACCGAGACCGAGCTGCTCTCGCAGCAGCTGGGGCTGCCGTTGCTGGCCAAGTTCCGCGCGCAGTACGAACGCGCCGAGCTGGACGCGGTCCCGGTCGCCCCGCCGCCGCCCGCGCCTGCGCCTGCGCCGGAACCGGCACGGCGTGCACGCGCGGCCACGCCGGCCGCCGTACCTGCCACCCCGGCCAAGGCACCGCAGCCGGGCCGCATGCAGACCAGCAACGTGCGCTCGGGCCAGCAGCTGTACGCAGAGAACTGCGACCTGACGGTGATGGCCACGGTGGGTGCCGGGGCCGAGGTGATCGCCGATGGCAGCATCCATATCTACGGTACGCTGCGGGGCCGCGCCCTGGCCGGTGCCCAAGGCAACACCACGGCACGTATCTTCTGCCGTGAATTCCATGCTGAACTGGTCGCCATTGCCGGCCATTACAAGGTACTGGACGATGTTCCGGACACGCTGCGCGGCAAGGCCGTGCAGGTGTGGCTGGAGCAGGACCAGATCAAGATCGCGGCGCTGGACTGATCCGGCGCCCAACCATATGAATCAGGAGAAGTCCTTTGGCTGAAATCATCGTAGTCACTTCCGGCAAGGGCGGCGTGGGCAAGACCACCAGCAGCGCCAGCCTGGCATGCGGCCTGGCGCGGCGCGGCAAGAAGGTGGCGGTGATCGACTTCGACGTCGGCCTGCGCAACCTGGATCTGATCATGGGGTGCGAGCGTCGGGTGGTGTACGACTTCGTGAACGTGGTGCACGGCGAAGCGACGCTCAAGCAGTCGCTGATCAAGGACAAGCGCTTCGACAACCTGTACGTGCTGGCGGCCTCGCAGACGCGCGACAAGGATGCGCTGACCCAGGAAGGCGTGGGCAAGGTGCTGAAGGACCTCGCCGCGGACGGTTTCGAGTACATCATCTGCGACTCGCCGGCCGGTATCGAGAAGGGTGCGTTCCTGGCGATGTACTACGCCGACCGTGCAGTGGTGGTGGTGAACCCGGAAGTGTCGTCGGTACGCGACTCGGACCGGATCATCGGGCTGCTGGACTCGAAGACGCACAAGGCCGAGTCGGGCCAGAACGTGCCGGCGTTCCTGTTGCTCACGCGCTACAGCCCGGCCCGGGTGGAAAGTGGCGAGATGCTGAGCATCACCGACGTTGAGGAAGTGCTGGGCCTGAAGGCCATTGGCGTGGTGCCCGAGTCGGGCGACGTGCTCAATGCGTCCAACAAGGGCGAGCCGGTGATCCTGGACCCCGAATCGGCGGCGGGCCAGGCGTATGAAGATGCGGTTGGCCGCATTCTTGGCGAAGAGCGTCCGATGCGCTTCACCACCGTGGAGAAGAAAGGCTTCTTCAGCAAGCTGTTCGGAGGGTAAGCATGGGACTGTTCGATTTCCTGAACCGGAAGAAGACGACGGCCGAAACGGCGAAGAACCGCCTGCAGATCATCATTGCGCAGGAGCGCAGCCATCGCGGTGGCCCAGACTACCTGCCGCTTCTGCAGCGTGAGCTGCTGGAAGTGATCAAGAAGTACGTGAACATCGACGCGGATGCGGTGAAGGTCGATCTGGTGAAGGACGGGGAGCACGATGTGCTCGATATTTCCGTCGCCTTGCCGGAAGGCCCGCAGCAGCCCTGAGCCTTGTCGCCCCTTCCGGTTGGGAGGGGCGGTTGAATGCATGCCATGACGACCGACGTTGCCGCCGCCGATGTGCAGGTTACCTGCGTCGGCGATATCCACTTTGATGATGCCGTTGCCCTGCTTGCCGCGCACGACCTGCGGCTGCACCGGGTAGGCGCCGCCGCGCCGATTCCAGGCAGTTACTGGGGCGAGCCGGAGGCGGGCATCATCGGCAGCGATGTGTACGTGCGCGACGATACGCCGGTGCACTCGATGCTGCACGAGGCCTGCCACCTGATCGTGCTGCCACCGGAGCGACGCGCGCTGGTGCACACCGACGCCACCGATTCGGTCCCCGAAGAAGACGCCACCTGTTACCTGCAGATCGTGCTGGCCGGGCAACTGCCCGGCGTGGGTAGCGACCGCCTGATGCTGGACATGGACGCGTGGGGGTATACCTATCGATTGGGGTCCACGCGTGCGTGGTTCGAGCAGGATGCGGAAGATGCCAAAGCGTGGTTGCTCGAACGCGGCCTTCTTCCTGCGTAAATCCGCACGCGCGGTTAGTCCTGGGCGCGTGGCGACGCGCCAACCCTGTAGGCGCCAAGGTGTTCACTCGGCGCGGTTCGAGCAGGATGCGGAAGATGCCAAAGCGTGGTTGATCGAACGCGGCCTTCTTCCTGCGTAAATCCGCACGCGCGGTCATTCCTGGCGGCCTTGATCCCCGGTAGTGCCGGCCGCTGGCCGGCAACCAGGCGATGCGTCACTTGTCCAGGAGATTGCCGGCCAGCGGCCGGCACTACCCGGATCAGCCCTGCCCCGCCATCGCGCGCAGGGTGATGCCCACGATGTAGGCCAAATACGTCCCAGTGGCATACCCCATCGTCCCCAGCAGCACCCCGACCGGGGCGAGCGACGGATGGAAGGCCGCCGCAACAACAGGCGCAGCGGTTCGAGCAGGATGCGGAAGATGCCAAAGCGTGGTTGCTCGAACGCGGCCTTCTTCCTGCGTAAATCCGCACGCGCGGTCATTCCTGGCGGCCTTGATCCCCGGTAGTGCCGGCCGCTGGCCGGCAACCAGGCGATGCGTCACTTGTCCAGGAGATTGCCGGCCAGCGGCCGGCACTACCCGGATCAGCCCTGCCCCGCCATCGCGCGCAGGGTGATGCCCACGATGTACGCCAGATACGTCCCGGTCGCATACCCCATCGTCCCCAGCAGCACCCCAACAGGCGCAAGCGAAGGATGGAACGCCGCCGCAACGACAGGCGCAGACGCCGGCCCGCCGATGTTGGACTGCGAACCAATGGCGAAGTAGAAGAACGGCACCTTCAGCACCCGCGCCAATGCCCACAGCAACACGATGTGCACCGCGATCCAGATGATGCCGAGCAGGAACAGCCACGGCCGGTCCAGCAGCGCCAGCAGATCCATCTGCATCCCGATGCAGGCAATCAGGAAGTACAGCAGCAGCGAGCCCAGCTTCGACGCCCCCGCCCCTTCCAGGTTGCGCGCGCGCGTGAAACTCAACGCCAACCCGCACGTCGTGGAAATCACCACCACCCACACGAACGGCGCGTCCAGGCTGAACTGCGACGCCCAGGACACATGGCCCTTGAACCACGCCGACAGCGGCCCCGCGATCGCGTGCGACAGCCCCACCGTGCCGAAGGCCACTGCCACGATCAGCATCAGATCGGTCAGGCTCGCCACCCGCTCATGCTCGCTGCGGAACTTCTCGATACGCAGCTTCAGCTCGTCGATGCCCGACGTATCGGCCCCGCTGCGCGCATCGATTTTCGCCGACCGCCCGGCCAGGAAAATCAGCGCCGCCATCCACACATAGCCCACGCCCACGTCCACCACCGCGAACTGGCCGAACGTGGTGGCGTTGACCTCGAACACCTCGCGCATCGCCAGCATGTTCGCGCCGCCGCCGATCCAACTGCCAGCCAGCGCCGCCATGCCGGCCCACGTGTCGCCGGCCACCGTGTCCGGGTGCAGCCACTTCATCAACTGGAACGCCACCACCGCGCCCAGCATGATGCTGAAGGACGCGCCCAGGTACATCACGATCAGTTTCGGCCCGAGCCGCAGGATGCCCTTGATGTCCACCGCCAGGGTGAGCAGCACCAGCGCCGCCGGCAACAGGATGTCGCGGGCGATGGGGTTGTACAGGTGCGTGTTCTGGCCGTCGATCAGCCCGAACGTGTTGTAGATGCCCGGGATCAGGTAGCACAGCAGCAACGCCGGCACGACGGTATAGAAGCGCTTCCACAGCCCCTGCTCGCGCGAGGCGGTCCAGAACACGGCCCCGAGGGTGGCGGCGATCAGGCCGAAGACGACGATGTCGTTCTGGATCAGGGCGGGAGCTTTCACGGGTGTGGAGTACCTGAAGGAGGGGCGTGCGATTCCACACGTTTCGGGAAAACAATCACCGGTAGAGCCGACCGTTGGTCGGCTGCCGTAAAAGAGCAGCCGACCAACGGTCGGCTCTACCGGTTACACCGCCGACGATCAGCGGTTATACCCCCGACGATCACCGGTTATACCGCCGACGATGACCGGTTGCACCGCCGGCGATGGCCGGTTGCACAGCCGCCGATCACCGGTGATACCGCGGCCAACAAGAGCCGGTGCCATGAAGAAGCGCCGCCCCATGGGGCGGCGCGTCCATCCGGCTTATTCGCCGATGTGCTGCTTCAGCCAGCCATTGACGGTGTCGTGCCACTGCACGCTGTTCTGCGGCTTGAGCACCCAGTGGTTCTCGTCCGGGAAGTACAGGAACTTGGACTCGATGCCCTGGCGCTGTGCGGCGGTGAACGCGGCCAGGCCCTGTTCGACCGGAATGCGGTAGTCGAGCTGGCCGTGGATGATCAGGATCGGCTTCTTCCAGTCGGACACGTGGTTGACCGGATTGAACTTCTCGTAGTTGGCCGCCTTCTGGTACGGCGTGCCGCCCTGCTCCCACTCGGTGAACCACAGCTCTTCGGTGGCGTAGCCCATCATGCGCTGGTCGAACACGCCGTCATGGTTGACCAGGCACTTCCACGGCGCATTCCAGTTACCGGCGATCCAGTTGACCATGAAGCCGCCGTAGCTGGCGCCGAGCGCACAGGCCTTGTCGCCGTTGAGGAAGGCGTACTGCTTCTGCGCCGCGGCCCAGCCCTTCTGCAGGTCTTCCAGCGGGCGGTCGCCCCAGTGCTGGCTGATCGCGTCGGTGAACGCCTGGCCGTAGCCGGTGGACCCGTGGAAGTCGATCATCACCACCGCGTAGCCCTGGCCCGCATAGGTCTGCGGGTTCCAGCGATAGCTCCAGCCGTTGCCGAAGCTGCCCTGCGGGCCGCCGTGGATCAGGAAGGCCACCGGGTAGGTTTTGCCTTCCTGGTAGTTGTACGGCTTGACCACGTAACCGTGCACGGTTTCGTTGTTCCAGCCCTTGAACTGGAACTGCTCGTAATCGCCGAAGGCCACGTCGGGCAGCATCTGCGCCGCGCTCGGTGTGATCTCGCGCGGGCTGCTGCCGTCGGCGCCGGCCACCACGATCTGGTCACCGCTCTTGAGGCTGTTCTTCGTGTACGCCAGGGTGGTGCCGGCAATCACCGGCGAGCCGATGCTGCCGCCCTCGGCGACGACCGTGGCCTTGCCGGTGGCGATGTCGATGTTGAACAGGCGGTGCTCGCCCAGGTCATCGGCGGCGGTGTAGAAGCTGCCGCCGTCGGCGCTCAGCACGATCTCGCCGGCCGAGCGGTCCCAGGTCGGGGCAATGTCGCGGGCCTTGCCGGTGGCCAGGTCCAGCGCGATCACGCCGAAGCGGTCGGCTTCGAAGCCCGGGCGCTTCATGGCGCGGTAGTACAGGGTCTTGCCGTCGGCGCTGAACACCGGGCCGGCATCCCAGGCCGGGTTGGCGGCGGTCAGGTTGACCGGCGCCTGCTTGCCGTCCACATCCAGCTGGTACAGGTCGAAGTTGGTCGACCACGGTTCCTGCTTGCCGGCTACGCGGATGGACGCCACCACGGTCTTGCCGTCCGGTGCCCAGGCAAAGTCGTCATTGCCGCCGAACGGCTTGGACGGCGCATCGCCATCCAGGGTGGCGCTGATCGCCGAGGCGCCTTTCACCGCCGCGCCCTTGGCGGCCGGCAGCGGGGCGACGAACAGAGTGTTGCGGCGGCCATCGTTCCAGGTGTCCCAATGGCGCACGAACAGGTTGTCGAACACTTCGCCGGTGTTCTTGCGCGCCTTGTGCGCGTCCAGCTTCTTGCTGGTGCAGGCCAGGTCCGAACCACAGGCCTGGAACACGCCACTGCTGAACACCACGCGGTCGCCCTGCGGGGAGATGTGGAAGCCGTCCACGTCGACCGGGAAATCGGTCAGCTGGCGCGGGGTGCCGCCGCTGATCGGCTGCACGTACAGCTGCTGGCTGCCGCCCTTGGCACTCAGGAAGTACACGCTCTGGCCGTCGGCCGACAGCGCGGCCGAGTTGACGTTCCAGCCGGCCGGGGTGAGCGGCTTGGGCGGGGCGGCGTCGCGGGTGCGCAGGTTGCGGATGAACAGGCCGGTGCTGGCCTTGCTGTCGGCGCCGACCACGCGCTTGGCGAACACCACGTTGCCACCGTCGGCTGTGAGCAGCGGGGCCGAAACCCGATCCAGCGCGATCATGTCGCGCACATCCAGGCCACGCGTGGCGGCCAGCGACGGCAGTGCGGTCAGCAGGCACAACGGCAGCAGGGCGTAACGAAGTTTCATCGGGTTCTCCGCGGAACGGCAAAACGCCGATGGTAGGGCCGAGGGGGTGGCCGTTGCAAAGGCCATCGGTCATGGCGCCGCCCGGAAACGACAAACCCCGCCGGGGCGGGGTTTGTCGGGCATCACACCAGTCGGTCAGACCTTGCCGCCGGACCGCTTGCCGGTGCGGTAGATCAGCCAGCCCACCAGGAACAGCACGGCCAGGCCGATCCAGTCGGCACCCGGCAGGGCGAACGGCAGGGCCAGCACATCGGCCTCGCCGGTGAGCACGATCGGGATCGCAATGGCGATACCCATCAGCGCTTCACCGGTGATCAGGCCGGCGGCGAACAGCACGCCCGGCTTGTGCACGCGGTCACGGCCTTCTTCGTCCTCGGCACGCACCTTGTGGAAGCGCTCGACCAGGTAGGAGATCAGGCCGCCCAGGAAGATCGGCACCATCAGCTCCAGCGGCAGGTAGATGCCGATCGCCGCGGCCAGCACTGGCACGCGGAAACGGGAACCGCGCGACTTCAGCCAGCCATCGAAGGCGATGATCAGCGCACCGATGCCCGCACCGATGGCGATGAAGGTCCACGGCAACTGGCCACCGAACAGACCCTTGGCCACCGAGGCCATCAGGTTGGCCTGCGGCGCCGCCAGCGCGTTGGGGTGCGCGGCGGTCGGCGCACCGATGCCGTACGCGGTGGCCAGCAGGTTCAGCACCGGCGCCATGATCAATGCGCACGAGAACGCACCGATGCCCAGCATCAACTGCTGCTTCCACGGGGTTGCGCCGACGATGTAGCCGGCCTTGAGGTCCTGCAGGTTGTCACCGCCGACCGCAGCGGCGCAGCACACCACCGCGCCGATCATGATGGCCGCCACCGCACCCAGCGGGGCACCGCCCACGCCGACCGGGGTCAGGCCGCTCTTGCCCAGCAGCACTACCAGCACGGCCGAGGCAAACAGGATGGTGGAGATGGTGATGCCCGAGACCGGGTTGTTGGACGAGCCGATCAGGCCGGCCAGGTAGGCCGACACCGAGACGAACAGGAAGCCGGCGACGATCATGATGATGGTCATCGGGATCGACACGTGCCACTGGCCCACGATGGCCTGGTACAGCGCCAGCAGCGGCAGGGTGAACACCACCAGGGCCACCAGCATCCACTTCATGGGCAGGTCGCGCTCGGTCTCGGCCAGGGCCGGACCGCCACTCTTGCGCGCGGCGGCAAAGCCGCTCTTGACGCCGCTGAGCAGTGACTTGCGCAGCGAAATCAGGGTCCAAACGCCGCCGATCAGCATCGCGCCGACGCCGAGGTAACGCATCTTGGCGCTCCAGATCGCAAAGGCCGCATCGGTGGAGGACGCACTGACGATCGAGGCGGCCAGCGCCGGGTCGCTGTCCATGAAGAACGCCTGGTACAGCGGAATGGCGATGTGCCAGGACAGGATCGAGCCGGACACCACCACGATGCCGACGTTGAGGCCGACGATGTAGCCCACGCCCAGCAGCGCCGGCGACAGGTTGGTGCCGATGAAGGCGGTGATCTTGGAACTGCCGATGTAGGCCGACTGCGCCCAGGCATCGGGAATCAGGCGCATGCCGCTGGCGGCAGCGACCTTCACGAACGCACCGATCACGGCCGACACGGCCAGGATCTTCAGGCCCGGGCCGGGGTTTTCACCGGCCTTGAGCACTTCGGCGGCCGCCTTGCCTTCGGGGAAGGGCAGCGGGTCTTCGACGATCATCGAACGCCGCAACGGCACCGAGAACAGCACGCCCAGCAGGCCACCGAGGCCGGCGATGCCCAGCACCCACCAATACTTGAAGTCCGGCCAGTAGCCCATGATCACCAGCGCGGGGATGGTGAAGATGACACCGGCGGCGATCGACGAGCCGGCCGAAGCGCCGGTCTGGACGATGTTGTTTTCAAGGATGGTGCCACCGCCCAGCAGGCGCAGCACGCCCATGGAGATGACGGCCGCGGGAATCGCGGTGGCGATGGTCAGGCCTGCGAACAGACCGAGATAGGCGTTGGCGGCCGACAGCACCACCGCCAGCACGATGGCAAGCACCACCGCGCGGAGGGTGAGCTGCTTGGGCGCAGCGTCGTTGTTCATGGATGCCCCTGATGGCAAAAAATCCCTGCCACGCTAGCGTTCATGTACGGGCAAGTCCAGTAGTGCCGGCCGCTGGCCGGCAACCTTGCACCACCCGATCAAGGCCCCCGTTGACCTACGCGTGCCGCCGCAGCCACGACACGCCGGACTCGGCAACGTCCAAGGCCGGGCCCGTCCACTTTAGTTATGTTATATCCTATCGTACCGAGCAACTGGCGCTGCTGTGACGTATCCCCCCACCTCCCGCCTGACCTCCATCGACCAGCTGCGTGGCACCGTCATCGTGCTGATGCTGCTCGACCACGTGCGCGAAACCTTCCATATGCACCAGCAGGTCGGCGACCCGATGGCGGTGGACCAGGTCGAGCCGGCGCTGTTCGTCAGCCGGTTGCTGGCGCATCTGTGTGCCCCGGTGTTCGTGCTGCTCACCGGCCTGTCGGCCTGGTTGTACGCCAGTGGCAAGCCGGATGGGCGCCGGGCCGCGTCGGCCTTCCTGCTCAAGCGCGGCCTGTTCCTGGTGGTGTTGGAACTGCTGGTGGTCAACTTCGCGTGGACGCTGCAGTTCCCGCCCAGCGTGATGTACCTGCAGGTGATCTGGGCGATCGGCATCAGCATGATCGCGCTGGCCGGGCTGTTGTGGCTGCCACGCGGCGCACTGGCGGTGCTGGCGCTGGCTGTGATCGCCGGGCACAACCTGCTCGATGGCGTCCGCGTGCAGGGCGACGGGGCGCTGGCCGTGCTGTGGAAGGTGCTGCACCAGCGCGACTGGATCGCCGTGACCGACGGGCTGCGCCTGCGCACCTCCTACCCGGCGCTGCCGTGGATCGGCGTCATTGCGCTGGGTTGGGTGATCGGCCCGTGGTTCGCGCGCGGCGGCGATGCCCTCCTGCGCCAGCGTCGCCTGTGGATGGCCGGCGCCGGTGCGCTGCTGGCGTTCGTCATCCTGCGGGCGGTGAACCTCTACGGGGACAGCCCGTG
This sequence comes from Stenotrophomonas rhizophila, assembly GCF_000661955.1. Classification (NCBI taxonomy): domain Bacteria; kingdom Pseudomonadati; phylum Pseudomonadota; class Gammaproteobacteria; order Lysobacterales; family Lysobacteraceae; genus Stenotrophomonas; species Stenotrophomonas rhizophila. The sequence continues at coordinate 3,280,221 of NZ_CP007597.1, forward strand.
GCAGTCCTTCGCCACAGTGGGCAGCACGCTGATGAGCATCTTCAATGTCACCAAGTACCCGCCTTCGCTGCTGTTCCTGCTGCTGACCCTGGGCATCGGCCTGCTGTTGCTGCGCCTGTACGAGCAGCCGCGCGTGGCCCGGGCGCTGGCGCCGCTGGCCGACATCGGCGCGGCACCGATGTTCTTCTACCTGCTGCACCTGTACGTGCTGAAGCTGCTGTATGTGCTGGCCGAGGCACGCTGGGGGCACACCCACGGCGCGTATTTCGCCGTGGACCACGTGGCGAGCCTGTGGGTGATCACCGCGGTGCTGGCACTGGCGCTGTACTGGCCGACCAGAACATTCGCGCGGTTCAAGGCGCGGCGGCGGGATCTGGCCTGGCTTCGCTATCTGTAAGCGCGCGATGCCGGGATGGTGAGGCTGCCGGCCAGCGGCCGGCACTACGACAATGGAGCGGGCGGCACCACGACGGCGGAGCGGCCAGACGCGGCACGGCTGTCCCTTCGCCCCCGGCCTATACTCGCCCCCTTGTCCGCCCTGCCCGATCCCTCGATGACCGCAGCCGCCCTGCCCGCCTCCGCCACGTCCACCGCCACCGACGACTTCCTCGGCCATCCCAAGGGCGTCTACGTCTGCTTCTTCACCGAGATGTGGGAGCGGTTCTCGTTCTACGGCATGAAGGCGCTGCTGCTGCTGTACCTCACCAAGTACCACCTGTTCGGCGACAAGGCCGGGCTGGACTTACTGGGGGCGTATGGCGGGCTGGTGTACTGCATTCCGGTGTTCGGCGGCCTGCTGGCCGACCGCTGGCTGGGCATGCGCAAGGCGGTGGTGTTCGGCGGCGTGCTGCTGGTGCTGGGGCACCTGGGCATGGCGTTCGAAGGGCATGCCGCCGTCCGCGTCGATGGCGCGGTGGTCCGCGATGACGCCGCGCTGGGCATCACCTATCTGTCGCTGGCGCTGATCATCATGGGTGTAGGCTTCCTCAAGCCCAACATCTCCACCATCGTCGGCAAGCTGTACCCGGAAAACGATCCGCGCCGCGATTCGGGCTTCTCGCTGTTCTACGCCGGCATCAACCTGGGTGCGCTGTTCGCCTCGCTGGTGTGTGGCTTCCTTGGCGAGGCCTACGGCTGGAAGTACGGCTTCGGTGCCGCCGGGATCGGCATGGTGATCGGCCTGGGCATGTTCCTGTGGGGCCAGAAATACCTGCAGGGCCACGCCGAGCCCACCGACGTGCCCGCCCTGCGCCAGCGCGTGCTGGGCATCCGCCGCGAATGGCTGATCTATGCGGTGGCCGTGCTCGGGGTGGTGCCGGTGGCAGCGCTGATGTGGGCCGCGGCCAATGGCGCGTTCGCGCTGGGCGGTGAAATCAGCCTGGCGCTGATGTTGATGATCGTGGTGCTGGGCGGCGTGCTGGTGTGGTTCGCCTGGTTCACCGGTACCCGCTGCACGCCGGTGCAGCGCCAGCAGATGATCGCGCTGATGGCGCTGATCTTCATGGCGCTGGTGTTCTTCACCCTGTACGAGCAGACCTACGGTTCGTGGGTGACCTTCACCGACCGCCTGCTGACCAAGGACCTGGTGCCGTCACTGGTGATCCAGGGCGGCACGCCGCTGCCGTGGTCGATCGCCTCGTTGCTGCTGGCGCCGCTGGGCTTCGTGGTGGCGGCACGGCTGTCCGAGCGCAACCCCGGCTCGACGGCTCCGCGCAACCTGTTCGTCGGCATCGTCGTGCTGATGCTGGTGATGCTGGTCCGCGACTGCCTGGTGATTCCGCAGACCGCCGGCTCGCTGACCTACCTGGGCGGGTTGTTCCTGGTGGTGCTGGCGCCCTTGTTCGCCACGTTGTGGGCGTGGCTGGACCGGCGTCGGCTGGACCCGTCCAAGCCGGTGAAGTCGTCGTTCGGGCTGATCTTCGCCGCGCTGTCGTTCGTGCCGCTGGCACTGGCTGCGCAGCAGGTGGGCGCGACCGGGCAGATGGCCAGCGTGTGGTGGCTGGTGCTGGCCTACCTGATTCTGGAGATCGGCGAGATGTGCCTGTCGCCGGTGGGCCTGTCGGCGGTGACCCAGCTGGCTGCGCCGCGCGTGGTCAGCCTGATGATGGGCACGTGGTTCCTGGCCACGGCGTTCTCCGAAACGCTGGCCGCGCTGTTCGGCAAGCTCGCCGCGATCGAGGTGCCCGAAGGCGAAACCATGAACATCGCCAGCGCCGCCGCCAGCTACGAACACCTGTTCTGGCTGCTGATGTGGATCGGCCTGGGCTGCGCGGCCGTGGCGCTGGCCTGTTCGCCGCTGCTGAAGAAGATGATGCACGGGGTGAAGTAAGCCGCGTGCGGGGCCATCAACAACAACGGCACCTCGCGGTGCCGTTGTTATTTTCAGCCGAACGATGCGATCAGGGTTGCGCGGGCTTGCCGGCCGCAGCGGTTTCACCGCCCAGATGCCGGGACAGGAACGCGAGCAGCTTGGTGTAGTACTCGCGGCGGTGCGGGTCGGTGTAGAAGCCATGACCCTCGGTCGGGTAGTACAGCGATTCCACCGGCACGCCAGCCTTGTTCAAGGCCGCTTCCATGCGCTTGGTGTGCTGGATCGGCGCGCGCTTGTCTTCGCCGCCGGCCGCCAGGAACACCGGCACCTTGATCTGCGCGGCCAGGTTGACCGGTGACATCGCGCCCAGCTGCTGCGGGTTGCCCAGCCATTCCTTCAGGTAGGTTTCGCCCGAGCCCTGGCTCTGGATGTCGCCAGTGGTGAACATCATCGGCAGGTCGTATACGCCCACATAGCCGGCCGCGCACTTGTACAGCGCCGGCTCCTTGGCCGCGCCCATCAATGCGGCGTAGCCGCCGTAGCTGGCGCCGTAGATGCAGATGCGCGCGGGGTCGGCATGGCCCTGGGCGATCGCCCAGCGGGTGGCGTCGGTGACATCGTCCTGCATGGCCCCGCCCCACTGGCGCGCACCGGCCGAGCGGTACGCACGCCCGAAGTTGCCCGAGCCGCGGAAGTTGACCTGCAGCACCGCATACCCGGCCGCGGCCAGCAGCTGCGGTTCGATGTCATAGCTGCCGTCATCGAAGATGCCGAACGGGCCGCCATGCGGCAGCACCACCAGCGGCAGCTTCGCACCGGCCTTGCCGGCGGGCACGGTGAGGAACCCGTTGATGTCCAGACCATCGCGCGCCTTGAATGCCACCGGGGTGACCTTGGCCGACGTCGTGGCGTCGACCCAGCTGCTACGGCTGATCAGGTGCTCGGCCTTCTTGGCGTCGGTGTTGAAGATGTAGAAGTCGCCGGGGTTCTGTCCGGACCACGCTTGGACCAGCAGCTGCTTGCCGTCGCGGGTGCTGGAGGTGATGTAGATGGCATCGCCACCGAACGCCGCCTCGAGGCTGCGGTACAGGCGCGCGTCGGCCGAGGTTTCATCGAAGAAGCGGGTGCGCGGCTTGTCGCCCAGGTACAGCGCGCCCACTGGAATCGAGGTGCCGGGGCGGCGGATGATCCGGCTCGGGTCCACCTGCGGGTCGCGCAGCAGCGGGGTGCGCTTGCCGGTGGCCGGGTCCCACGACACGATCACGTCGGGGCCCTTATCCTGTTCGCTGGTGAAGTAGGCCAGGCTGTTGTCGGCCGAGAAGCCGATCGCCTGTTCGATCCGGCCATTGACCGCTTCGTCGTTGACCAGCTTCCAGGTGTCGCCACTGGCTTCGCGGTAGTACAGCTTGTTGACGTTGTCGGCACCGGCGCCGTGGGCGAACCGCACCTGGCCCGCGTTGTCGCTGGTGAAGTCGGCGCGCCGCACCGGCGAGCGGGCGATGGTGGTGCGACGCCCGCTCTGTACGTCGAGGCGATCAACGCGGGTGAAGGGGTCTTCGGCGAACGGCCAGATCGAGACCAGCACGTTGCGGTCGTCCTGGGCCAGCTCATCGAACATGAAGGCGGCCACGGTTTCGACTTTCTTGGGCTGGATGCGCGTGCCGGGGCCGCTGCCTTCCACGCGATAGCCGACCAGCAGTTCGCCACGGCCACCGTCGGCGTTCATGGCGTACAGCTCGCCAGTGAGGCGCGGCTGGTCCAGCGAGCCCATTTTCTCGGCCAGGCCGATCAGGACGCGCTCGCGGTTGACCCAGTCGAACGCGGTGGCATGGTTCTTGGGCGGCGGCACGAACGAGCCGACGATCTTGCCGTCGGTGCGGCGCAGGATGGCCAGTGCGGTGCGGTCTTCCATCGGCACGGTGGCCGCGTAGTACTCGCCATCGGGCGAGATCTTGATATCGGTGAACTGGTCACGCTTGAGGTAGTGCTCCAGATCCACTGCGCTGGCCTGCCCGGCCAGTATCCCCATGGCGATCAACGCCACCCACGTCGTCGTGCGCATCCTTATCCCCTGTACGTCCGGACACCCTGTCCGGGTGGCCGATTCTAGGCGTAAGCGCCGCGCGGGTGCCAGTGAGCGTCAATTCCGGCAGGCGGTGTCGCTCTTGCCCCGGGAGGATGGTGCTTCTCCCTTCGAATGGGGACAAAAAAACGGTTCTTCGCCCGTCTGAGGGCAAGCAGAAGCGTACATTGACGCTTTCCAGGCGCAGCCGTCGGTGGGTCGGGCGCTGGGGTCCCATGCCCTTTCCGGCGAATGTCCTCCGGCGTCGGCCTGCGGCCGCCCCCTCCCCCTTTATTTCGCCTCCAAGGGCATGGGACCCCAGCGCCCGACCCACCGACAGCGCCAGAAAAGCCTGGCTTCCCCTGCTTGCCGCAAGCCGAGCCCCGTAGCGGCCGGTAGGCTCCTGGGCAAAATAAAGGAGGAGGCCGCCCCGCGGCCGGGGGACATTTGCACCTGGGGCCTACCGGCTGCTACGGGGCCCTCACGTTCGCGACCAGCCTGATCGAAGACGCCAGCCGATCCAATAGGCGCCTGCATACCCGGCCACCCGCGTCGCGTCGTGCGCACTCTGCGACGGCCCTTGCTGCAAGACGCTCCCCTCAGATGGGAGAAAAAAAAATGGCACCGCAAGCGGTGCCACTCCAGGAATGCATTGAGGAGAGAGTTCAATGCATGCCGCGGAACGCGAGGGTCAGGGCAAGGATCGACAGGATCACCGCGATGGTGCCGTCGAGGATGCGCCAGGTCTTCGGCTTGGTGAACAGCGGGGCCAGCAGGCGCGCGCCCAGGCCCTGGGCGGTCAGCCACAGGCAGCTGGCGGTGAACACGCCGGCCGCGAAGGCCATGCGCGCATTGCCGAAGTTTTCGGCGATGCCGCCAATGACCATCATGTCGAGCCAGAAATGCGGGTTGATCAGCGAGAAGCCGACCGCCGACATCAGCACCGCGCGGCGCGAGGTGCTGTCGCCGTCGTCCACGTGCATGCCGCCGCCACCGGCCAGCGCGCGCCGCGCCGACTGCCAGGCGTACCACGCCAGGAAGGCCACGCCGCCCCACAGCACCACGGTGGTCAGCCACGGCAGCGCCTGGGTCAGCGTGCGCAGGCCGGCCACGCTGGCGAAGATGAAGATGCCATCGATGGCCGCACAGGTGGCCACCACCGGCACGATGTGCTTGCGCAGGATGCCCTGGCGCAGGATGAAGGCGCTCTGTGCACCCACCACCGCGAACAGGCCGATGCCGGTTGCCGCACCACTGAACCACGCGGCCAGACCGGGGCCGCCGGAGATGAAGGAGAACATGGGATACCGCCTTGTCTTGCTTGTGGGGGCGGTGCCTCGCCAAGGCGTACAGCACCGGATGGCGCATATTGTCGCGCCGCAACATGGAAAAGTAGAGCTAAACTTGCTTAACCACCATTAGCCAGGCTTAAGACCATGCGGATCGACCATGCCCAGCTTCGCGCCCTTGCCGCCGTGGTCCGCGAGGGCAGCTTCGAGCGCGCCGCGCAGTCGCTCAATGTCACCTCCTCGGCGGTGTCGCAGCGGATCAAGGCGCTGGAAGACCGGGTGGGACGGCTGCTGGTCAAGCGGTCTTCGCCGGCCGTGGCCACCCCCGAGGGCCAGGTGCTGGTGCAGCTGGCCGAGCAGACCGCCCTGCTCGAGCACGACGCCCTGCACCGGATGGGCCTAGCCGACGAAGACCTGCCGCAGGCCAGCATCCCGGTGGCGGTGAACCACGACAGCCTGGAAACCTGGTTCCCCGAGGCGGCGCGCAGCTTCGCCTCGCAGACCGGGACCACCCTGGACCTGCGCCTGGAAGACCAGGACCACACCGTGGCGCTGCTGCGCCAGGGCGCGGTGCTGGGCGCGGTTACCACGCTGGATGAGCCGGTGCAGGGCTGCCAGATCCACGCGCTGGGCAGCATCCGCTATGCCGCCACCTGCACCCCGGCGTTCCACGAAAGGCACTTCTCCAAGGGGGTCAACGCGCAGTCGCTGGCACAGGCCCCGGTGCTGGTGTTCAACCGCAAGGACGACCTGCAGGCGCGCTTCGCCCGGCGTCTGGCCGGCGAGGACCTGCCGCTGACCGCGCCGACCTGGTGGATTCCCTCCACCCGCGCCTTCGTGCAGGCCAACCTGGGCGGGCTGGGCTGGACCATGAACCCGCTGCCGTTGGTCAAGCGCCACCTGGAAGCTGGCCGGCTGGTCTACATGAAGCAGCGCGCGTGGGAAGACGTGCCGCTGTACTGGCAGCACTGGAAGGGCGATGTGCAGACAATGGCCCTGCTCACCCGGGCCGTGCTGGCCGCCTCGGCGGCGCTCGTAAGAAAGAAGCGATGACCGCCAGCCCGTAACGCCGACCGCTGGTCGGCTGCAGAAATCCAACGCCCCCGTGCAACGCCGACCGTTGGTCGGCTGCACAAATCCACCGTTCACACCCCGGTAGAGCCGACCGTTGGTCGGCTGCCTGACCAGGGCCGTACCCAAGCCCTACACGACCCGACCACCCCGCCCAGCGCAGCATCAGCGCAATCCAGCCACGGGGGCCTCAATGGACAGCGATCCGGTCTACCTGCATATCCGGGTGGTGCTCAGCATCATCCTGGGCCTGAGCATCACCACCCTGCTGCGCGGGCTGGCCTCGATCATCGAGCACCCGAAACGACGTGGCTGGTCGTGGATCCACCTGTGCTGGGTGGTGTGGGCGCTGGTGTCGGTGGTGACCTTCTGGTGGTGGGAGTTCCGCCTGGGCGAGGTGCGGCACTGGAACGTCGAGACCTACCTGTTCGTCATCGGCTACTGCGCCTCGTGGTTCATGTTGTGCACCCTGCTGTTCCCCGACGACGTGCGCGAGTTCGGCAGCCTGGAAAACTACCTGCTGCAGCGGCGCGGCGGATTCTTCGGGGTGCTGGCGCTGATCACCGTGCTGGACCTGGTGGACACCGCGATCAAGGGCCACAGCCGCTGGCAGATGCTGGGCCAGGCGTACTGGGTGCATACCGTGCTGATGCTGGCCATTGCCGCGTTGGGTATGGCGATGAAAACCCGCCGGGGCCACCTGTGGCTGGCACTGGCGGCGCTGGGCTACCAGTGCGGGTATTTCGCAGCGGAGTACTTCACGCTGGGGAGCGATTGAGCCAGCGCCCGGCTTTCGGCGGCATGCGGCTACCGATCAGATAGGGGTAACGCTCCACCATCGTCCCCGTGGACATGGATCTCATGCCGGACAACGTCTGCGCTTTTCCCAGGGGCGCCCGCGGCGAGATTCACCGAGAATTCGGCGATGAGGTCAACCGGACGCGACGCCATGCTGTTGATCTCGGTGGCAAATATCCGCCACGTATACGCCACCGATTCGGCGGGGGCCAGCGTTTGAGGGTTCTGGCGTTGGCGCGCGCCCGCCAGGTTGGTTCTCAGCTGCAGCGTTCTGCCGCTCTGCACATCGGTCAGCAGCACACTTGGGCCGCGCCGGCGGAAGTACGCGATAGGCAATTCGACCGGGGCATCCCTGGTATTGCGCAGTGTCAGTTCCACCCTCAGGTCGCTGCCGTGGAAGCGGCAGGCGGCGTCATCAAGACACCGTACGCTCAGCGCGACGCCATCCGACAGCCGAGCCGTCTCGCCCGCTACCGCAGGAGACGCCCCCAATAGAATCAACGCCGCAATCGTATCTCGCATGCTATTTCCCGTCCGGTCTCATCGCGTAGCAGCTCCTGAACTTCCCGGGCGACGTTCCAGGCGTGCCTTGGAACGGCTTCATACCTGAAGGCCTCATAGCCCGACAGGAGCGTGGCGAGCGGATCGTCCACCTCGCGGGGCTCTCCTGCCCGGATCACCTCACCATCGACCGTTCCATCCGGACGAAAATAGTGGACGTAATAGTCATTATCGACAATGTAGCCGTATTCGTCCGGAATGCCGATGCAGTGGGCGAATTCATGGGCATAGGTAAATGCGTCGGTGGTCGTGGACGCACTGAGGACGGAAGCATCCACATTCTCACGCTCGAGCGCCCCATGCAGTGCAACGACACAATCCTGTCCATGCGCCACCCATTCCACCTGATACCTCAGCGGGAAGGAGCGAACGCCACAGATCGGATCATTCACCTCGAGGGCGTACCGACGATTCCAGTAAGTATCCACGCCTGCGTCCATGCGCTCACGGGCAGTTTGTGCATGCACTGCCTCCACTCCGGCCTGTCGGATCACCAACATCTTCACCGTGACCACTAAATCGCCGCCCCGTTTTGCGGGAACCTCGACATGGAACTTGACGTAGTAAGGCTTGCTCACTTTCCTGCCGGTGGGGTCATACGTCTGGTAGTACCGCCCCTCGGCATTTTCTGAGATGTGCCTGCGGTAGTCCCGCATCCAGCACTGGGGATCCGACAGCGGCGTCGTATCAGACGCCGCTGGCGTCAGCGTGGAGGAGTAGTGACCCGCGGCGGCTCCGCTGGCGACGTCCATGTGCGCGTGTGGCGCAGGCTGGACGCCCGGGTTGGCATCTGCGGCACCATGTTCCACTGAGACCAGCCACTGCTTCCCCGCCAGGAGCATGCAGCCGCAACTCGCCTTGTCCCCCTCGCGGGCGACCGGCTGGCCATCGATGATCAGGGTCACATCACCGCTGGCGATGACGCCTGGGCCATGGACCGCGCACACCACCGGGTCATTCACCCGCGCCACTGCCTTTCCGTCGATATCGGTGTATGGCGAGCCTGACACCACGGCTCCGCCAAGATGAAGCCGGTCGCCGGCCACCACGAGCATCCTCGCCATGCACTCCCCCCATCCAACGTTGATGGGGAAAAAGTCTAGGCAGGGCTGACGCGCTGGACGCGGGTGCGCAGCTGCCTTGCAGCCCTGGCGGGCGTCCGCAGCCTTTCAGGCGTATGGCGGGATGACGCCATCGGCCATTCGTGCGCGGCATGCGGTGCATGCCGCCGCATGTTTACAGGGAGTGGCGCCTCAGCGCGCGCCCTCGCCCACCCGGCCGTCCACGATGTGCAGTTTGGCGCGGATGATGGTGGCGTCTGCGCCCTTCCGCTCGGGCGTGATGTTCAAACCGAACACCGCGTCCAGATCGATCGGGCGCAGTGCGAAGTCGGTGATTTCCTTCGGGGTGATCGGCCAGGTGAAGCGCACCGACTGGCCCGGCGCCAGCGTCTCCAGGTCCTTGAGCATCAGGCCGTCGACAGGATTGCGCCGCAACTGCTTTTCCTTGCCCGAATGGCGGTCCACCAGGCGCACGGCCGGGCCGCGCTTGCGCAGGAAGGCCACGGGCAGCGACACGTTGTTGCGGCCGCTGTTGCGCAGCTCCAGCTCGACACGCACGTCATCGCCAAGGAAACGGCACTGGGCATCATCGATGCAGCGGGCGTGGAGTTCGATCATGGGGGCAGGTTCCGGGGTCTGGGCAAACGTGGGTGAGGCGGCAAACAGGGCAATCAGCGGAATCAGGAAACGGTGCATGTTATCTCCCGGCCAAGGTCGCGGCGGAGCAGTTCCTGCACCTCGCGACCGATGTTCCAGGCGTGCCTGGGGTGGGTACGGGTGGCATGGTAAGTGGACATGATGGTGGCCAGCGCATCGGTGCTGTCGCGGAACGCCAGCGCCTCCACCGTGGCCGGATCGACACTGCCATCCGGTCGTATGTAGCGCACGGTGTCCGGGGCGTCGTCCTCGTTCTCCGAATACTCGTCGGGCAGGCCCAGGCAGTGGGCGAACTCGTGCGCGTAGGTCCACCCATCCGTGGTGGTGGCAACGTAGACCGTGGGCGGATCGACCATCTCGCGATCGTAGTCCTTGTGCAGCAGCAGCGTGTAATCCTGCCCTGCATCGACCCAGTGGATCTCGTAGCGGATCGGGAAGGACCGCGTGCCGCACTGCGGGTCGTTCACCGCCAGGGTGAACTTGCCGTTCCAGTGGCTGGCCACACCTTCCATCATGCGCAGTTTGGCGGTGGTGACATCGCCCGGCGTGACCCCGGCCAACGCGGTGACGCGTGCCTTGATCGACACCACCACATCGCCACCGGACTTGGCCGGCACGGCAATGTGGTAGGACACCGGGAACGGGCCTTCGTACTTGGTGCCCTGCGGATCGAGGGTTTCGAAGTAGCGGCCATCGGCATCCACTGCGATCTGCGCTTCATGGTCGCGCAGCCAGCATTGCGGCGGCGGCGGGGTCTGCGACGGCGGCGACGCGGTGGCGGTCTGTTTCAGCACCGCCCCGGCCAGCGACACCGCCGCAGCGATCACCGCCGCCTTGCCTGCGCCGCCACTGCTGCCCTTGGCCCCCCCGCTGCCACCGGCATCCACGCTGACCATCGCCTGCTGGCCTGCCAGCAGCGTACAGCCGCAGCTGGCCTTGTCGCCGTGGCGGGCCACCGGGTTGCCGTCAATGATGAGAGTGGCGTCGCCGCTGGCGATCACCCCGGGGCCATGCACCTTGCAGACCACCGGGTCGTTGACCCGGGCGACGGCGCGCCCGTCGATATCCGTGAACGGGGAACCGGCGACTACCGTACCGCCCAGATGGAGGTGGTCTCCGACCACGACCAGCATCCTTGCCATTGCGTACCTATCTTTATTTCGACGTATTCAGCCTTGTCAGTTTAACCGGAGACTCCCTTCCACCGGCACCCCGTCGGATGCTGCGTTGCACCAAATCCGTACCAGAAAGGGCTAAAATCCGCGCCAGGAAGCCGCTTTGAGCCCGTCTTCACAGGCTTGCGCGCCAACGGCGGCATCCTTTCCATATCTCCCCCCTTTGAGATTCCCATGAAAAAACTCGCGAAGGTCGTCCTCGGCCTGTTCGTGCTGCTGCTATTGGTGGCGGCCGTGTTCCTGTACTGGCCGCTGCATCAGCGCTCGGTCCCGGCCGCCGGCAACGACAAGCCGGTAGACGTCGTGCTGGTCGGTGGCGGCATCATGAGCATCACCCTGGCCACGTTCCTGCAGGAGCTGCAGCCGGACTGGAACATCCAGGTGTATGAGCGCCTGGACGGCGTGGCGCTGGAAAGCTCGGACGGCTGGAACAACGCCGGCACCGGCCATTCGGCCTTCGCCGAGCTGAACTACACCCCGGAACTGCCCGATGGCAGCATCGAGACCAAGCGCGCGGTGGGCATCGCCGAGCAGTTCGAGATCTCGCGCCAGTTCTGGTCGCACCAGGTGAAGGCGGGCCGGCTCAGCCAGCCGTCGGACTTCATCAACCCTACCCCGCACATGAGCTTCGTCTGGGGCGATGACAACATCGCCTACCTGCACAAGCGCCAGCAGGCGCTGGTGAAGAACCCGCTGTTCTACGGCATGCAGTACTCCGAAGACGCCGCGCAGATCAAGCAGTGGGCGCCGCTGCTGATGGAAGGCCGCGACCCGAAGCAGAAGGTGGCCGCGACGTGGATGCCGCTGGGCACCGACGTCAACTTCGGCGTGATCACCCGCCAGCTCACCGCCGGCCTGCAGCGCAGCCCGAACTTCCAGCTGCACCTGCAGCACGAAGTGGGCGCGCTGCGCCAGAACGATGACAAGACCTGGAACGTGACCGTGAAGGACCTGACGTCCGGCACCGAGTCCACGATCAAGTCGCGCTTCGTGTTCATCGGTGCCGGTGGTGCGGCGCTGAAGCTGCTGCAGCTGTCGGGCATTCCCGAATCGAAGGATTACGCCGGCTTCCCGGTGGGCGGCCAGTTCCTGGCCTTCCAGAACCCGGCCGTTGCCGGACGCCATTCGGTAAAGGCCTACGGCATGGCCGAAACCGGGTCGCCGCCGATGTCGGTGCCGCACCTGGATGCGCGCAAGCTGGACGGCAAGCCGGTGGTGCTGTTTGGGCCGTTCGCGCTGTACAGCACCAAGTTCCTCAAGCACGGTTCGTGGTTCGACCTGTATTCGTCGGTGAACCACAACAACGTGGCCGGTATGCTGGACGTGGGCGCGGAGAACCTGGACCTGGTGAAGTACCTGATGGGCCAGGCGCGCTTGAACGATGCCGACCGCCAGGCCGAACTGGTGAAGTACTTCCCCAACGCCAAGCGCGAGGACTGGAAGCTGGTCACCGCCGGCCAGCGCGTGCAGATCATCAAGCGCGATCCGGAGAAGGGTCCGGTGCTGCAGTTCGGCACCGAGATCGTGACCGACAAGGACCACACGCTGGCCGCGCTGCTGGGTGCCTCGCCGGGTGCCTCGACCTCGCCGCCGATCATGCTGGACCTGCTGAAGAAGGCGTTCCCGCAGCAGATGGCTGCCGGCTGGGAAGCGCGCCTGCAGCAGATCGTGCCGTCCTATGGGCGCAAGCTCAACGAGAGCGCGGCGCTGACCAACGAGATCCGCCGCCAGACCAGCGACACGCTGAAACTGCCCTACCTGGACGTGCCGGTGGAGACCTCGCCGGCGGTGATGCTGACCCCGCCGCCGGCCAACGCGCCGGCGCAGAAGCAGAAGAGTCGCAACGCCAACGAGGAACTGCAGGCGCTGTAACGCCTGCCGCGTGCGTGAATCAGATCCGGCCCCATCGTGGGCCGGATTTTTTTTGCGTTCTTCGCCCCTGATTAAGCGGGGTAAGTAGAAGCGTGCTTTGAATTTTTGCGGGCGGGGTTGTTGGCGGATCGGGCGCTGGGCCCCGATACCCTTTCCGGCGAATGTCCTCCGGCGTCGGCCTGCGGCCGCCCCCTCCCCCTTTATTTCGCCTCCAAGCGCATCGGGGCCCAGCGCCCGACCCGCCGACCACCTCCCAAAAGCGTGGCGTCCACCTGCGCACCGCAAGCCGAGCCCCGTAGTGGCCGGTAGGCGCCTGGGCAAAATAAAGGAGGAGGCCGCGACCGCGGCCGGGGGACATTTGCACCAGGGGCCTACCGGCCACTACGGGGCCCTCACGCTCGCGACCGCCCCGATCGGAGACGCCGATCCAAACGTCACCTGGCACACCCGGCCACCCGCGTAGCGTCGTGCTCACTCCGCGACGGCTCTTGCAACACGGCGCTCCCCTCAGAGGGCCTCCGGCCGCATTCAGTATTTGTAAAGCGAATGAGAACGCTTTACATTTACGCACCCCTGCGCTGCCGGCGCGGGCCGGGACGGCCTCAATGGACTGCCGCCAGGCCTGCTGCACGCCCCACGGCCGCAATGGCGCCACCCGCTGGCTCCCACCCCAGAAGGATCTACCGCCTGGCGCTCCGAGCGCCCGGCGCGCTGTGCCTGCCGCCTGCTGTTTCCCTCCCGAGACCGATTCGAGACCTGCGCATGTCCCTCCGCGATCTTTCGCCCCGCCCCCTCCGCCGCGCCCCGCTGTGCCTGGCCCTGCTCTCCGTGCTGTCGCTGGCCTCGCCCCTGGCCCAGGCCGACACCGCCGCCGACGCCAGCGATGCCAAAACCCTGGACAAGGTCAGCGTGCTGGGCGAGCGCGCTGCGCCGTCCAGCACCACGCGCCTGCCCATCAGCCTGCAGGAAACCCCGCAGTCGTCCAGCGTGATCGGCCTGCAGCGGCTGCAGGACGAATCGCTGTTCAGCCTCAACGACGTGATGCGCAACGTCACCGGCGTCAGCGTGTCCTTCTATGACACCCAGCGCCCGCTGTACTACGCGCGCGGCTTTGCCATCACCGACTTCCAGGTGGATGGCATTCCCACCTACAGCGGCTCGACCAACCAGGAATACGACACCGCTTTCTACGACAGCGTGGAAGTGATCCGCGGCGCCAACGGCCTGCTCAGCGGTGCCGGCGTGCCCTCGGCCACGGTCAACCTGCTGCGCAAGCGCCCGGGCAAGGAGTTCGACGCGTCCTTCTCGGTCAGCGCCGGCAGCTGGGACTATCGCCGCATGGAAGCGGACGTGACCGCGCCGCTGACCGCCGACGGCCGCTTCCGCAGCCGCGTGGTGGCCGCCTACACCGATCGTGATTTCTATTACGACCGCTACAAGGAAAACAAGATGGCCGGCATGGCCGTGCTCGAAGGTGATCTCACCGACAGCACCACCGTGACCGTGGGCTACCAGACCCAGGACAACAACCCGGTCGGCTCGACCTGGGGCACCGTGCCGTTCTTCGACAGCCAGGGCAACTTCGCGCACCTGCCGCGCTCGACCAACGTGGCCCCCAAGTGGAGCTACTGGCAGCGCGAAACCAGTACCGTGTTCGCCAACCTGGAACAGCATTTCGGCGAGAACTGGCTGCTCAAGGTCAACACCGCCTACACCCGTGGCAACGTGCAGAACGTGCGCCTGTATGGCACCGGCTACCCGGACCCGACCACCGGCGCGGGCATCTACCTGCGCACGGCCGCCGGCGATTCGGAAGACACCCGGCGCAACGTGGATGCCTACCTGAGCGGCACCTTCAATCTGTTCGGCCGCGAGCATGACGTGACCTTGGGCGGGCAGTGGTCCGACCTGGAAAGCACCACCAACACCCTCGCCCTGAACTACCCCACCGACTGGGCGCGCTGCGGCACCGAGCGCTGCTACTACATCCCCAACATCCGGTCGTGGGACGGCGACATTTCCGAAGTGACCTACACCCGTACCGGTGCCCGCCGCGTGGCGCGCACCCGGCAGAGCGGCGTGTACCTGGCCACCCGCCTGCGCCTGGCCGATCCGCTGTCGCTGATTGCCGGCGCGCGCCTGAGCCGCTGGGAGACGCTGACCCGCGCCTACAACGTGGCCGGTGCGTATACCGCCACCAGCGGCGCCTACAAGGTGAAGGACGAAGTGACGCCGTACGTGGGCCTGGTGTATGACATCACCCCGCAGTTCTCGGTCTACGGCAGCTACACCGAAATCTTCAATCCACAGAACTTCAAGGACAAGAACGAGAACCTGCTGGCGCCGGTGCAGGGCTCCAACCTGGAAGCGGGCATCAAGAGCCAGTGGTTCGACGGCCGCCTGACCGCCAACGCGGCGGTGTTCGAGGCCAAGCAGGACAACTACGCGATGCGCGACATGAGCGTGCCGGACGGCTCGCTCAGCGACGGCAGCTCGGCCTACATCGGCGTCAACGGCACCAAGGCGCGCGGCTGGGAAGTGGACATCAACGGCGAGATCCTGCCGGGCTGGACGGTCAATGCCGGCTTCACCCACGTCAAGGTGACCCGCGCGGCCACCGACCAGCTGTACGCCAACCCGGCCGAAGACCTGCTGCAGCTCAACACGCAGGTGCAGCTGCGCGGCGCGCTGTCGCGCCTGAGCGTGGGCGGTGGCGTGCAGTGGCAGAGCAAGGTGCAGGGCTACAACATCCCCTACCCGCTGGGCGGCACGGTCACGGTGAACCAGCCGGCGTATGCGCTGGTGCAGTTCAACGCCAACTACCGCCTCACCGACAACTGGACGGCCACCCTGAGCGTGCGCAACGCGCTGGACAAGACCTACTGGGCCAACCTGGACTACAACAACTACGGCGAACCGCGCTTCGTGGCGGCCAGCCTGCGCTGGACGTTCTGAGGCTGCCGGGGGTCATGGGGTTGCCGGCCAGCGGCCGGCACTACCCGGACCACACACGTAGAGCCGGGCTCTGCCCGGCTGCCTGACCACACACGTAGAGCCGGGCTCTGCCCGGCTGCCTGACCACACACGTAGAGCCGGGCTCTGCCCGGCTGCCCGACCACGCGCGTAGAGCCGGGCTCTGCCCGGCTGCCGGACACCGGCCGGGCAGAGCCCGGCGCTACGGCGTCCCACGCCATCAACCTGAACAGGCCCGCCGCTCGGCGGGCCTTTTTTTGCTGCACTGCGGGTTGCGCACGGCTTCATAATTATGGCGTAATTATCTCAACGCCAATCGGAAGTCCGTCGATGAACCCGAGCTGGGACACACTGGAGCGCGGCCGCCAGGCGCGGCTGGAACGCGCCGCGCCATGGGCCAGGGGCCGTGAGGTGGCGGCCGGCGATGTCGCCGAGCTGCTGCATGCCCTGCTCGAACCGGGCGACAAGGTCTGCCTGGAGGGCAACAACCAGAAGCAGGCCGACTTCCTCGCCCAGGCCCTGGCCGACCTCGACCCGGCGCGGGTGCACGACCTGCACATGGTGCAGTCGGTGCTGTCGCTGCCCGCGCACCTGGACGTGTTCGAGCGCGGCATCGCTTCCAAGCTCGACTTCTCCTTCTCCGGGCCGCAGTCGGTGCGGTTGGCCAACTTGGTCGCCGAAGGGCGCATCCAGATCGGCGCCATCCACACTTACCTGGAACTGTTCGGCCGCTACTTCATCGACCTCACCCCGCGGGTGGCGCTGGTGGCCGCGCAGGCGGCGGACCGGCACGGCAATCTCTACACCGGCCCGAATACCGAAGACACCCCGGTGATCGTCGAAGCGACCGCCTTCGGGGGCGGCATCGTCATCGCGCAGGTCAACGAGATCGTCGATACCCTGCCCCGCGTCGACATCCCCGCCGACTGGGTCAACTTCGTGGTGCAGGCGCCGCGCCCGAACCACATCGAACCGCTGTTCACCCGCGACCCGGCACAGATCTCCGAGATCCAGGTGCTGATGGCGATGATGGCCATCAAGGGCATCTACGCCGAGTACGGGGTCAACCGCCTCAACCATGGCATCGGCTTCGACACGGCGGCGATCGAACTGCTGCTGCCCACCTATGCCGAATCGCTGGGGCTGAAGGGCAGGATCTGCCAGCACTGGGCGCTCAATCCGCACCCGGCGCTGATCCCGGCCATCGAGTCGGGCTTCGTCAAATCGGTGCATTCGTTCGGCTCGGAACTGGGCATGGAGAAGTACATCGCCGCGCGCGGCGATGTGTTCTTCACCGGTGCCGATGGGTCGATGCGCTCCAACCGCGCGTTCTCGCAGACCGCCGGCCTGTATGCCTGCGACATGTTCATCGGCTCCACGTTGCAGATCGACCTGCAGGGCAACAGCTCCACCGCCACCCGCGACCGTATCGCCGGCTTCGGTGGCGCGCCCAACATGGGCTCGGATGCGCGCGGTCGCCGCCATGCCAGCGATGCCTGGCTCAAGGCCGGCCAGCAGGCCGCACGCCCCGGCGACATGCCGCGCGGGCGCAAGCTGGTGGTGCAGATGGTGGAAACCTTCCGCGAGCACATGGCACCGGCGTTCGTCGATCGCCTGGATGCGTGGGAGCTGGCCGAACGCGCCGCGATGCCCCTGCCGCCGGTGATGATCTACGGCGACGACGTGAGCCACGTGCTCACCGAAGAAGGCATCGCCAATCTGCTCTTGTGCCGCACCCCCGAAGAGCGCGAACAGGCCATCCGTGGCGTGGCCGGTTACACCGCGGTGGGCCTGGGCCGCGACCGCGCCATGGTCGAGAACCTGCGCGACCGCGGCGTGATCCAACGCCCCGACGACCTGGGCATCAACGTACGCGATGCCAGCCGCGACCTGCTGGCCGCGCGCTCGGTGAAAGACCTGGTGCGCTGGTCCGGCGGTCTGTACGACCCGCCCAAGCGCTTCCGCAACTGGTAAGGGACAGGCCCATGGAAACCCTCACATATCGATTCGACGGCACCACCGCCGTGCGCTTTCCCACCGAGGCGGTACTGGTCGGCGTGCTCGCGTCGGGCAACCTCGAAGTGCTGCTGGAACCGGCCGCGCTGGACGGCGCCATGGCGGTCCACATCGTCACCGCTGCCAAGGGCTTCGGCACCATCTGGGCCGCGGTGATCGGCGACTTCGCGCAACGCCATCCGCTGCGTGACGTACAGGTATCGATCAACGATGCCGGCGCCACCCCGGCCGTGGTCAGCCTGCGCCTGGACCAGGCGGTGCAGACCCTGCGCA
Organism: Stenotrophomonas rhizophila; assembly: GCF_000661955.1. NCBI lineage: Bacteria > Pseudomonadati > Pseudomonadota > Gammaproteobacteria > Lysobacterales > Lysobacteraceae > Stenotrophomonas > Stenotrophomonas rhizophila. The sequence continues at coordinate 3,298,340 of NZ_CP007597.1, forward strand.
GTGGAGCCCAGCCATGAGCATCGCCCACCGCCACAGCTATTACGAAGCCGATGCGCGCGAGCGTATCGCCGGCCTGCTCGATGCAGGCTCGTTCAAGGAACTGCTGGGCCCGGTCCGGCGCGCGATGAGCCCGCACCTGGCGCAGCTGGACCAGCCCGCCGCGTTCGACGACGGCATCGTGGTGGGCGACGGCCTGCTGCGCGGCAAGCGCGTGCTGGTGGCCGCACAGCAAGGCCACTTCATGGGCGGCGGCGTGGGCGAGGTGCACGGCGCCAAGCTCACCGGCCTGCTGCGCCGTGCCGCCGAACAGCGCCCCGACGGCGTGCTGCTGCTGCTGGATACCGGCGGCGTGCGACTGCATGAAGCCAATGCCGGGCTGATCGCCATTTCCGAGATCATGCGCGCCACCCTGGCCGCGCGTGCCGCCGGGGTGCCGGTGGTTGCTCTGATCGGCAGCGGCAACGGCGCGTTCGGCGGCATGGGCATCGTGGCGCGCTGCTGCACCACGGTCATCATGTCCGAAGAGGGGCGTTTGTCGCTGTCTGGGCCGGAGGTGATCGAAACAGTGCGCGGCGTGGAAGAGTTCGACGCCCGCGACCGCGCCCTGGTGTGGCGCGTCACCGGCGGCAAGCACCGCTACCTGATCGACCAGGCCCAGGTACTGGTGACCGATGCGATCAGCGCGTTCGCGCAGGCCGCCTTCGATGCACTGGTGCCCGATACCGACAGCACCGACACCGATGCGGCACTGGCCGCCTTGCAGGCCCGCCATGCCGCATTGCAGGCACGGGTGCAGGCCTGGGGCGGCTGCCGGGATGGGCTGGACATCTGGGCGTTGCAGGGCATTGCCGATCCGCAGCAGCTGCCGCTGCTGGAAACCGACGCCTTCCTTGCCGCCACCGCCGCCCGGAGACTGCCATGAGCATGCCCTTGAACACGCTGCTGGATGCGCTGTTCCCGCGCGGGCACGCCGTCGCGGTGAACGATGCGGTGCTGACCGGCAGCGCCAGCACCGACGAAGGCGAGGTGACCGTGATCGGCACCACCGACAAGCTTGAGGTCGGCGTGGACCATGCGCTCACCCTGGCCGCCGCCGTGCTCGCCAGTACCGCCGCCGATCCTCGGCGGCCGATCGTGATGCTGGTCGACACCGCCGGCCAGCGCCTGGCCCGACGCGATGAACTGCTGGGCATCAACGGCTACTTCGCCCACCTGGCGCAGACGCTGGACCTGGCCCGCCGCCGCGGCGCGACGCTGGTCACCCTGGTGTACGGCGAATCGGTGAGCGGTGGGTTCCTGTCCTTCGGCCTGATGGCCGACCACATCCACGCCCTGCCCGACGCACAGGTGCGGGTGATGGACCTGCGCGCCATGGCGCGCGTCACCAAACAACCCCTGGAAAAGCTGCAGGCGCTGAGCCAGAGCTCACCGGTGTTCGCGCCCGGCGTGGAGAACTACGTGGCCATGGGCGCGGTGCACACGGTGTGGGAGCACGACCTGGCCCAGGCCCTGCTGGAAGCGCTGCGCACACCCGCCGACGGCGATCGCCGCGCGGTCCTCGGCGCGCAACGCGGCGGTCGTACCCTGGCCGCGTCGGTCGCTGCGGCGGTGGTGGCCGGCGATGCCTGAGCAGCCTGCCCGCCACACGCTGGTGTGGATGTCCGCGCAGGCCCACTGGCGCGCCGACGTGCCCGCCCAGGACCCGCGCCTGGCCACTTGGTTCGCCCAGGGCTGGCCGGCGGTGGTGGCGCGCCGCGCCGCCGACGATCCCGATCCGCGCGTGCGCCTGGGCGTGCCGCTGCCGCCGAACGAAGGCAAGCAGCGGCTGGCGTTGCGCGTGCCGCTGCAGGACATCGCGCGGCAGCAACCACCGCTGGCGTTGCACGCGCTGATCGCCCGGCCCGACCGCCTGATCAGCGCCGAGTGGTACACGGCGCTGCAGGGACTGGACGCGATCGCACCGGCACGGGTGTTTGGCGCGTTTGCCTGGCAGGCCCTCACCGGGCTGCCCTATGTGCACGCCCAGTCGGACATTGATCTGCTGTGGCAGGTGCACGCGCCGGAAGTGGCCGACCGCCTTGTGCAACGGCTGCAGGCGTGGGAAGTGCGCGAGGGTCGGCGTGTGGATGGCGAGCTGTGCCTGCCCGGCGGCGCGGCGGTGAACTGGCGCGAGTACGCCGGCAGCGCGCGGGAGGTGCTGGTCAAGCGCATCGACGGCGCCATGCTGGCCCCGCGCGACACCTTGTTCGTGCCCGCCGGTGTTGCCGCATGAACGCCGTGGTACAGGCGCATCCCCCGGCGGCTGCACAGGTCGACTGCGCGCGCCTGGGGCGGCTGGCCATCGTCAGCCTGCACGCCGAACTGGCCTGCGCGCCCAAGCCGGGGCTGGTGACGCCGTTCGACTGCGGCAGCCACACCGACATGGACGCCGGCAGCTTCCTGCGCAGCCTGTTCGCGCTGCGCCACTATTTCCGCCACGTGGCCCAGGCCGGCGCTGACAGCGCTCCCTTCTCCGTGTTGCGCGGCCATGGCATCGCCGCCGAAGCGGCGATGCTGCGCGCCACCGGCGGCATCAATACCCATCGCGGCGCGATCTTCAGCCTGGGCCTGCTGGTGGCCGCGGCGGCCGCCTGCCGGCGCGAGCGCCGCGGCGTGATTACCGCCGACGCCGTGTGCGTGGCGGTGCAGCGCTGGGCGCCGGCGCTGGCCGTGGCCCCGCTGGATCCAAACAGCCCCGGCCAACGCGCACGTGCACAGCACGGCATCGCCGGGGTGCGTGAGCAGGCCATCGCCGGCTATCCGCTGCTGCGTGACATCGGCGTGCCCGTGCTGCGGAACGCGCTGGCGGCCGGGCTGCCGCGTGAGGCCGCGCTGTGCCACACCTTGATGCACCTGCTGGCCCACACCGATGACCTCAACCTGCTGCATCGCGGCGGTGCGCAGGGACTGGCGTGGGCACGTGCGCAGGCGGCGAGCTTCATCGCCGACGGCGGCGCCTTTGCACCGCACTGGCGTACCCGCCTGCAGCAGCTTGGCGATGCCTTCGTGGCGCGCCGGCTCAGCCCCGGTGGCAGCGCCGATCTGCTGGCCTGCAGCTGGTTCCTGCTGCAGCAGGAGCGCGTATGAGCCTGGCCCTGCTCTGCCCCGGCCAAGGTGCGCAGCATCCGGCGATGTTCGACCGGGTGCGCGACCTGCCCGTCGCACGCGAGGTGCTCGACACCGCCTCCGCGCTGCTGGGCCGCGATGTCACCGCAGCGGCGGCGGCAGACGATCGGTTCGACAACACGGTGGCCCAGCCGCTGCTCTGCGCGGCCAGCCTGGCGCACTGGCAGGGCCTGCGCGAGCGGTTGCCGCCGCCTGCGCTGGTGGCCGGCTACAGCATCGGTGAACTGGCGGCGCAGTCCATTGCCGGCAGCTTCAGCGCGGCCACCTGCCTGACGCTGGCGTCCCAACGCGCGCAGCTGATGGATGCCGCCAGCCCGCCCGACGCGGGCATGCAGGCGGTGCTTGGCCTGCCGCGTGCCGCTGTCCAGGCGCTGTGCGAGACACACGGCGCGTACATCGCCATTGCCAACGGCGCTGATCATTTCATCCTGGGCGGGCGTCTGCTCGCGCTGCATGCGCTGGCCGCTGCCGCCGTGCAGCAGGGTGCCGAGGTGCGCGTGCTGCCGGTGCATGTGCCGGCCCATACCCCGCTGCTGGCCAGCGCCGCGGACGGCTTCGCCCAGGTACTCGCGCAGGCGCCCTTGCAGGCGCCGCAGCTGCAGGTACTGGCGGGCATCGATGCACGTCCGGTGCGCACGCGTGCCGCGTTGGAACACAGTCTGGCCGCGCAACTGGCGCAGACCATCGAGTGGGCGCAGCTGATGCGCCAGGCATTCGAGCGCGGCGCGCGGGTGTTCCTGCAGCTGGGTCCCGGTACGGCGCTGGCGCGCATGGTGGCCAGCGCGTACCCGTGCTGTGAAGTGCGCGCGGTGGAAGAGTTCCAGCAGCTGGAGGGCGCGGCGGCGTGGGTACATGCCGCGCTGGGCCGGCAGCAATGAAGGTGGGAGTTGCCTGTAGCACGCCGTAACCCGGGATGGCGGGTTTCCATCCTTGCTGTATGCGAGTCAAGTGTCTGGGAGGGCGCATGAGTCCACAAGTCGCAACGATCATCGGCCTGGTGATCATGTTCATCGTCGCCACCGCCCTGCCGATCAACATGGGTGCGGTCGCGTTTGCATTGGCCTTCATCATCGGCGGTGTGTTCGTCGGCATGGAAGGCAAAGAGGTGCTGGGCGGATTCCCCGGGGACCTGTTCCTGACCCTGGTCGGCATCACCTACCTGTTCTCCATCGCCCAGAAGAACGGCACCATCGACCTGCTCGTGCATTGGGCGGTCCGTGCGGTGCGTGGGCGCATCGTGGCCATTCCGTGGGTGATGTTCGTGGTGACCGCCGTGCTCACCGCATTCGGTGCGCTGGGACCGGCCGCGGTGGCGATCATCGGTCCGGTGGCGCTGCGGTTTGCCAAGCAGTACAAGATCAACCCGCTGCTGATGGGCCTGCTGGTCATTCATGGCGCGCAGGCCGGCGGTTTCTCGCCGATCAGCGTGTACGGCAGCATCACCAACGGCGTGGTGCAGAAGGCCGGGCTGGAAGTGACCGAGATGGCGGTGTTCCTGACCAGCCTGGGCTTCAACTTCATGATGGCCACGATCTGCTTCTTCGCTTTCGGCGGCGTGGCGCTGCTGCGGCGCGGTGCGGTGTCGGTAGGCGGTGGCGTGGGTACGGCCGAGCTGGCGATGGCCGGGGGGCCGCAGGCGTCGTCGCGGCAGTTCGCGATTGAAGGCCACGGTGCGCTGGTGTCGGCCGGTGGCGGCACGCTGTCCAACGACCCCGATGCACTGGAGGCGGTGGGCATCACCCGCGAGCGTGTGTTCACCCTGATCGGCCTGCTCGGGCTGGGCGTGGCCGCGCTGATCTACAACCTCAACGTTGGCCTGGTGTCGATCACCGTTGCGGTGGCGCTGGCACTGCTGTCGCCGAAAAGCCAGAAGGGCGCGGTGGACGGCATCAGCTGGTCCACGGTGCTGCTGATCTGCGGCGTGGTCACTTACATCGGCGTGCTGCAGGAAGCCGGCGCGGTCGACTTCATCGGCAACGGCGTATCGCAGATCGGCATTCCGCTGCTGGGCGCGCTGCTGGTCTGCTACGTGGGCGGCATCGTCTCGGCGTTCGCCTCGTCGGCGGCCGTGCTGGGCGCCACCATCCCGCTGGCGGTGCCGTTCCTGATGCAGGGGCACCTGGGGGCGGCGGGCGTGATCTGCGCGCTGGCGGTCTCCTCGACCATCGTGGATGTCAGCCCGTTCTCGACCAACGGTGCGCTGGTGGTGGCCTCGGCCGCCAAGGAAGAGCGTGAATCGCTGTTCCGCCAGTTCCTCATCTACAGCGGCCTGGTGGTCGCCTTTGGCCCGCTGCTGGCCTGGCTGGTGTTCGTGGTGCCGGGCTGGATGTAAGGGCACGTGCTGTCGCCCCCTGACTCAGGGGGCTTTCCGCCCGGAAGCATGCTGTCAGGGCCGGTCAACGAACGGAGGGATTACAATTCCGCATGGCCATTGCTCCCGCACCACGCTCGACCAAGAAACGCGCCCCGCTGTACGAAGAGGTGGCCGAGCACGTGCGCGAGCGCATCTACGACTACCGCCTGCCCCCGGGCGAGTGGATCGACGAGCCGGCGCTGTGCGAAGAACTGGGCATCAGCCGCACCCCCCTGCGCGAGGCGTTGAAGCTGCTGGCCGCCGAAGGCCTGGTGCAGATCGATGCCGGGCGTGGGTGCCGGGTGACCCGGTTAACCCTGGAAGACCTGAACCAGCTGTTCCCGGTGATGGCGATGCTGGAAGGCCGCTGCGCCCACGAAGCCGTCAAACATATCGACGATGCGGGCGTGCAACTGCTGGAAGAGCTGCATGCAGCCATGGAGGCCGCGGCCGCCGAGGGCAACATTGCCGAGTACTACCGCAACAACTACCGCATCCACGAGACCGTGCAGCACTACGCCGGCAACCCGTGGCTGATCCGCATCACCCATGACCTGCACCGCATCCTGAAGATGCACCGCGGCCGCCAGCTGCTGGCACCGGGTCGCACCGCGCAATCGCTGGCCGAACACCGTGAATTGCTGGCGTGCTTCCGTGAGCGCGATGCCGAGGCGGCCGAACGCACCATGGAACGCCACCTGCTCAGCCAGGGCCAGGCGCTGGCCGCCTACGTCGCCTCGGGCGGCCTGCTGAACGTACCCGCCCCACTGCCCACCGAGGGTGGGACCTGACCCCCCGGTAGTGCCGGCCGCTGGCCGGCTCCCCGCAGACCCGCCTCCCCGGTAGTGCCGGCCGCTGGCCGGCTCCTCGCAAATCCACCTCACCGGTAGTGCCGGCCGCTGGCCGGCTCCTCGCGATCCAACATGGTGCAGAGCCGGCCAGCGGCCGGCACTACCAGTGCGCGCGATGTTCGGGGGTGCGCGCGGTGTTCCGGGGTGCATTGCGGTGTACCGACCAACGGTCGGTACCTACTCGGGTGTGCGCGGCGGACGGGTTTCGCGCAGGGTCCACATCACCGGCAACACCAGCAGCGCCACCACGGCGATCATCGCGCCGGGCACGGCGGCCCAGCCGGTGTGGCGCACCAGCAGCTCGGCCAGCAGCGGGGTGGCGCCGCCGAAGAACGCGGTGGCCATGGTGACCCCCAGCGCCAAACCGCTGAGGCGGCCCTCGCCGGGAAACTGTTCGGCGGTGGCCGGTGCAGCCACCGCGCTCACGCCACCGGCCAGACAGGCCAGCACCACCGCCGCGCCGCCAATCAACCAGGTATTGCCCCCGGCCATCAGGCTGAACATGCTCAACGGCAGCAACGCCGACAACAGCGCCAGGGCGATCAATACCGGTCGCCGCCCGATTCGATCAGACAATGCGCCGGCCAGCGGGGTCACCACGATCACCGCCACCGCGGCCACCGTGGACAGCCACAGCGCCTCCGATTCCCCCACCTCACCGGCCGATCCCAGGAACGCCGGCACGTAGGTGATGCCCACGTAATAGGTGATCGAGCCGAGTGCGGAAATCGCGAAGGTGCGGGCCACCGCGCCCCGGTGGTAACGCCAGGTGTCGCGGATCGGCGAGGTGGGCACGGTGCCGGCCGCCTGTTGCCGCTCGAACTCGGGCGATTCGTGCATGGTCGAGCGTGCCAGCAGGATCGCCCCGGCCAATGCCGCGCCGACGAAGAACGGAATGCGCCAGCCCCACCCGTCCAGCTGCGCGGTGCTCAACACCGCCACGGTCAAGGCTGACAGCGCCACCGCCAGCAACGCACCGACCTCGCTGGCCGCCGATGCCAACGAAGTGACCAGGCCACGCCGGCGGGCGGGCGCGGTCTCCAGCAGGTAGGCCACCACGCCGGTGTACTCGCCGCCCACCGAAAACGCCATCAGGCAGCGCAGCAGCAACAGCAGCACCCCGGCGCTGGCGCCGATGCTGTCGAAGGTGGGCAGCAGCGCGGTGGCCAGCATCGCCAGGGTCATCAGCAGCATCGAGGCCAGCAGCATGTAGCGCCGCCCGAAGCGATCGCCGAGGTGGCCAAAGCACAGCGCGCCCAGCGGACGCATCAGGTAGGACACCGCAAACCCCGCCAGCGTGGCCAGCAGGGCGTTGTCGCCGCCGCCAAAAAACACCCGCGACAGAACCGTGGCCAGGTACAGGTACAAGGTGAAGTCGTACCACTCCACCACGGTCGACAACCCGGCCACGATCATCGAACGGGTACGCGCCGGGGCCGGCGACGGCGCGCTCACCGGCACCGCCAACGCGCGGGTGCGCTGTCGACACGACAGCGGGACAGACTCAACGGCATCACGACTCCCACCTGCACTGGAATGCCGCCGAGCCTACGATATGCGACCGCGCAGCAGGCTCACGCAGTCACCACATCGCGACCGCGCAGAAGCCGCCGGATTGCCTCACGCCGCCTGGGAGGCCGCCTCGCGCGTGTAGCGCAGCAGCCGCCCGCGCCCCGGCGCATCGCCTTCGTCATCAAACAAGCCGTAGGCCTCGTCCACGGTGTAGCCCTGCGCGGCCATGGCACGCGAGAACGACCCCACGTTGCCGCGCCCCGGATCGGTGAGCAGCAGTTCGGCGGTGGGCCGTGCGTGGCGCTCCATCATGCGGGCGATCTGCAGCGCGTGGCCGCGCTCGTACAGCACGTCGCTGCCGATGATCAGATCGAAGCGACCGAGTGTCGTATCTGGCAGTTCCCACGGCAGATCGCGGTAGTGCAGCGCGGGCAGGTCATTGAGCCCGGCGTTGTAGGCCAGGAACGATTCGGCCAGCGGGTGGTGGTCGCTCGCCACCACGTCGGCGCCGCGATGGGCCAGCACCAGGCTGGCCAGACCGAGCCCGCAGCCCAGTTCCAGCACGCGTTTGCCGGCCACGTCGAAGCTGTGCATCGTTTCGGCCAGCACGCGACCGGCCGGCCAGATCTGGCCGAACAGGCTCCACAACGAGGAATGGATGCCGGCGCGCTGGGCGCGACCGGTGGGATCGGCGAACTGTTGCAGATCACTGAGCGCGCGGATACGGAAGTCGTGACCACCGACCGGGATGGTGAGAATGCGGGTGGTATAGCCCGGCATGTGCGCTCCGTTGGACACGGGGAGCACGGCGGCCCTGTTGGACGCCGTACCCGAAAAGTGGAGCGAAGCGGGCGGTCAGGTGCAGACCGCGCAGGACGCGCGTAATGGCGTGTGACGCAGCCATCCTACAGCAGCCTGCCCACCGGCAGTTTCACCCGTCTGATGCCTTCTACGGCGGCCCAGACGCCCGTTGTGTCAGTACTTCACCTGGCAGTTGGGGCAGAAGAAGGTCCGCCGCTTGCTGCGCCCCGGGTAGGTCTTGGATAGCGGCCCGCCACAGCACGGACACGTCCGTCTGGTGTGCACCTGCCAGTGCTGGCGCAGCGTGCCGGCCTTCTTCCAGGCTAGGAAGGCCTGGCTGTAGGTGCGCGCGTCGGCGATCACCTTGCCCAACGTGCGCGGCGGGATGCTGCCCACCGTCGATTCGGGATGCACGCGGGTGCGGAACAGCACTTCGTTCTTGATGATGTTGCCGACCCCGGCAAAGATCGCCTGGTCCAGCAGCGCATCGCAGATCAGGGTGTCCGGCTGCTGCTTGAGCCGGCGCCGGGCCAGGCGCGGATCCCAGTCCGGCGAGAGCACGTCGCCACGCCAGTCGTAGGTGTCCTCCAGCGGTCCTTCGATGTACTTCAGCGACGAGGCGTAGATGTTCAACTCGCCGTTGTCGAACTGCAGCGACACGCGCGGCGGTGAGGGCTTGCGTTCGTCGATGCGGTAGCTGCCGAACATCAGCATGTGCACGCGCAGGCTGAAGCCGCTGAACTGAATCAGGAAGTGCTTGCCCCAGCTGCGCAGCGCCAGCACCCGCCGCCCTTCCATGCGGGTGAGGTCCAGGCTGCTGTTGCCCAGTGCGCGGCGCACGGTCTTGCCGCGGAACTTGGCGGTGGCTTCGCGCAGAATGACGATGGAGGGACCTTCAGGCATGCGTGGCGATCTCCTTCAGGCGCAGGGCATTGGCGATCGCAAAGCCATGGGCGGTGTTGTCGAAGATCACCCATGGTGCCTGTGCCTGTCCTGGCTGCTGCACGACCTGTGTCGCCAGTTGGGCCAATGCGGCATCGGAGTAATCGCTGTAATACATGCGCGGCGAACCGTGCCAGCGCCAGTAGTGCCATCCCCGCGCGCCACCCGGAAGCGCGCCGGCGGCAACGCGCGCCGGATCCACTGCAGCCCGGGAAATCGCGTGCCGCTGCAACAGCACATCGGCCTGCGTGCTGAACCAGCTGGCATGGCGGGGCTCGCAGACCACGGGCGCCGGGGTGCGTCGACGCAGCGCGCGGAAAAAGCTCCCGGCGCGGCGCGTGTCCAGTACCAGCGATGGCGGCAACTGCAGCAGCAAGGCGCCCAGCGTGCGCCCCAGTCCGCCCACCTCGTCGAGGAAGCGGTCCAGCAGTGGGCCCACGCCGACCAGTCCCGAATCGTGCGAGATGGTCCGGGGCAACTTTACCGAGAAGCGAAAGTTGGCCGGTACGGTGGCCGCCCAGCGCGCGTAGGTCGTGCGTTGGTGCGGCCGGTAGAACGAGGAGTTGATCTCCACCACGTCGAAGCGCGTGGCATAGCGCGCCAGCAGGCTGTCGCCGGGCCCGAAGTGCGTGGCGTAGCGGCTGGGGATCGACCAGCCGGCACACCCGATCTTCGGCATACGCGACGCGGCCATGCGGGACTCCTTCAGCGCAGGATTTCGCCCTGGTCTTCCCCATCCCAGTAGTGGATACGCGCCGCAGCCACCTGGATCAGGACCAGCCCAGGACTGTCCACGCCCTGCTCGAACCAGCGCTCCAGATCTTTCACCCAGTGCTGCTGCATCACCGCCTTGTCGCGGATCAGGGTCGCCCTGCCCTGCACTGCCACGAACAGCGGCGGCTTGCCCAGCAGCGACTTGCTGCCGGTGAAGCTCAGCGCCACCTTCGGGTCGTGCGTGATCTCGCGGACCATGTCGGTGTCTTCGGTGGTGAAGAACCAGCTGTCGCCGTCATAGTCCACATCACCGTTGTTACTCATCGGCCGCGCCGCGATCTCGCCGCTGTCGGCATGGGTCTGCAGCATGGTGAAGTCGATGTTGGCCATCTTCTTGGCCAGTTCGGGCAGGGTCAGCGTGGTCATGATGCATCCGGGTTGGGGACAGGCTGCCAGCGTCGGCGCGCCGCGGTGACCGCGCCGTGCACAGTCCCTGTCATACCCTTCACGCGCGGGCGCGGGCGCTCAGTTCCGGAGCAAGGCGAGAATGGCCTGACGCTCCTCCGGTGAGCGCTGGAAACCGATCGGATACACCGGCGCATGCTGCGGGCCGACCAGCAGAAAGATGCCGCGTGATCCCACCAGTTCTTCCTGCATCGTGCCCAGACGGTAGTGCCACATCTTCCATAGCGGCACGGTCACCGCAACGGGTATGGCACCGTCGCGCGGCGACAATACTTCACTGATCTCCAGTTGCAGGCGCATCTGGTTGGATTCGCCGGGACCGGTACGCGCGTCAGGGGCAAGGACGAGCACTCCACGCGCATTGACCATGTCCACCGCGCGGATGGTGGCCACCACGATGTGGTCCGACTCTGCGACCATCTCCTCCAGGGACTTCGGCACTATGGAGGTCGCCGAGGCTGGAAATGCGCACAGTACGATGATCAGGCTCCACAGGTATTTCATGTCTGATTCCTGGTTGGACGAGGATCGGGAGAGAACGCCTGCGCTACATTCACCGGGCAGGCGACGCACAACGCCAGGCCGAGAACCGCAGAGCAGCACGATATCGGATTGCGCACCCGCCTTCCCCCCGCTTCGGGCTGATTATGCGCGAATGGGGTCGCAGCCACGCATGTGAACTGACCCCACAAAGTTGGACAGTGGGATCTAGGTACCGAAGGCTTGGATCCGGAATTGAACCGGGCTCTGGCCATTCAGTTTGAGCTTGATGCGCTGGTGATTGTAGTACCGGATGTAGTGGTCCAGTCCGCGTTTGAGCTGGTCAATGCTGGTGAAGCGCTTGAGATGGAAGAATTCCGATTTCAGGGTGCCAAAGAAGCTCTCCATGGCGGCATTGTCCAGGCAATTGCCCTTGCGCGACATGCTCTGCGTGACGGCCTGTTTTTTCAGCAGGTGCTGATATGTCCGGTGCTGGTACTGCCAACCCTGATCTGAGTGAAGAAGTGGCTTTTCACCGGACTTCAGTCGCAAGAAGGCCTTGCCGAGCATGGCTGTGACCATATCCAGCAATGGGCGTGTGTTTGTCTGGTAGGCCACGATTTCGCCGTTGTACAAGTCCATGATCGGCGACAGATAGAGCTTTTTCCCGCCCACCCTGAACTCCGTGACGTCGGTAACCCACTTTTGATTAGGACGTGAAGCATGAAATTCGCGTTGAAGGGTGTTCGGGGCAACCGCGCCCACCGCGCCGCGGTATGAGGTGTACTTTTTCACCCGCACCACCGATTTGAGGCCCATCAACCCCATCAGACGTTGGACGACCTTGCGATTGATCAGCTCGCCGGCCTGGCGCAGTTCATCGGCAATGCGTCGGTAGCCATATAGGCCTTCATGGCGACGGTAGATTGCCTTGATGCGGCGCTTCAACCCGGCCTGATGGTCAGGCCGGGAGATGGCCTGAGTCTGGTAATAGAACGTGCTGCGAGATAGCGCTGCCGCTTTGAGCAAAAGCGACAGTCGGTGATGCTGCCTCAATCCTTGGACGGCTTGCGCTGTAATGCGCGCTTGGCCGCCTGCTCTTCCTGGATCAAGGCATCGAGTTTTTTTAGGAAGGCATTCTCCGCGCGCAGATACTCCACCTCCTTGAGCAGCTGATCGTGCGTGAGATCCTTGGCAGGCTGGGAGGTCGCGGGCTTTTTTCTCATTCGGAATCGATCACGAGTGGGCGTCAGTGCGCCGATACCACCCGAATCATACTGCCGCTGCCAACGGGGGATGACGCCGGGTCCAGCAATCCCGAAGATTGCCATGGCCTGACGTACCGAAAGGCCATCACGGCTCATCCGCGCCAGAACCGACACCTTGAACTGGTCGGTGTAGCGCCCAGCATCGATCAGGAAGCTGTCCTGTCCATGGTGGCGGTAAGCAGCGATCCACCGATGGACCATTGATGGATCCAGCCCATGCCGCGCGGCTACAGCCCTCACCGGGAGGGTGCCTGCGGCACCCTCCCGGGCGACCTTGAGTTTGAAACACCTGTCGTACTTCGTCATGAACACCCCGGCTATTGAATGGGTGTCCAACTTCCGGGGGTCAGTTCAATGGCGTGGCTCTACCGGAGGAAGGTGTCGATGAACACGGGGTTGGCGTAGAACCACAGGTCCTGCCACGGGTCTTCACCCTTCAGGTCGGCCAGCGGGGTGGGCTCGGCCGTGTTGCTGCCGCGGGCGCGCACGAAGCCACCGTTGGCAGGCACCGGCAACGTCCAGGTCACGCTGTACCACTGGCCGTCGCGCTGCCAGTCGGCGGCGGTGAAACGGCGGGTCAGCATCTGTGGCCCGCCGTCGCCCGGGCTGCCCACGATCAGCTGAAGGTGTTGCAACGCAGGGCGCTGGCCCACCGCGTTGGCGACGGTGGGCTGATGCACGCGCAGCTGCACCCGCATGCGCGCGCCGCGCTTCATCGGCAGCGTATCGCCCATGCGGCCGACCGGGCCGCTGCCGTCGTCCGCCTGTACCTGCAGGTCCAGCGCATCGATCAGGTCGCCGGTGACCGCGAACGTGCGGCCGCCGCGCAGCCCGTCCAGCACGTCATCGGCAACCGGTCGCGCCCACACGTAGGTCTTGCTGTACTCGCCCGGATCGAAGTCGCTGCCGCCGTCGCGCTGGTTCACGTGCGAATCGGAACTGGCGGTGACCCAGAAGCGGCGTCCCTCGGCAAGCAGCTGGTCCCATACGCCCCCCACCGTGGCGGTCATCTGGTCGAAGCCACCGAAGGTGGGCGCGGCGCCGTTGCGGTACAGGCCACGCTCGTCGCGCGTGGCCTGGTGACCGGGTGCACCTTCCATGCCGACCAGCAGCTGCGGCGCCGCATCGTGCCAGCTGCGCAGCTCCTGCGGGGCAACCTCGCCCCACTGCCCGACGCCAGTTGCAGTACGCGACGGATGGTTGATCAGCATCAGTGGCAATGGCGAGAGCGTGCGCAGGTGCGACAGCGCGGCCAGCATGTCCTGCTGGGTATTACGGCTGCCGTCGACCAACGGCTCGCCGCGGCTGAAATCCCGCTCCACCGTGACCAGCTGGTCGCGCTCGTCCGGCCCCGGCGCAATGATCAGCGACGCGTGCTCACCGGCCGGTACGTCGAACTCCATGCCATTGAACTGGATCAGGCCCGGCACGTCGGCGCGCGCCTGCAGCAACGCCGGGTAAGCATGGTCCCGGGTCACCGCCGAGTGGCCCGGCCCACCATGGTCGGTATGCACCACCCAGCGCAGCCCGAAGGCCTGTGCCTGCACGGCGTTGCGGCTGCGGGTGTAAGACGAATCGCCGCCGCGGATCGGCGTGGGCGGGGTGGTGCTGCGGTCCCAGTCCACGCTCCACTCGCTGTGTACGTGGTGGTCGCCGGCCAACCAATGGCGGCCGTCGTCCGGCGCGATGGAGGGAACGGCGGCCGGCGCCGGGCCGGCCGCAAGCAGTGCGGCCAGCAGAATCAATTCACGCATGGGTGTCCTTGTTCGTGTAAGCCGGCACGCGCGCGGCCGAGCGCGTCGGCCGCGCGTGCAGGGCATGCGGCGGTCAGAAGTCGGCGCGCAGGCCCAGGCTGATGCGACGACCGGATGCTTCGTACATGGTCGGGAACGATGGATCCATGGTGTAGCCGCTGGTGATCTCGTTGGTCAGGTTGATGCCTTTCAGACTGACCTTGAGGGTGTCGGTGATGCGGTAACCGATCGATACATCCAGCTGGCCGTAGGCATCGCGCCAGATCGGGTACATGTCATAACCGATCGATTCGACGTACTCGTCCTTGTGGTTGTACGACACCCGGGCGTCGAAGCGGCTGTTCTCGTAGTACGCCGTAAGGTTCCAGGTTTTCTCCGACAGGCCCGGCATCGGCGTGCGGATGCCCAGCGAGGACTCGCCCGCCAGCGAGCTGTCGAGCATGGTGTAGTTGGCGTTGATGCCGAAGCCATCCAGCAGCGGGTGGAACATGCCCAGCGGCAGCTGCGCCACCAGCTCCACGCCATCCACCTGGTAGGCCCCCTTGGCGTTGACCGGCTGGTACACGTCGAAATCGTAGATGCCGTTGAGGCTGCCGTTGGCGTTGTACACCGCCACGTCGGGCACGATGCCGGTGAAGGAGTTGATCACCACGCCGTCGATGTTCTTGCGGAAGTACGAGGCGGCCAGCAGGGCACCGTTGTCCAGGTACTGTTCCAGGCCCACTTCCCACTGCTTGGCGTAGGTGGGCTTGAGGTCCGGGTTGCCGTCGGTGAAGCGGAACGAGCTCCAGCTGGCGGTGCGCTTGTAGGCGATGTCGGTCAGCGCCGGGCGCATCATGGTCTTGGACGCCGCCGCGCGCAGCAGCAGTCCATGGGCCAGCTCGGCGGTCATGTTCAGGCTGGGCAGCAGGTCGTCATAGCTGCCGTCCTTGGACACCGGGGTGTCGGTGTAGCCGGTGCTGCCGTCGGGGCGCTGGATGGGGTGGTAGCCGAACGAGGTGACCGCAGTGTCCACGTAACGCACGCCTGCATTGGCGGTGACCGGGACGCTGCCGATGTCGAAGGCCAAATCGGTCATCGCATACAGGCTGGTGACCTTCTCATCCACCTGGTAGTACTGCCCTGCATCGAAGGGGGTGTGGAAACCGGGGTAGCGGAAGGCGCTGCGTGCGTAGTCGTTGGAGACCTGCTGCCAGTCGAGGTCCTTGATGGAGTAGTCACCGCCGGGAACGATGTCGCTGATCCACTGCAGCGGGCTGTCGGCCAGGGTGCGCTTGTTCACCCAGGCGCTGTCGCCGGCGGCGGGACCGGTGATCTTCAGCTCACCGTACTGCCGCTGCTTGGACTTGTCGGTGTAGCGTGCGCCGAACGTCACGCTGTGCAGCGCGGGCAGGAAGGCCAGGTCGAGCATGCGGGTGACATTGACCTGGGCGGCGTACTTGTCGTCCTTGACCTTCTCCAGCGTGGTTTCGTAGGCCTCGAACAGGTACTTGTCCGGCGAGTTGTACATGTCAAAGCCGTTGGACGCGGCGCTGGGAACGGTCTCGCCGCTGCGCCCGGTCCATCGGGTCCGCGACGGTGCGTACGCCACATGCTTGAGGTTGGAAAAATCGGAGGTCTTCTCGGCGCCGGAGAAGCCGGCCATCGCATCGACGTGCCAGTCCTCGCCCTTCCAGTCCAGCGCCACGCTGTACTGACTGTAGTCGGTCTTGTTGATCCGTTCCTTGCTCAGCATCTCGTGCTGGGTGGCGGTGTAGGACACATCACGCAGCACCACCATGCCGTACTCGGACAGGGTGGTGGCATCGTAATCGTGGATGGTATCGAGCGTGCTGCGGCTGGAGGCCGAGTACGCGGCGGCGTCGTACTCGTCTTCGGTGGTGTCGTAGCCGCCCAGCATGGCGTCGAAGGTAACGCTGAAGGTGCTGCTGGGCTGGTACTGCAGCGACGCGGTGGCGCCCCACTTGTCCTGCTCGTTGAGGTAGACACGATCGCCCACCTTGTCCTGGAACACGATCAGATTGGTTTCATCGGTGTTGGTGCGGTTCTGCACGTTCACCCCGGCGTCGCGCGCCAGTACTGCCGCCGCCTGCGTGCCGCGCGTGCCGGACGCGCCGAGGAAGCGCGACATCGGGCGGAAGTTGATGCCCGAGGTGGAATCGGTGCGGTTGGTGCGCTTGGCCTTGGAGAAGGACACCAGCCCGCCCCAGTCGCCCCAGGTATCGGCGGCCAGGAAGGCAAACCGCGGGTCGACCTCTTCGGAGATGCTGTTGTGCGCCCCCTCGGCCGACAGCACCAGCTTGCGTTCCTTGTAGTCGAACGGCCGCGCGGTGGAGATTTTCACAGCGCCGGCAATGCCACCTTCCTCGTCGGCGGCGGTCGGTGACTTCTGCACCGTGACCTGCTGGATGATCTCCGAGGCGAACATGTCGAACTCGACGTCACGCCCGCCACTGCCCGAGGCGGTGGCCAGGTCGTTGATCGACACCAGCGTGTACTCCGACGGCAACCCGCGCACGTTGACCTTCGTGCCGAGCCCCTTGCTGCGCTCGATGGTCACGCCCGGCACGCGCTGCAGCGCTTCGGCCAGGTTCTGCTCGGGAAAGTCGGCCACGTCGGTGGCCACGATCGAATCGGAGAAGCCGATGTTGGCGCGCTTGAGGTCCACCGCCTGTTCCAGGCTGCGGCTGTAGCTGCCGGTGACCTGGATGGTTTCCAGATTCTGCGCGCCCATGCCTTCCGCAGTGGGTGCCATCGGCGTGGCCGCGGCCAGTGACGGTGCAGCCGCGTCCGGCAGGGACGAGGTTGGCGTGCCGCCGGAGTCCGCTTCGATGGTGACCGTGGTCGCATTGAGATAGCGGTAGCGCAGCCCGGTGCCCGACAGCAGCCGGGCCAGTGCCGCATCGGCCGACAGCCCGGCCTGCACGCCGGGGGAGCGCGGGTTGCCCGCCACCTGCGCGCTGTACACGAACTGCAGGCCGGTCTGCCGCGACAGGGCGTTCAGTGCGCTGTCCAGCGGCTGGGCGGCAATGGCCTGCGTGGCAGCACGGGCGGGTTCGGCGGCGGCGGTGCCGGCGGCTGCCTGCAGGGCAAGGGCGATCGAGAGGAACAGAGTGCGACGCATCGTGGAATCCAGTCTGGGAATGGCGGTGGCGCGCAACGGGATCGTTCGCGCATGCCCTGACTACGACGGTGCACAGCGCGGATCGGGCACCGCTTTCTTGATGAATTTTTTCTGACAGCGTGCTGGCCGTACGTGCCGCGCTACTGACATCGGCATGCAACATTTTCCTGCGCAGCACCGCCTCGCAATGCTCAGTGTTCGTATGCGCCGGCGTGGGCGGGGGCACGGGTGCGCACGTAGATGCCCTGGCCTGTTTCTGTCGTGGTGAGCGTGGGCTGCTGGTCCAGGAAGGCACGCAGCGAGGCAAGATCGCCCGCGCGCAGGTTGCCGGTCAGACGCAACGCGCCGGCGGCGTCACTCACCAGCAGCCGCTGCTCGTTGATGCGGTTGAAGCGGTCGGCCACCTCACGCAGCGGCACATCGCGGAACACGATGCGCCCCTGCCACCACGCGGTCATGGTGGCCGGATCCTCGCGGTCGATGCGCACGCGCTGGTCGCGGTAGTCCACCTGCGCCGTCTGGCCGGCCACCAGATCGGCCAGCATGCGGCCCCGCCCGCCGTCGCCACGCACCTGCACGCGGCCTTCGCTGACCCCGATGCGGGCCTGCTCACGCAGCAGCGAAACGTCGAACGTCGTACCAATATCGGTTACCTGCAGACCGGCGGCGTGCACGGCGAAGGGGCGGCGGTCGGCGGCGACCACGAAGCTTGCCTGGCCGCGTTCCAGCTCCACGCGGCGGCCCAGCAGGGTGTAGCGCACGCTGACCTCGCTCTCTGCGTTGAGGTGCAGCACCGTCTGGTCGGGCAGCACGACCTGGCGTGGTGCGCCATGCGCCGCGATGTAGTGCAGGTTCTGCGGCCACGCCAGGTGTGCCCCGATGCCCAGTGCCAACAACAGGGTTGCCGCAGCCGCCAGCCCAGGCAGATGCCGGCGCGCACGGCGCGGCGCGGGCGCCGGTGGCGGACTTCGCCGCAGTGGCAGGCGGACCACGTTGTCGCCGGCCTCGCTGGGCGCCGGGGCGGCAATCAGCGCCTCCAGGTCGATGGGCATGCTGCGCAGCGCGTCGCCCAGAGCGCCTGCCACCTGACTGATGGCCATGTATTCGCGCAGGTGGTCAGGCGATACCAGCAGCCACTGCATGAAGGCGCGCTGCTGTGCCGCGTCCAGCGCACCCTCGCGCTGCAGCGCGTGCCACCGCGCGGCCACGGCGGTCAGCGCCGACGGATGCCGGCGAATCTCGTTCACCATGGCCGTGCTCCATGGCCCAGTGCGCGGCGGCATACCGACAAGCCCCGCACCACGTGCTTCTTCACCATGTGCGTGGACACCCCGAGGCGCTCGGCGATCTGCTTGTAGCTCATTCCATCGCGGTATTGCATCACCAGCACCGCACGGGTGTGCGCGGGCAGCGTGGCCAGCAGCGCCTGCAGGTGCGTACTGCGCTGTTCGCGCTCGGCGGCATCTTCCACGCTTTCCTCGCTGGGAAGGCCTTGGCTGAGATGCTCGATGTCCTCGATCGGCAGCACCGACCAGCGTCGCCGTGCGGCCTGCTCACGCGCCAGGTTCAGCGCGACGGTGAACAGGTAGGCCTCCGGGTTGGCGATCTCCCCGCCCTGCCCGTCGTGCGCGCGCAGCAGGCGCAGGTAGGTTTCCTGCACCAGGTCTTCGGCCTCCTGGCGCGCACCACGCCGCGCGAAGAAGCCCCGCAGCACCGGCGCGTGCTCAACGAACATGCGCGCCAGGCGCCGTCTTGCGTGTTCGGCCACGGCCTCGCCCCACCCCCGGAAGTGCGGCGCAAGGTAGGCGCTGAAGATGACCGTGTGGTGACGGTGGCCGGGACGTGGCGGTTGGCAAGGCGAAGAAAGGCGCTTGACAGCCGCCCACCAACGGAACACCATCAGTTAACGAATTAGTTAATTACCACCCATGGACCGCATCTTCGAAGCCCTCGCCTCCACCGCACGTCGGCAGATCCTGGCCTACCTCAATGGCGGCGAGTTGAGCGCGGGCGAGCTGGGCGAGCGCTTCGATTTCAGCAAGCCGGCGCTGTCCAGCCACCTACGCATCCTGGAAGACGCCGGGCTGATCGAGCGCGAGAAGCGCGGCCAGTTCGTGTATTTCCGGCAGGTGCCCGACACGCTGGCCAATACCCTGTTCGCGTGGGCCGCCGAGGTCTGTCCGGTGGGCGGCCCGCTGCAGCGCGAAAGCCGCGCCCGTGCCCGCCGCAAACCCACCGCGTGAGCTGAGCGACCCAACGACAAGGAGATCGGCATGCTGGACACCGCCCACGTGAGTCGTTCGTTTCCCAGCATCAGCCTGCCCTCCTGCGGCGATGGCAGCCCGGTCGAGGTGGCGTTGATCGCCCAGCTTGGGATCGGTGCCGGCGATGCGCTGCTGCGCGATGCGGGCCTGCGCCAGGCGCAGCATCCGCGCTTCGTCGACGCATTGGATGAACCCTCTGCGCGACTGGGCGGCATGCACCTGGCGCACGGCGATGCCTCGTCGCTGTACTCGTTCTCGGTAGGCCGCAAGGGGCATCCGTTCCATCGCCATGCCGGCCCGCGCATGTTCACCGCCATTGCCGGCAGCGGCGGCGCCCAGCTGCGTTTTTCCACCGTGTCCGACGCACAGCTGCTGCAGGACCCGGCCGCCTTCGTGCGCGCCCTGCGCTGCATCGACGTGCAGCCGGACTGCCTGTTCACCGTGCGCTTTGGCAGCGGTACCTGGCACCAGTTCGTGTCGCGTCATCCCCGGCACCCGGCGCTGTTTGCGTTGTCCTGCCATGCCGATGAGCGCAGTGGTGCATTGAGCGAGGCGCAACGTGCGCGCATCGATGCAGGCGCCGCCGATATTCCTTCCCTGACCGACACCCTGCCGCCGGCGTTGCAGCAGCTGCTTGACCAGACCGACCTGGACCAGCTTCCGCGGGTGACGCTGTCGCTGCGCGCACCGGCCGCGTCGGTACTGGCCCGCTGCTGCGCCGGCAGCCGCGACCTGGTCGGCCGGGTGCGCAGCAGCCTGGCATGGTTGCGCCCTGCCCATGGCTACATCGGGCAGCGCGCAGCATGCGGCACGCTGGCCACGCAACCCGCAGCGCCGGCAGATTCACTGCTGCGGCAGGCGTTGCCGCAGGGCTTCGACCACCAGGATTACACCTATCTCACCCTGCCCGCCCACAGCCTCGGCGGGCACTCGGCGCGTGCGCTGCTGGAAGCGGTGCTGGAGGGATTCGTCCGCAACCCACCGCCGGGCGTGGGTCGGCTGATGGCCCTGCGCAATGTGCTGGTGACCCCCTTGCGGCTGCGCACCTCGTCGCTGGGCTGCCCGGTGTCCTCGCTGCTGTCTAACGGGCCCGGCGAGCGTTTCGCCGGTCGCTTCCCGGTGCATGCCCAGGTCACCGACGCCGCCGATCGCAGCGCCGAAGTCCTGCTCGGCGCCGACGACCGCCACCTGCAGTTCCGCTCGTGCGTGCGCGTGCAGGTGCTGGACGATGGTGCGGCGGTGATCGCATTGGGCACCCGGGTGCGTACGCTCAACGCGTTCGGCCGCCTGTACATGGCGGCGATCAACCGGGTGCACCGCCGCCACGTCAGCCCGGCGATGCTGCGCATGGCCGTGGCACACGCGCTGGCACCGGAACTGGCTACCGCGATATCGCTGCAGGACACCGCCCTGGCCTGATCGGGTGGGCTCAGCGCTGGTGATCCGCGAGCCGTGCGACCTGCGCGGCCAGGTCGCCCGCTGCCCACTGGCCGAAGCGGGCCAGCGGAATGTCCGCCATGCCGCGGCGCGTGCCTTCCTGGAAGGCCGGATCAGGCTGACCGCAGTGCGGGCAATGCAGTTCTACCGACCAGGACGAGCCTGCGGGGGGATCGGCCAACGCGGCCAGCACCGGCCACAGCGCGGTGTCCTGATCGTCCGCGAGCAACGCGGCGACCTGCGCCGGCACCGCGCTGAAGCCGTCCACGATCGCGTGCTGGCGTCCGTCCACACTGCACAGCATCAGCGCGCCGTACACCGCATCGCCCAGGCTGGGATGGGCAAACGCCTCACCGCAGTGGCTGCAACGGGCGTCAAACAACGGCACGGTGCGCACGGTCTGCATGCTCAGCCGCCGTTGTACGGTCCGGTGCCCGGGTAAACCTGCAGCAGCGCGCGGGTCAGCGTGCTGGGGTACACGGTGAGGTGGTCTTCGGCCGGGACCACCCGGTTGTCCACCTGCAAGCCTTGGTAGCCGCGCTGGCGCAGGCGATCGGCGAAGGCCTGCGTATCGCGCACCATGTCGTTGCGCGGGCCATCTACCGTATCGGGCGTGGGCGTCTCTTCACTACCGATCGCCAGCAGTACCCGTGCCGGCAGTGCGCGGTGCTGCTGCGCGTAGTCCTTTTCAAGGCGGTCGATATAGTGCCCGTCGAACCACAGCGAGGGGCTGGACAGGATGTAGGTCTGGAACATCTGCGGGCGCGTGAGCAGCACATAGGTGCCGAACAGACCCCCGTAGGAATGCCCGGCGAAACTGCGCCGTGCCGGATCGGTGCGGTAGCGCGCGTCCACCGCGGGCAACACGTGCGTGGCCAGGAAATCGCGGTAGTGCGCGGCACCGCCGTAGACCACGTCGTTGCTGTAGTCGTCGTCGGCAGTGCGCTGCGGCTGGGTGGGCGTGTAGTCGCGCGAGCGGCTCTGCTTGGAGGTCAGCCCCTGCTGCGGCGGCAGCCCGACCAGGATGAAATCTTCCAGGTTGGCGCCGCCCTGTCCCACCAGGTTGCGCACGCTGCGCACCAGCGGAAAGCTGTACAGCGCGTCGGTGACGAACAGCACCGGGTAGCGCCGCTCCGGGTGCTGCGCGTAGCTGGCCGGCAGCGCCACCCAGATCGGGTAATCGCGCCCGGCCGGATCATGCACGCTCCAGCTCTCGGTATCGGGCAGGACCACGCCTGCCGCCGGCACCGCCGCCGCAGGTGCACTGCGCAGCGCATCGCCGTGCAGCGCACAGCCACCGGTGGTGGCCAGCACCATCATCGTTCCCAGCACGTTGCGCATTGCTTTCATCCGCGTTCTTCCGCCGTATCAGCGCGCAAGCGTCGCAATTCCCTGCGGGCTTGCCAAGCCGGGGCGTTCAGCTGCGGTGTGGCTGGCCGCGCCCTGGCGCAGCGTAATCAGCGTGATCTCCGACGGTACGCCGATGCGCGCCGCGAATCCGGCCCACAAACCGGCGCCGTTGCTGACATACAGGGTCATGCCGTCCACCGTGTAGCGCCCGGACACGTAGCCACCGTTGGCGTGCTTGACCAGCTGGTCCATGCCCAGGATGTGACCGCCGTGGGTATGCCCGGACAACTGCAGTGCAACGCCGTGCGCGGCGTTCGCGCGCGCCGCACCCGGGCGGTGGTCGAGCAGGATCACCGGGGCGCGCGGATCGGCGCCGGCGAGTGCGGCGGCCAAGTTCGGCATGGGCAGGCCATAGCGCACGGCCACCGGGTCGGTGACACCGGCAATGGTCAGCACGGCGCCGTCGCGGCGGACCTCGGTGTGGGAGTTCTCCAGCACCTGCATGCCCTGCGCGCGGAACGCCTGCATCCAGTCGGCGTACTGCGCGTAGTACTCGTGGTTGCCGGTGATGGCGATGACACCATCAGGGGCGCGCAGCCCGGCCAGCGGGGCAAAGTCGGCGGCACGTGCCGCCACCGTGCCGTCAATCAGGTCACCGGTGATCACCACCAGGTCCGGCGACAGCGCATTGCTGTTGGCCACCACCTGGGCCACCCAGCCACCGGTGAGCAGGCGGCTGGCGTGGATGTCGGTGAGCTGCAGCACGCGGTAGCCGTCGAACTGTGCCGGCAGGCCATCGAGGGTCACCTCGATCTGCCGCGTCTGCGGCACGGCCATGCCCTGCCAGATGCCATAGGCCGATACCACCAGTGCAGCGCCCATCGCGGCTGGCCGCAGCCATGGGGTGCGCAGTGCGGCGGTGGCACGGGGGCGGCGCAACAGGCGCGCGCCCAGCAGCAGGATATCCAGCAGCAGTACCGCCAGCGCGCCGATCAGCAGCGCGGTGAAGCCGGTGGCCAGCACCGCGATGACCGGCTTGGGAAGTTCCGGCGAGGCCATGGTGCTGGCGAACCGGGCCACGATGCGGTGATGCAGGGCCAGCGACACCACCAGCAATCCAAGCGGGCCGCGCAGCGACAGCGACACCCGCAACGGCCACACCACACGCCACACCACGTACAGCGCAAGCAACACACCAACAACACTCAGCACAGGCAGATCCAGTTTCAATGGGGGAGAGCCGACATCGCCGCTACACGGCGACAAGGCAGCCCCCATCTTTGCCGAATCCGCCGGTGGCTGCCACCGCGCCACTGTCATGTGGGCAACGATGCGCCTCGCGGCCGGCGTGCGACCACCTATCGCCGCGGAGTGCGTGGCCTGCTGGTTGGCGCCGCGGCACGCGTGTCCGCTGGCGTCTTTGTTGCGGTACGTCTGCGCGCTGGCGGCGTTTTCGCTGTCGTGGCCGCCACGTTCGCTGCCACCGCCGCACGGATCAACGCCTTCAAGGCCGTCGCGTTGATGGTCTCGCCTTCATGCAGATCGATCGCCCGGCGCGTGGTGCCCGTCAGGCTCGCGTTGAACAGCCCGGCCGGGTCCGCCAGTGCGGCGCCCTTGGCGAAGGTCATCTTGACCGCGCGCGCATAGATTTCGCCGGTGCACAGGATGCCGTCGTGCTCCCAGACCGGCACGCCGCGCCACTTCACCGTTTCCACCACGGCCGGGTCGGCCTGCTGGATGATGCGGCGCACGCGTGCCAGAGTGGTGCCGCGCCAGTCGTCGAGGCCGGCAATCTTCGCGTCGATCAGTTGCGCAGCCGAAGGCCCCTCCGTGTCGGCCGATGCGCTCGGGGTGACGCTGGAGGTAGCCTTGGTCATGGGAATGTCCTGGCAGGGATGACGGTTGGAAGGCGCCACCGGCACGCGGGCCGGTTACATGCGCTCGCCGGGCAGGCGGCTGGCCTGGCGGACCCAGGCGCTGAACTGCGCCTCATCCAACGGCACCGTTTCGCGGATATGCAGGTAGCGCGTGTCCTGGCTCTTCGACGGCTCCGGCGGCACCGGCTTCAGCGCGGTGCCGCGGAAGAAGGCCACCTTGATGTACCCGGTGAAGCAATGGAGGCTCAGGAACCAGCCGTCATCGCCGGCGGCATACAGCGGTGAATTCCACTTCACCGCCTTGCGCACGCCCGGCACCGCCGCGCTGATCAGGGCATCCAGGCGTTCACCCACGGCGCGTTTCCAGCCGGGCATCGCCGCGATGTAGGCCTGCACGGGCGCGTCGCCCTCGCCTTTGGCAATCTGCGGATTGCCGCCGGCCAACAGGCGCGGCGCGGCGTTGGCGGGCGGAGTGGTGGCAGACGGTGTCGATCGCGTTGGCATGGTGTACGCCTTCCGGAAGCAGACCAGAACCGCCTTATAGACCCCGGCGGACGGGATGGCAACGCAGGCAGGGCTCAGCGCGCGTAGCGGTACACCCGATCGTGCGGATCGCTGCGCGGGGCGCCGGCATCCAGCGTTCCGCCCAGCCGCTGGGCCACCCGCGCCGAACCGGGGTTGTCGGCCGCCACGTAGCTGACCAGCGTGGCCACGCCCAACGTGCCGAAGGCCCAGTCGCGCATGGCCTGCGCCGCCTCGGTGGCATAGCCGTGCCCCTCGTGGCCGGCATACAGCAGCCAGCCCAGCTCCTTTTCCGGAAACAACGGGCCGTCGTTGATGCCGATCTGCCCCAGGCAGGTGCCGGTGTCGGCGTGCTCGATCATCAGCGCACCGTGGCCGAAGAAGTGCCAGCAGGCCTGGTCGTGGCAGAACATGCCCCATGCCGCGCGCAGGTCGAACGGACCGCCCAGCCCGATTGCGCGCGGCGACGCCAGGAACGCGGCATACGCGGGAAAATCGGCGATGGCCTGCGCGCGCAGCAGCAGGCGCGGGGTGCGCAAGGTGATCGGGGCGGCGGGCGCCATTTCAGGGTCCCAAGGTGAACAGGCCGGCATGGTCACGCGGGGGCCACCGGCCGATCAAGCCCCCGGTCCGGCGTGGCTGAACAAAACCCGCCAGCGCGGCCGCCAGCACTTGCGCCGGGAAGGTCGCGCGCCTATAAATGAGCAAGCACTCACTTACTCATTCCCATGGCCCGCCCGCTCAGCGAACAGAAACGCGACGCTATCCTCGACGCTACCGCCAAACTGGTGGCCGCGCAGGGCATTGGCGCGTCCACGGCGCAGATCGCACGGGCGGCCAAGGTGGCCGAAGGCACGGTGTTCACCTACTTCGAGACCAAGGACGCGCTGCTCAACGCGCTGTTCGTGCGTCTGGAAACCCGGCTGGCCATGGTGCTCGGCGCGGACTTCCCGGACCAGGCCGACGCCCGCGACCTGGTGCTGCATGCCTGGAATGCGTTGATCGCATGGGGCTCGACCTACCCCATCGATCGCATGGCGCTGCGCCAGCTCAAGGTGTCCGAGCGCATCAGCGCGCACACCCGCAGCGAATGCGCGGGCCTGTTCGGCAGCATGCTGCAGGCGCTGGAAACCAGCCTGGCCAGCCACATCGATCCCGAACGGCTGCCGTTCTACCTGGGCCGGGTGCTGATCAACCTGCTGGAAACCACGCTGGAGGCGATGGCGGCCGACCCCCCACACGCCGCCACGCTGCAGCAGGCCGGGTTCGACCTGTTCTGGAAAGGCATCCAACGATGAACCCGTTTTTTCCTCCATTAAATGAGTGCGTACACACTCATAAACCAGAAGGCACCGCATGAGAGCCCTCCCCCTGCTTGCCCTTGCCTTCTCCCTCACCGTACTTATCGGGATGACCCTGACCGTGCCTATCGCCCCCAATGACCAGTCGCCGCAGATGCACGACGGCCACTTCGCCAACGTTGCCCCCAAGCCCAAGGAAACCGTGACCGGTACGCTCAAGCTGCTGTGGGAATTCCTGTTCGACCGCCCCGCAGGCACCACGCCGCCCGCGCCGCCACCGGTGCGCGCGATCACCGCCGCCGAGCTGGCCAGTGCCCCCGAGCACAGCCTGTACCGGTTGGGCCATTCGACCCTGCTGGTGAAGCTGCGCGGCGGTTGGTGGCTGACCGACCCGGTGTTCTCCAAGCGTGCCTCGCCGGTGCAGTGGATGGGTCCCAAGCGCTTCCACGCCCCGCCGATCGCGCTGCACGACCTGCCGCCCATCCGTGGCGTGCTGCTCTCGCACGACCACTACGACCACCTCGACCGCGCCACCATCAAGTACCTGGCCAGCCGCGCCGATGTGTTCCTGACCCCGCTGGGCGTGGGCGACCGGCTGATCGCCTGGGGCGTGCCGCGCGACCGCGTGCGCCAGCTGGACTGGTGGCAGGAAACCGAGGTGGACGGCGTGCGCTTCGCGGCCACCCCGGCCCAGCACTTCTCCGGCCGCGGGCTGCGCGACGGCAACCGCACGCTGTGGGCGTCGTGGGTAATCCTGGATGACGGCCTGCGCCTGTTCTTCAGCGGCGACACCGGCTACTTCGACGGCTTCCGCCAGATTGGCGAGCGCTACGGGCCGTTCGACGTCACCTTCATCGAAACCGGTGCCTACGACGCCAAGTGGCCGTTCGTGCACATGCAGCCCGAGCAGACCGTGCAGGCCCACCAGGACCTGCGGGGCCGCTGGCTGCTGCCGATCCACAACGGCACCTTCGACCTGGCCCTGCACCAGTGGGACGAGCCGTTTGAACGGGTCAGCGCACTGGCGCGGCAGCGCGCCATTCCGCTGGCAACGCCGGGCATGGGCGAACGCCTGGACCTGGACGCACCGCAGCCCGGCACGCCGTGGTGGCGCCAGGTGAAGGCCGAACAGGACGCGCGCCGGATCACCCCGGTGGGCAGCGCGATGTGATCAGCGCAGGCCGACCACCGCGATGATGACCACCGCGATGCACCAGGTGATCGCCGTGCACAGGCGCACCTGCTGCACGGTCAGCGGTTCGGTGAATAGATCGACCAGGTCGAAGCTGAGCAGCGAAAACAGCCCCTGCATGCGCTCGGCGCCGCCCAGGAAGACAATCCAGACACTCACCACAGTGATGGCCAGCAACAGCAGGAAGAACAACATGGACAGGTCCTTGATCCGGGTGATGCTGGACGGGGCACGGCGACCCGGGCAGGTGCCGGGCACTGCCGCAGCATAAGCCAACGCACCCCGGTTGCACGCGCAGCCGGGGTGCATCTGCTACCGTGCCGGCAGCCGTCCGACTGCCCCTGCAATGCCCCTGCCGACCCAACCCGTGTATTTCCTGCCGCTGAGCGAAACAGCGCTTGCCGCGTTCCTTGATGTGGGGCAGATCCCGGCCAGCGCGCTGGAGCGTGCCGGCCTGTTCGCCGCAGCCCTGTGCCAGGGGCGCGCCCATCACAGCGCCGCATTGACCCGGCTGATCGACCAGGCCTGTGCGCTGTTCGCCGCGCAGCCCGACGATGCCGATGCCCAGTTCAAGGCCCTGGCCGCCGGCATGCCTGGCCAGCTCAACGACGCGTTGCAGGCATTGGCCGCACAGAGTGTGGTGCTGGGCCCGGACGCGGTGGTGGCCGAGTTCTGCCGGATGTCGCCGGCGGACTACCCGGTGGACCCGTTCCAGGCGGCCTGCCGTACCACGCTGGAGCCGCACACCATCCGTTTCTATACCGACGCCGCCGGTGAAGAACCCGACGACGTCGGGATCGACGTTGCGCAGGCCCCGGCCTATGTCGAGCGCACCCACGATTACACCGCCGAGCAGGCCCGTGCACTGCGCGCGATCGTGGCCAACGATGACGAACACATCGACCTGGACGCCTATGCAGGCGCGGGCAAGACCCACCTGATCCTGCAGCTGCTGGACAGCGCGACCCGGCGCTACACCTACATCGCGCCACGCCCCAGCCAGGTGCAGGCATTCCGGCGCCGGCTGAGTGGCGCGCTGCCGA